>DATLVM010000142.1:0-20976 GCA_035577445.1 Pyrinomonadaceae bacterium
ATTGAAGCGCTGGCCGGATTGATTCCCAGTTCGCACACCTCCGGCTCGATCAGTTTCGAAGGTCAAGACGTTACGCAAACCGACGCGCGTAAGCGAAAAGAACTCGGCATTGCACACGTTCCTGAAGATCGACATCGTCGCGGATTGTTGTTGGATTTTAGTCTGGCCGAGAACACGATCCTCGGTGTGCACTATCGCAAGCCGGCGGTCTCAAGCGATGGAATTCTCCTCGATCGAAAAGGAATTCAGCGCCGCACTGAGCAGGTGATTCGTGATTTTGATGTGCGCCCGCCGAATCCAGATCTGCCGGCGCGCGCGCTGTCGGGCGGCAATCAGCAGAAGCTAATCATCGGCCGTGAATTTGAACTGCCGCCGAAGTTTTTGCTCGTGTCGCAGCCGACGCGCGGCGTTGACATCGGCGCAATCGAATTCATCCATCGCAAGATTGTTGAGCTGCGTGACGCAGGATGTGCGGTGCTGCTGGTTTCGGCTGAACTGGAAGAAGTGACGGCCCTATCCGATCGATTGTTGGTGATTCACAACGGGCAAATCGTTGGTGAAGTCGATCCGAAGAAAACGACGAATGAAGAGATCGGACTAATGATGACCGGAGGTGGTGTTTAGTACATCCCGAAAAATGAAACTGTTCAAAGAAATCTTATTTCCGCTAATCGCCGTCATCGCGGCGTTCGTTGTCGGCGGCATCGTGGTTTGGATTATCGGCGACAGTCCGATTCAAACTTACAAGTTGCTGATCGGCAGCGCTTTTTCCTGGCCGGACGGAATTGGCTACACGCTGTTCAACGCGACGCCGCTGATCTTCACCGGCTTGGCGGTGGCCGTTGCGTTCCGCTGCGGACTGCTGAACATCGGCGCCGAGGGCCAGCTTTACGTGGCGGCGTTTGCGGCCGCCTGGGTGGGCATGAAGTTTGGTGCGCCCGATCCCGGTAACACGTTCGTCGCACAGTGGGCCCATTTGCCGGCAATCGTGCTTTTGCCCTTGTGTTGCATCGCGGCGATCACGGCCGGCGCCATCTGGGGCGGCATCCCCGGCGTTCTCAAAGCGAAGTTCGGATCGCATGAGGTCATCAACACGATCATGCTGAACTTCATTGCGGTCGCGCTGCTCAGTTACTTCACACAGTATCGTTACAAGATTCCCGGCGACGCCATCATGCAGACCGCGCCGATCAGCCCCAGCGCAGATCTCATTCACCTGGGCAAGTTCATTCCCGGCTTGCCCGCCCGAATCCCTTTGAATTTCGCGTTCCTGCTTGCGATTCTCGCGTGCGTGCTGGTTTACATCTTTCTGTGGAAGACGAAGTGGGGATATGAAATGCGCGCGACCGGCGCGAATCCGTCCGCAGCGGAATACGGCGGCGTCTCGATTCGCAAACAGATTATTTTGGCGATGGCGATCTCCGGCGGGCTCGCGGGCATGGTCGGAATAAATGAAGTGCTCGGTTATCGACATCGTTACTATGATGGATTCTCGGCGAACTATGGATTCGTTGGAATCGCAGTCGCGCTGCTCGGACGAAATCATCCGGTTGGAGTTTTTCTGGCGGCGATCCTATTCGCGATTCTGCTGCGCGGCGGAATCTTCGTCGACGCTTTTACGATGCACGTTTCGAAAGACATCGTCGATATGCTTCAGGGAATCGTGATCGTCTTTGTCGCTGCGGAAGCGATGTTCCGTGGGCCGCTGAAACAGTTTGGGCTTCTGAAGAAAGCGAAAATCTAGTGCGCCAGATTCTCACGCTGTCATTATTGTTCTCGACGATTCGGCTATCGACGCCGCTGGTGCTGGCGGCGATCGGCGGACTGTATTCTGAGCGCTCCGGCGTCATCAATATCGCGCTCGAAGGATTGCTGTTAGCGGGAGCTTTCACCGCGGCTTCGGTAACCTATTATGCGCACAGTCCGTTGGTTGGACTGAGCTCAGCGATCGTCGCCGGTGCGGCAGTTGCCGCGATCATTGCCGTCGCCTGCATTCGCTTCAAAGCCGATCAAGTCGTCACGGGCACGGGCATCAACATCCTCTTCATCGGCTTACCTGCGGTTCTCAGCGGCGCGCTGTTCCTCTCTTCGGGTTCGACGCCGCAGATTCCGAAAGAAAACTTATTGCCCGACCTGCATCGGCTGTTGCCGTTCCTGCCTGCGTGGCGAATCCTCACTGATGTATCGGTCGTGTCCGTGCTTGCATTGATTGCAGCATTGCTGACGCGATACATCCTGTATCGAACGCCGTTTGGGTTGCGATTGCGCGCGGTGGGCGAGAATCCGGAAGCAGCCGACGCGGCCGGCATTAGGGTCACGCGCATTCGTTACATCGGCGTGATCCTCTCAGGAGCGTTGGCAGGAATTGGCGGCGCGTATCTCTCCATCGGTCAATCCTCGCTGTTCACGCGGAACATGGCTGCCGGCCGCGGCTTCATCGCCCTGGCGGCTTTGATTTTCGGAAAGTGGCGGCCGGTGCAAACGATGCTCGCGTGTTTGCTGTTCGGCCTTGCCGATGCATTGACGATTCAGATGCAGGGCGTCGCGAAACTTCCTTCCGGCGAAGACATCCCCGTGCAATTCATCCAGATGATTCCTTACGTGGTCACGATCGTCGTGCTCGCCGGCTTCATTGGCCAGTCGCGTGCGCCCAAGGCCCTGGGAACCCCCTATCTAAAAGAAAGGTAAGCCGCGGCGCTCGCTTTTTTCTGTGAATCGTCATTGACGAATCACCCAGTGAAGTTGCGACTCCGCATGACAGTGACGCTCTTTTAATGTTGTAATGTCTCAATTAAATTCGATATGTCAGCACGAGCAAATCCCCTAACAATATACGAGCACGCGCAACGCGCCGCGCAATTCATCCGTTCGCGTACGAGCACCGAACCCTCAGTCGCGATCGTCCTGGGCAGCGGACTGGGCGCGTTCGCTGATGAACTGAGCGACGCTACTGCGATCGGTTATGACGAAATCCCCGGCTTTGCGCACGCCACCGTAGAAGGTCACGCGGGGCGATTAGTAATTGGAAAAGCCGGCGACGTCGCGCTGGCGGCGATGCAGGGCCGCTTTCATTTTTATGAAGGCTACTCGCTGGAAGAAGTCACGTTCCCGATTCGGGTGCTGAAGCTGCTCGGCGTGAACACGTTGCTGCTGACAAACGCCGCAGGCTCGCTGAACACAGAACTCACGCCGGGATCATTGATGGTCATCAGCGATCACCTCAATCTGATGGGAGTGAATCCCTTGATAGGCCCGAACGAAGAAAGATTCGGCCCACGCTTTCCGGATCTTTCGGTTGCCTACGATCCGGATTTACAGAGTTTGGTGATTGATGAGGCGAATTCGATGGGCCTTTCATTGCGTCGTGGTGTGTATGCTTCGCTCACCGGCCCGAGTTACGAAACGCCTGCCGAGATCCACATGGTGCGCACGCTTGGCGCCGATGCGGTTGGCATGAGCACGGTGCCCGAAGCAATCGTCGCGCGGCATATGGACATGCGCGTGATCGGAATTTCGTGCATCACTAATTTAGCTGCGGGCGTCTCAAGCCGGCCCATCGATCACAGCCAGGTGATGGAAATCGGCGAACGTGTGCGCGGACAGTTTACTGAGTTATTGAGAAGGGTAATTGCGAAACTGGCCTAGCTGGGTACGCACGCCTCCGGCGTGCTAGGTCGCTAAGACGAAGAAGCACGCCAGAGGCGTTCGTACCCAACAAAGCAGGAATTTATGATTATCGGCATCTCCGGCGGCACAGGTTCAGGCAAGACTACGGTTGCGAACAGGATCCTCGAATCCGTTCGGGCCGATGAAGTTGTCTTCATTCAGCAGGATCTTTACTACCGCGACTTAAAAGATATGCCGTTGGATTATCGCAACGCGGCGAACTTCGATCATCCTGACGCCGTCGATAACGATCTGTTGGTCAATCATCTGAAGAAGTTGAACGCGGGCGAACCAGTCGAGTTACCCATCTACGATTTCAGGACCCATTCACGTCTGCCGGCGACCACGCGCGTCGAACCGAAGCCGATCGTCATCGTCGAAGGTATCTTGATTTTCGCCGAACCTCGTTTGCTCGAGCAGATGGACATCAAAATATTTGTGGATACGCCGGACGATCTGCGGTTCATTCGTCGTTTGCGCCGCGACATTGCCGAGCGCGGACGCACGCTTGATTCAGTCATCGATCAGTACATGGCAACCGTGCGGCCGATGCACATGCAATTCGTCGAACCGTCCAAACGCTTCGCCGATGTCATTATTCCCGAGGGTGGTCATAATCTTGTGAGCATCGATTTGATTAGTGGAAAGATTCGCGAGAGGCTGGCCGGTTCTTTACATTCAGTTGGAGGCCATAATTGAGCGAGGTTGATAATCTAATAAAAATTGCCGGCGAAGCGCGCTTGTGTTCGCTGGCGCCGTTTTCAAAATTCCTGGTAGGCGCGGCCTTGAAGACGAAAGACGGAAAAATCTTTAAGGGTTGCAACATTGAAAGCGCCAGCTATGGTTTGACCGTTTGCGCTGAGCGCGTGGCGATTTGGAAGGCACTCTCCGAGTGTGAACGAGACTTTACGGACCTCGTCATCGTGGTCGACACCGAAGCATTAACTCCGCCGTGCGGAACTTGCCGGCAGATTATTTGGGAGTATGCGAAGAACGCGAAAATTACTTTGGCGAATCTAAAAGGCCAAAGCGAAATAGTGAACATCAGGGATTTGTTGCCCAAAGCCTTTGATGCGCGCTTCCTGGCAGATACGCAGCGCACTTGACCGCGTGAGTCCTCCTGTTTGAGTCGTCATGACCAGAAATCTTGGTTTGCTGATTATGTTGTTCTTAGTGGTGGCGGGTGCTGCTGCTCAAGGCAAGAATCAACCCAGCGACGAAAAATGCGATGGCCCTGTCTATGAAGCGAAAGACGTTTCTCAGAAGGCGAAGATCACGTCCAAGCCTTTTCCGAAATACACAGAAGCAGCACGAATGCACGATGTCAGTGGACAGATCGCGCTGACGGTGGTCCTGTGCCGCTCGGGACAAGTCACCGATATTCAAGTCGTCAAAGGCTTGCCACATGGTCTGACCCAGAGCGCGATCGACGCCGCCAAAAGTATCAAGTTTGAGCCCGCGCTGAAGGACGGCGAGAAGGTATCGCAGACGATGCCTCTTGAATTTGGCTTCAACTTGAATCCGCCGGGGCATCGGGCGCTTGCCAGGGAGCCGGTTGAGGGTCGGAAAGTCGAAAAGACGATACTTATGGGTATGCCCTGCCGATACCGCGCCGAAATATGGAAAGAAATTTGGGCGAAAATAAAAACCCGGGTCGGCAATACTTACAGCAAAGAGCGAGGAAATCTTGACCTGGACGCAATTCTCACGCTTAGTTACTTCGACCAAAAACAGACTCATCTGCGATTGGAAGAGGGTGACAAGGGCGGAATCTACGTCGTGTTTGTTTTCAAAGAGTTGCCGCAGCAAGACCTTTGTGACAAGTGAGCACGGGCGCTTCTTGGCCTACATCCAGGAACAAGCTAACTTGTGAAGACAACGAGACTGACTCAAAGATGAAGATGAGACTGATCGCGCTACTCCTGTTGATTTCGCTCGCGCAATCCGTGACGATGGCGCAAAGGCGAAAGACGACCGTGGACATCATTGTTAGAGGCGGCACGATTGTGACGATGGACGGCTCGCATCGCGTGATCGAGCAGGGTGCCGTCGCCGTTAAGGACGGACGGATCGTCGAAGTCGGAAAGACCCCCGAAATCGATCGCAAATACGCCGCGCGTGAAGTTGTCAACGCCGCGGGCAAAGTCGTCATTCCCGGTCTCATCAACGGTCACACGCACGTGCCGATGACGCTCTTTCGCGGCATTGCGGACGATCTCGATCTGCAAGAGTGGCTCACGAAATACATCTTCCCGGCGGAAGCGAAAAACGTTACCGAAGATTTCGTGCGCGTCGGCACGCGCCTGGGTCTGGCGGAAATGATTCGCAGCGGCACGACGACCTACTGCGACATGTATTACTTCGAAGATGCGATCGCGGATGAAACGTTCAAAGCGGGAATGCGCGGCGTGCTCGGTGAAACCGTGATCGATTTTCCCGTTGCTGATAACAAAACCTACGACGAAGGGCTGGCTTACTCAGAGCGGTTCATCAATAAGTGGAAGGGCAACGCGCTGATCGTTCCGGCGATCGCGCCGCATGCGCCTTACACGGTCTCTGAGGATCATTTGAAAGCGGCGCGCGCGCTGTCCGATAAACTGAACGCGCCAATTGTCATTCACATTTCCGAAACGAAACGCGAAGTCGACGACAGCGTCAAAGCCAAAGGTGCTTCGCCTGTCGATTATCTAAATCGCATCGGCTTCCTGAATGATCGAGTGATCGCTGCACACATGGTTTGGCCGAGCGACGAAGAACTTGGGCTGCTGAAGAAACTCGGCGTCGGCATCGTTCACAATCCGCAGTCGAACATGAAGCTCGCTTCCGGGACGGCGCCGGTTCCGCAGATGCTGAAAGCAAACTTCCCGGTGGGTCTGGGCACCGACGGCGCCGCTTCGAACAACGATCTGAATCTTTGGGAAGAGATGGATACAGCGGCAAAGCTGCACAAATTGATCAGCAACGATCCAAAGGTTGTGTCGGCCGAGGAAGCTTTTGAGATGGCCACGATTCGCGGCGCGCGCGCGTTACATCTCGATAAAGAGATAGGCTCAATTGAAAGAGGGAAGCGTGCTGATCTGGTGATTGTAGATCTCGACGATCTGAATCAAACGCCCTGGTACAACATTTATTCTGATTTGGTTTACGCGACGAAAGCTGACGACGTGCGGACCGTGATCATCGAAGGCCGCGTCGTCATGCGCGATCGCCGCCTGCTGACTCTGAATGAAGAAACGATCAAAGCTGAAGCGCGCAAGTATCGCGAACGAATCGTCCAGTCGGTGGGCCTCAAGACACTTCCCGAAGATTAGATCCCTAGTGAACAGATTTCTTGCCGTTACTCGCGCCGGGGTTTTCCGTTCCGTTGGCCATTCCCACTCCGCTTATCGAGTCCCAAATGATAGGGGACGCTGATCACGATCACGTTAGGCTTGAAGAGCAGCGCTCCTTTTAGCATGAGTGAACTCTGGTTGTGCAACAGGTGATGCCACCATTTCGCCGGGACGAATTCAGGCAACACGACAGTGACCACCTCCTCGGGATGTAAGACCAGCCGCCGATCGATGTATCGCGTCAGCGGCCCGACCAGCGAACGATAAGGCGAAGCAATTACGACCAGCTCAACTCCTTCGACAAAGCCGCCCCACTTTTCGCGGAGCTTCTGTGTTGCCTCATCGTCGACGTTGATGTAAATCGCCGTCACGTGGCCGCCGCCGGCAATTGCCTTCGCGTACTGGAGCGCCTGCAACACGCCGCGATGAATTCCCGAGATGGGCACGACAACTTCATGCCTGATCGGTTGAACTTTTTGCGCGCCCTCGGTAGTTAGCTGCGTCGCCACGTCCATGTAGTGGCGATGGATGGCGCGAAACAGCGCGACCAGCAAGGGAATCAGCACGACAACAATCCACGCGCCATGGATGAACTTGGTGGTGACTAGTACGACGAGAACTATCAGCGTAGCCGTCGCGCCCAGACCGTTAACGATGATCGACTTCTTCCAGTGCTTTGCCTGCTTCAGTTGTTCCCGTTCAGCCGCGCTTAACTCCGCGGCTGCTCCTGCGGTCTTCAGCGCGCGCCCAGCCTTCCGCCAGTGAAGTACCATCCCGCTTTGCGACAGCGTGAACGACAGGAATACGCCGACTGCGTACAGTGGAATCAAGCGGCTGGTGTCGCCGCCAAAGCCAATCACGAGCACTGCCGCGAACAGTGCAAGAATGATGATGCCGTTTGAAAAGACGAGTTTGTCGCCGCGCGTGGCGAACTGGCGCGGGAGAAATCGATCGCGCGCCAGCAGGCTGGCCAGGCGAGGAAAGTCTGCAAACGAAGTGTTCGCAGCCAGGATCAAGATGAGCGCGGTGGTTGTTTGAATGACGTAGTAGAACCAGCTCATTGGCCCCGCAAAGATCGTGCGAGCGAATTGCGAAATGACTGTTTCACTCTCACGCGGATGCACCTGATAGAGGTAGGCCATCACGCTGGTGCCGATGAACATGGTCGCCAGCAGCGCGGCCATCCAGGCGAGCGTCGTCGCTGCGTTCTTTGATTCGGGTTGCTTGAATGCGGGGATGCCGTTTGAGATTGCTTCGGTTCCGGTCAACGCGACGCAACCGTTCGAGAATGCTCCTAACAACAAGAACCAGGTCAGCGGTTGCAGGTGATACCCTTCAGCTAATTTGAGATCGGCGGGAGCCGGCGCGACAGTCGGATGAAAGTAATAATGAACCAGGCCATAACCGACCATGAAGAGAAAACTGATCACGAACGAGTACGTTGGGCCAGCGAATAGCGCGCCTGATTCGCGCACGCCGCGCAGGTTAGCCACTGCAATGAATGCGATCAGAATCAGACAAATAAATACTTTGTGGTCGTTAATCCAGGCCCAGCTCGTTCCTTGCGCGGCCGAGGTGATCGCCGCCACGCCGGCTGAGATCGATACTGAAACTGTCAGAACGTAATCGACGAGCAATGCCGCCGCGGCAACCAATCCCGGCGTCGTGCCGAGATTATCTTTCGCGACGATGTAAGCGCCGCCGCCCGAAGGGTAAGCGAAAATTGTTTGGCGATAACTGATCGCGACGATGACGAGGACTGCCACGATCGCGAACGTGATCGGCACGACATAATGGAAAGCGTATCCCTGGCCGAACGCGAAGGCGACCGCGAGCACGAGCAAAATTTCTTCTGTTGCGTACGCCGTTGAAGACAGAGCGTCCGACGCGAAGACCGCGAGACCAGTCTTCTTAGTCAGTCGCTCATGGACCGCCATCGCGGTCTTCTTTGCCTTACCAACCAGTAAACGCTTTAACGTATAAGCCATAAAAAACGGAGGTCAGGAGTTGGGAGCCGGAGTTGGCAAACCCTTTTACCGGCGCTTGGCTCCAGGCTCACGGCACCTACCCAGACTTTCCCCACCGAATCGCAAGCAGGAGGTCTTCGCGATCCAAATCATTGACGATGATTTCGTTCGCTTCGGGAAAACTATCGAGTTCTGCGACGTAATCCGCCAGCCGCTTTTCTGCACAACAGATCCAAAACTCACACGACTGATCTATGCGACCGCTCGTTTGAATGGCGGTGGCGGTCATTAACTCTCTTGAAATTCTAACGGCGATGGTTCGCTCATTCCCGTTCGGGTCGCTAACGACGAATCGGCAATTGCCGTCGGTCGGCGCCGGCGAGCCATCTCGTTCCCACGGCCGTACGATCACAAACCCGTTGTCAGTCAGGAATTCGATCGGATTGGACGAATCGTCCGCGCCGAGCAGAGTAGGCTCGGGCTGCGGATGAGCCCGGCCGTTGCCGCGCACGACTTCGATTAAGTCGAGGCGGCGCGTTAGCTCGGCCACACGCGCGGTCAATTCCGCGATGCGCTGGTTCAGTTCTTCAGAGATAGTTTGTTCGCTTGCCGCTCGCATTTCCCCGGCGCCTCTGGATCGCCAGCGTCAGGTTAGGCGCTCCGGCGTAAGGATGGAGTAAGCGGTTTATAAAAAGTTCGTAAAGAGGAATGGTGAGTAAATCTGCCGGGCGAAAATCAGAGATTACCTTTGCCGCTCGACAGCGCCTGATCCGCCTGTTTTCTTTCCAGTGGTACGACGTGCACGCTGGCATCTCGTGCCTCGCGGAGGAATCGATTAATCACCGAACCATGAAGCAGGACATCCCAACGCGAACGCGCGGATTGTCCGAAGACGACGTGAGTAATTCCTTCCTTGCGCGCATAGTCGATCAAGGCATCGGCGACTCGACGGCCTTTAAGCTTCACGATCTTTGCACCCAGATCTTTCGCGAAACGAATGTTCTCTTGCAGGACGACGTAATCGTGCGGATCGATCCGGCCCGGTTGTTCCCTGGGTGTCTCGACATAGACAGCGATCCAATCCGTTGCTAATCGGCCGGCAACTCTGGCGCCGGCGCGCAAGATTCTTTTTGCGCTGCCGCGCGAGGCCATGGCCACCATCACTTTTTCCGGGATGGGCGCTTGCTCCAGTCCCTCGCGCTGACGGTAATCATGGGCCTTCGTCGCTTGATCGAGAGCTACGCGCCTGAGAGCCAACTCACGCAGCGCGGACAGATTGCCTTTGCGAAAGAAATTATTGAGCGCTTGTTGAATCTTCTCGATCGGATAAATTTTTCCCTGGCGCAGACGCGTTCGCAGCATGTCGACCGAGACATCAATATCGACCACCTCGTTCGCGCGTTTGAAAAACGAGTCAGGCACCGTTTCGCGCACCTGAACTCCGGTGATTCGCATGACCGCGTCGTTCAGCGACTCAATGTGCTGAATGTTAACTGCGGTGATTACCGTAATGCCTGCGGCGAGAATCTCGAGCACGTCCTGGTAACGCTTTTCATTTTTTGAACCCGGCACATTCGTGTGCGCCAATTCATCGATGATTACGATCGCCGGGTGACGCGCGATGACCGCATCCACGTCCAACTCCTCGAAGGTCGCACCGCGGTATTCAATTCGTTTACGCGGGACTTGTTCCAATCCTTCGATCAAAGTCTCAGTTTCTATGCGGCCGTGCGGTTCGATAAATCCCAGCACGACGTCCACGCCCTGACGATTGAGTTCGTGGGCTTCCTCGAGCATCTGGTAAGTCTTGCCGACGCCTGCGGCAGCGCCAATGTAAACACGAAGCGGCGCTTGCTCGCTTTCCTGAATCTTTGCGAGCATCGACTCGGGCGACAATTTGTGGCCGTCTCGCGGCAAGCTGGCCACGTCTCTAAACGTGGTGTGAATCGATTGCGTTTCGTCGCCAAGCTGAGTTTGCAGCGTGTCCTCGACCCATTCGCGAATAATATCGAGGGCCCGAATCACGCCTACGACCTGCTTCTCTTCATTGATTACGGGGATCTGATCGAGCTGTGAGAAATACAGAATCCTCATCGCTTCCGCAAGGTTCTGGTCGTCGGAAATCGTCACCGGAACGGGGACCATCAGCGACTCAGCGGTTATTGATGAGGCCTCCTTGACGACTGCGTGTTTGAAAAACGGACTCGCCGCCGAAGTTTGCGAATGCGAATTATCGATCAGGTCGAAAACGGAGGATGCCAGGCGCTCTGCTGGGATCATTCCCTTTAGCTCACCGGCTTCGTTAACTACATAAATGGTGCGAGGAATGGGAAAGGTAACTGCTACCCTGGCCGCTTCGAGGACGTTGTCCTTCAATCCGACGAGTTGCGGCATGGGCGCGGGAGATCGCTCCACCAGATAATGGGCCAAACTCCACACGCCTCGGGAGAGAGTTGGGATTTGAATTGTCTCCGTCGTCATACTCATCACCCCCTTTTGAGGGAAAGCGCCTCTGGCCGGAGCGCGGGCATCCCTGCCCGCAAAGCGTGTGCAGCACGCTCATTTCTTGTTCGCGCTTCGCGCTCATGCGGGCAAGGATGCCCGCGCTCCATTAAGGCGTCCTTAATCCCATCGGTTTCTTACTGTCGAGATCCAGATTCAATTCAAGGACATTGACACGTGCCTCGCCGAGAAACCCAAACGTTCGATCCTCGGTATGCGCCGCGACTAACTGTTGGACCTCGTTCTCGCTTACTCCACGTTCCCGCGCTACCCGCGGCACCTGAAACTCAGCCGCGGCTGGAGAAATGTGCGGGTCGAGACCAGAGGCGGACGTCGTGACCAAATCGATCGGCACCGGCTTTCCTGGATTTTCGGCTTGCACTCGCTCCACATCAACTTTGACACGATCAATTAACTTCTGACTGGTTGGGCCAAGATTTGATCCGGACGAGGCTCCGGCATCATAGCCCGCAGCGCCCGCGGCACTCGGTCGCGAATGAAAATAGCCTGGCCCGCCGAATGGTTGACCGATGATTCGCGAGCCCACGATGGTGCCGTCGTTGCGCTTGATTAGCTGACCATTGGCCTTGTCTGGAAAAGCCAGTTGCGCGATTCCAGTTACGGCCAGTGGATAAATCAAGCCAAGTAAGATCGTGGTCACGATCGTCATCAGCACTGCTGTTATCAAGTTCTTCATAATGCCTTTCTATTCCCTCTCCCTTTGGGAGAGGGTAAGGGTGAGGGTCCGAAGGTTAGCGCGAAAAAGAAAGAACACTTTTTGTCTTTTTTCCCCCGTAGCTTCGCCCCTCACCCCAGCCCTCTCCCAAAGGGAGAGGGAGCCCAATCACGCCAATCCCATCGCATGCACGATCACGTCGATGATCTTGATTCCGATGAACGGCGCGATGATTCCACCCAACCCGTAGACCAGCATGTTGCGGCGCAGCAGCGCGGCGGCGCTCATTGGCCGGTACTTCACGCCCTTCAGCGCGAGCGGAATCAGGGCGACGATGATCAGCGCGTTGAAAATCACGGCCGACAAGATCGCCGACTGTGGCGTGCGTAGTCCCATGATGTTCAGGGCATTCAAAACGCTGAGGCCCGCAACTGCGCTGAACATCGCCGGGATGATCGCGAAATACTTCGCGACGTCGTTCGCAATCGAAAAAGTCGTTAGTGCGCCGCGCGTCATCAAAAGCTGTTTGCCGATCTCGACGACTTCGATCAACTTCGTCGGGTTTGAATCCAAATCGACCATGTTGCCGGCTTCTTTAGCGGCTTGAGTTCCGGTGTTCATCGCCACACCAACGTCGGCCTGCGCCAGCGCCGGCGCATCGTTCGTTCCGTCGCCGGTCATCGCGACTAACTTGCCGCCGGCCTGTTCATCTTTGATCAGGCGCATCTTGTCTTCGGGCGTGGCCTGCGCCAGGAAATCGTCGACACCAGCTTCGCGCGCAATCGTCGCCGCAGTCAGCGGATTGTCGCCGGTGATCATTACGGTCTTGATTCCCATGGCGCGCAGCTGATTGAATCGTTCGACCATGCCGCCCTTGATGATGTCTTTCAACTGGATTACACCTAACGCGGTGCGATTCTGCGCGACGACCAAAGGCGTGGCGCCTTCACGAGAAATTCGATCGACGATGGCACGAAGTTCCGCAGGCGGCGGCGCGCCGTTCTGGTTTAGATACTTTTCGATCGCGTCCGCCGCGCCTTTACGGATTTCCAGCCCGTTGTAATTCACGCCGGACATGCGCGTCTGCGCGGTGAAGGGAATGAACGTCGGTTCATGAGTCGTGAATTCACGGCCACGCAGTCCGTATTTCTCTTTCGCGAGCACAACGATCGATCGGCCCTCAGGCGTCTCGTCGGCCAGCGACGAAAGTTGCGCGGCTTCTGCGAGGGCTTCCTCCTTCACGCCTGATAGCGGAAGGAACGCAGTCGCCTGCCGATTGCCCAGAGTGATCGTGCCCGTCTTATCAAGCAGCAACGTGTTGACGTCGCCGGCGGCTTCAACGGCCCTCCCTGACATCGCCAACACATTGTGTTGAATCAATCGGTCCATTCCGGCGATGCCAATGGCTGACAGCAAGCCGCCAATCGTCGTTGGAATCAAGCAAACGAGCAGAGAGACGAGCACAAAGATCGTCTGCGGTGCGTGCGAATAAATCGCGAAGGGTTGCAGCGTGACTACGGCCAGCAGAAAAATGATCGTCAGTCCGGCCAACAGGATGTTGAGCGCGATTTCGTTTGGAGTCTTTTGGCGTTCGGCGCCCTCGACCAGCGCAATCATTCGATCGAGAAAAGTCTCGCCGGGATTTGCCGTGATGCGAACTTTGATTGAGTCTGAAAGCACGCGCGTGCCGCCGGTTACGGCTGAACGATCGCCGCCGGCTTCACGAATCACCGGCGCGGACTCTCCAGTGATGGCGGACTCGTCGACCGACGCGACGCCTTCGATAATGTCGCCGTCGCCGGGAATGAATTCGCCGGCCGAGACAACGACGACGTCGCCCATGCGCAGATCCGGCGCGGCCACGTCTTCAGTGTGGTTGTTGACGAAACGATGCGCGATCGTCTCAGTGCGCGAGCGCCGCAGATTGTCGGCTTGCGCTTTGCCGCGGCCTTCAGCCATCGCTTCCGCAAAGTTCGCGAAGAGCACGGTGAACCAAAGCCACAGAGTGATCTGAAGTTCGAACTTCGGATTGGTGACACCTGTGACTGGTTTGACGAAGCCGACGATGAAATAAATCGTGGTCAGGAGACTTCCGATTTCGACAACGAACATCACCGGGTTTTTCATCATCTTACGCGGACTCAGCTTGACGAACGCGTCCACGATCGCACGCTTGACGATCTCCCAATTCCAAATTGCCTGCTTTTTATTTTTCTTTACCATGGGTTCTGTTCCTGTTCCCTCTCCCTGTGGGAGAGGGTAAGGGTGAGGGTCCGAAGGTTAGCGCGAAAGAGAAAGAATACTTCTTGTCTTTTTTCCCCTTAGCTTCGCCCCTCACCCCAGCCCTCTCCCAAAGGGAGAGGGGGTATTACTAAAAACTCTTTCCCGCATACATCAACAAATGCTCAACGACCGGTCCCAAGCTGAGCACCGGAAAAAATGTCAACGCGCCAACGATCAAGATCACGCTCACCAGCAAACCGGCAAACAGCGGCGTCGTCACGGGGAAGGTCCCCAACGACGGTGGCACAACTTTCTTGCGCACGAGGCTGCCGGCGATGGCCAGCGTGGGAATAATCATGAAGAACCGGCCGAACAGCATGTTTATGCCGAGCGTCGAGTTGTACCAGAGCGTGTTCGCGTTCAAACCGGCAAAGGCCGACCCATTGTTGCCGACGCTTGATGTAAACGCGTAGAGAATTTCCGAAAGTCCGTGCGGCCCCTGATTGTTCAGTGAAGTCAAACCAAAATTTGGCGCCAGCACAGAAATCGCCGTCATGATCAGAATCAACAGTGGGAAGATCAGCACGTAGAGCATCGCCATCTTCACCTCGTACGATTCGATTTTCTTGCCGAGATACTCCGGCGTTCGCCCAACCATCAGGCCAGCGATGAATACAGACAGAATCACCATCACCAGCACGCCGTACATGCCCGCGCCGACGCCGCCGAAGATGACTTCGCCCAGCATGATGTTGACCAGCGGCACCAAACCCCCGATCGGCGTGTACGAATCGTGCATGCTGTTGACGCTGCCGTTCGAAGCGTCGGTGGTCGCGACGGCCCACAGCGTCGAGTTGGCAATTCCGGAGCGCACCTCCTTGCCTTCCATGTTGCCGCCGGACTGCATGGTTGACGCCGTCTGGTTCACGTTGGCCGGCAACTGCGGGTTCCCGCGCGCTTCGGCCCAGTAGCAGACAACTAATCCGGCAAAAAAGAGCACGCTCATCGCCGCAAAGACGGCCCAGCCATGCTTCTGCGATTTCACCATGCGGCCGAGCGTGTAGGTGAATCCGGCAGAGATCGCCAGGATGGAAAACATTTCGAGAAAATTCGAAAGCGGCGTCGGATTTTCAAATGGATGCGCCGAGTTCACGTTGAAGAAGCCACCACCGTTTGTTCCTAATTGCTTGATGGCGATCTGGGAAGCAGCGGGTCCCTGCGCAATTGTCTGAGTATCGATGGTCTGCGTCTCTTTCTCAGTCGTGCCGTCGGGCTTGGTGATTACATTGCCCGCGGCGTCTTTCTTATCAACCTCGATCGTTTGTTTCTCGACCAATTGAGCTGTCGTGTAGGGCTTCAAGTTCTGAACTACGCCCTGCGAAACCAGCGCCAGCGCCAGCACGATGCTGAGCGGCAACAAGATCCACAGGCACCCGCGAACCATGTCCACCCAAAAGTTGCCGATCGTTTCCATCTCGCGTCGCGCGATGCCGCGAATCAGCGCAATCGCTAATCCCATTCCGACCGCGGCGGACGTGAAATTGTGATAAGCGAGACCAGCCATCTGTGTGAGGTAGCTCAAAGTCGCTTCGCCGCTGTAGCCCTGCCAGTTCGTGTTGGTCGTGAACGACGCTGCGGTATTGAAGGATGAACCGACATAACCGCCGGCGGCGTAGCCGGCAGAATCGACTCCGGGCAGATGCTGCGGATTGAAAGGCAGATGGCCCTGCAAACGCTGCAGGAGAAACAGCACAATCATTGACACCACGCTGTACAGCAGCATGGCCGCTGCGTATTCAGTCCAACGCATCTCGCGCCGTTCGTCGACTCCGGTGAGCCGGTAGATCAGACGCTCAAAGGGTCGCAGCACCGGATCGAGAAACGTCTTTCGCCGCTCGAAGACGTTTGCCATAAAAACGCCGAGCGGCTTTGTCACGGCCAGAATCAGGACAAAGTAAAAAAGAATCTGTAACCAACCATTCAGTGTCATAAAACCTCAGTGTGTCAGAAGCCCGACCGTCAGCGAGGGCTCGCTACGAAAGTTGCCCACCCTAACGGTCGGGCTTCTGACACTAAAATTTCTCCGGTTTCAGCAATGCGAACGTTAAGTAAATCAAAAGCAGCGCCGATACTGCGAGAACTAAAATGGTTCCGATTGACATTGCTCACCTCACTGCAACTTCTCGCACGCCCGCACATACGCCAGACCGAGAAGGAAGAACAAAATCGTTGCCGCCAAAAAAATCAGATCGAGCATTTTTCCAGAAACCTCGTTAATTGAGAGTTCTGCCAACAACGTCAGACGATGAGGTCACCTTCATCTCGACCCCAGCGTCTGGCTGAATCCATGTCATCAAGTGTCAGTTGATCAATTGTCAGTCTGGCGTCCGGTGGAAAATCGTTTTGTGCCCACAAATATTCCGCCAGATGACGTTCGGCGGCGTTCACCCAAAACGAGCTTTCAAAAGTAATGCGACGACGGCTGCGCTCGATGACTTCGGCAGCCGCGCGCGTATGGAACGCGACCGTTATGTCGAGCTCGTAACCGTCCGGGTCACGTACGATGAAACAATGCTCAATTCCGTCTTTGGGAAATGAATCATCAACGTCGCAACAACGGACGATGCGGAAACCGTTTTCCGTCAAGTATTGAATTGGATCAGGCCTGGCAGGTTCAGGAGCTACGAGAAATTTTCGATTCACAGCCATCGTGTCCTCGACTTTGCGAGCAACATCACGATAGGAGGATCGGAGTAAAAAAGGGCTTAAAGATCCATTAAAAGATCGTAAATGAGGAAACCCGACCGTGAGGGAGGGTGCGGAACTTCTTAGAACCCACGTCTCACACCCTCCCTAACGGTCGGGTTTCTGCAGGAATCGATATCCAACCCAGGGCTCAGTCAGGATGTAGCGAGGCTTGGCGGGATCGGGTTCGATTTTCTTGCGAAGATGGCGCACGAACACGCGCAGGTATTCAGTTTGATCGGTGTAGTTCCCGCCCCAAATATTTGCGAGCAGCTTCCGATGCGTGAGGACTTTTCCCGAGTTGCGGATGAAGAAGGTCAGCAGATCGAATTCTTTTGGTGATAAGCGAATCTCTTTCCCGTCGACTTTCACTTCACGCGATTCGAGATCGACGCAAAAGTCACCTTCTTCAAGCACCGTTGTTTCGGGACTGGGAACAGGTGAGCGGCGCAGTGTCGCACGAACTCTTGCGAGCAACTCTCCCATCCCAAACGGCTTGGTTACATAATCGTCAGCGCCGATATCCAGCGCTTCGACTTTCGTTACTTCATCATTCTTGACTGAGAGGACGATGATGGGAACCGATGACCTGGCTCGCAGTTCCTGACAGAGCTGCAGTCCATTCATGTTCGGCATTGAAAGATCAGTGATGACGAGATCGGGCGTCCAGGCGTCAAAAAGTTCCAGTGCCGCCTGGCCTTCATTCGCGACGCGCACGTCGTAGCCGTGCTTGGTCAAACCGCTGCGCAGCACGACCGTGATCTGCTGCTCGTCGTCAACGATCAGAATGCGCTTGCGAGCTTCCATAAGAAATCGATCTCCCCTCTCCCTTTGGGAGAGGGCTGGGGGTGAGGGTGCGAAGCTTACGCGCTCATTCAACCTCGTACTTTTCCTCGTGAGGCTGCGCCTCACGAGGAACATGAGAAAGAATGGCCAGAGTTTCAGCTAGCCTTCGGCCCCTCACCCTAACCCTCTCCCAGCTGGAGAGGGAACTTCCTCTGTATCGGCCACCGGCACCGTAAAAACGATCTTCGCTCCCGAACCTGTGGTTGCATCCTCAATCCAGATTCGACCGCCGTGTGCTTCAACGATCCCTTTCGCAATCGCCAGTCCCACGCCAAATCCCGTTGGGTGTCCTTGCGCGAGTCCGTTGTCAGCGATGCGATAGAACCTTTCAAACACGCGCTCGCGATATTGCCGAGGGATCCCGGCGCCTTGATCTTCAACCGATATCTCGATGACATCATCGCTTGCAGTGCGCGCGCTGATGGTGATTTGCGTCTGCGGAGGCGTGTATTTGCGCGCGTTGTCCAGCAGCGTGTAAATGACTTCGGTAACCGCGCGTCCGTCCACGCGCACAATCGGTAGTTCATCCGGTATCCGGAGGTTGATCTTGTGGTTGTGCATCAGCGGCTCGGCTTGGGCCAGCGCCACTTCTATCAAGTCGTCAACCGAGCGCCAGTTGCGATGCAGGTTCAGGTCTCCAGCTTCAATGCGCGCCAGATCGACGATCCCTTCGACGAATCGATCCAAACGATCGGCGCCGCGCGTGATGACTTCCAACATCGCATGTTGGTCATCGGGGCTGAGTTTTGCCGACGACTTAGTGTCTTCGCGATCTTCAAGCAGCAGAGTAGCCGACGCCTTAATCGAAGTAAGCGGGGTGCGAATGTCGTGCGTCACCGCATCGAGCAATGCCGATTTCAATTGCTCACTGCGCTTGATTGCTTCCGCTTCGCTGGCTCGATCGAACGCATCGCGCAATTCATCATAGAGCCGGCGAATCTCGATCTTGCCGGCTTCTGATTCTTCCGCGCGTTGCTTCGCTCTCGCGGAGAGCTGGCCGACGGCTAGCGCGGTGATGAAGAAGGCCGTCAACGCAATCCAGTTTTGTGCATCGGCAATGGTGAAGGTGTGATATGGCGGCAGAAAGAAGAAATTGAAACCCAGCATCGCCAACACGGAGGCGAGCAAAGCCGGCTTGCTACCGAACCCGATCGCGACAAACAAGACGGCCAACAGTAACGCGAGCGCGACGGTGGTGGCGTTGATGTGCGCGCGAAACGGCAACAACACGGTTGCCGCGCCGACAACTACCAGCGAGGCGCCGCCATAACGAGTCAGCTTTGAACTCGCGAGGGTTCTCACCAACTGCCAGCATAGTGGGGTGGTTGTAAAAAGCGGCTAAGGATTTTATTAAAAGTTTGTAAAGGATAAGAGTTCAGTTACAGCCTTGGTATTCCGCGAGCCGAATGCCAGACGCGCGCAATCTCGCACGCCCGACGGTTATGATTGACTCGATAAACGATCCTGTAGGGCCGAAAGATGATCTCGCGAATGTTTGGATTTTGGTATTCGGGAACTGTGCGGCCGAACTCGGGGAAGTTTTGAAGGCGGTCAGTCTCTGAGATTAGTTCGTATCCGAAAGACATCGCACGGTCAGGATTGTCGCGCCCAATAAACACGACGATATCGTGGAGGTCGTCGAGAGCTGCGGGAGACCAGATCAGCTTGTAAGCCATGAGGCTAACTGTCGTTTGACGTCTTCGTGGGGAATACCTTCACCCGAGTCCAATTGGTCGAGACCTTTTTGCACTGCAGCCATGAACTCAATCCGTTCGGCAATTTCTTCCAACGAGCAATCGTCGGGCAAAGCGCGAATCGTCTCAAGTACAATCTCTTTCTCAGTCATGAGGCAATTATGAGATTCGTCAACCAATTGCGCAAGAGTTTGCGTAAGGTGCTTCAAAAAGGTGTTGACGTTGAAAGGGGTAAGAAAGATACTCATCGGCAATGAAGGTGCGATGGAGGTTTTGATCAGTTGCACAGTTCAGGGACAGGAAGAACCCATGAATACAGACTTGACCGCACTGAAAGAGAAGCTGCAAGTAATCGAGCGCGCGCGTAACGTTGCCTGCGGGATTATCGATTGGCGTACACAAATGGCGATCGGCATTGAAGCTGCGAGGCGCGGCCGTCCCCTCACTTGCGTAGAGGAACTTTCGATTCGAGCATCTGCCTGTGACTGGCAAACTCGGATTCACCTAGACTCGCTCTATATCGAACTGGAGAGGGTTAACGCGCAGATTGCCTCGCTGAATCGTACCGCCGCTAGTCGGCATTGAATCGATAGCCGATCCAGGGCTCAGTCAGAATAAAGCGAGGTTTGGAAGGATCGGGTTCGATCTTCTTGCGAAGTTGCCCGATGAAGACTCGTAGGTATTCATTCTGCTGAGTGTAATCGCCGCCCCAAACGGCGCCGAGCAGCGCGCGATGCGTCAGCACCTTGCCGGAATTCCGGATGAGGAAGGTCAGTAGATCGAATTCTTTTGGCGTGAGCCGCAACTCTTCACCGCCGCGCGTGACGATGTGCGCGTTGAGATCGACGCGGAATTCGCCGGCTTCAAGATTGTCACTTTGCGATTCCGTCGGAGGCTGGCGGCGCAACGCGGCGCGGATGCGTGCCAACAACTCATCCATGCCGAACGGCTTTGTCACATAGTCGTCAGCGCCTGCATCGAGCGCTTCGACCTTGGTCTTCTCTTCGCCACGAACTGAAAGGACGATGATCGGGAGGTCTGAAATTTCACGAAGCTTGCGACACAACTCGAGCCCGCCCATGTTCGGCATCGCCAGATCGGTAATCACCAATGACGGTGGCCAATCATGAAACGTTTGCAAAGCGAACTCTCCATCACCCGCGATGCGCACGTCATAACCTTTTGACGTGAGGCTGCGCAGCAGTACGCGCGTGAGTTGCGGCTCGTCGTCAACAACCAGGATGCGTGGTTTTGTTTCGGTCATGTTTACAGTTCCCTCTCCCTCTGGGAGAGGGTTAGGGTGAGGGCTTAGCGACGCAACCTTC
>DATLVM010000143.1:0-2085 GCA_035577445.1 Pyrinomonadaceae bacterium
ACCCACCCAGTAATTTTTCTCCTGGCCCGTCTTCAGATTCATCACACCGTACTGACCTTTGCACGATCCATAGACGACGTTTGGATCCTTTGGATAAGGCATGATGGGACCTGTCTCGCATCCCGGCCCGGCGCGCCAATCAGTCAGGCTCATCGGATCGGCCTGACTCGAAATGATGACCGTCGTGTTGTCCTGCTGCGCGCCGTAGAGCTTGTAAGGAAATTGATTGTCAGTCCAAACGCCGTAGATCTCCGCGGTAGGTTGATTCATCTGCGAAGACCAAGTGCGCCCGCCGTCGTAAGAGATATTCGCGCCGCCATCGTTTGACTGGATGATGATGTTGCCGTCCTTCGGGCTGATCCAAATGTCGTGGTTGTCGCCGTGCGGCGTGCGAAAGGTCGCGAACGTCTTGCCACCGTCGGTCGATTTCCACGAGCCTTCCGCGCCCGTGTAAACCACGTCGGCGTTTGTCGGATCAGCGCCGAGTTCGACGTAATAGAAAGGACGCTGAATCATCGCATTCGCAATCTGCGCCGGCTGTGAATTCATCGCTTGCCAGGTTTGGCCGGCATCATTGGATCGATACAGGCCGCCGCCGGGCTTCGCTTCCACCAGAGCATAAATGCGATCGGGCTTCGCATTAGTCACCGCGAGGTTCGCCTTGCCAATCAGTTCTGTCGGAAGGCCGTTCGTAATCTTCTTGAAATTCTCGCCACCGTCAGTACTCTTGTAGAAGCCGCCTTCGCGCCCACCGCTAATGATCGTCCAGGGCTTCCGCTCGAGCCGCGACATCCATGCGTAAACAACATTCGGATTGCCGGGTTGCAGCTCAATATCCATCGCGCCAATTTGATCGGAAATGAACAGAACTTTTTTCCAGGTGGCGCCTCCGTCAGTCGTCTTGAAAATGCCGCGCTCGGAATTGGATTTGAATGCATCACCCTGCGCGGATACCCAAACGATGTTCGGATTCGTGGGATGAATACGCACGCCGCCAATCTGCCCGGCATTGTAGAGACCGATGAACTTCCACGTGGCTCCACCGTCCGTCGATTTGTACATGCCGCGGCCGGTTGAAACGTTACTGCGCACATCGTCCGAACCGGTGCCGAGATAAATCACCTGAGGATCTGAATCAGAGACCGCGACGCATCCTGTCGATCCCAGCGGGATTTTGCCATCGGTAATCGCGACCCAACTGGCGCCGCCGTCACTAGTCTTGAACAAGCCACCGCTGGCGACGCCCATATAGAAAGTCTTTGGCTGCGAGGGCACGCCCGTCACAGTTGTCACTCGTCCACCGCGCGATGGGCCAACGAGTCGATAATGCAATCCGTTGAAGAACGCGGGATCTACATTCGGCATCATCGGCGCGCGTGGCTGTGCGGTCGCTGAAGCAACGATGAAGATGAAAAAGCTCAGTAGAATGAATCGACGAATCATGGCTCCTCCGTTCCCTCTCCCTCTGGGAGAGGGTTAGGGTGAGGGTGTTTACGAAAACTAGCTTCCGCCCCTCACCCTTGCCCTCTCCCAAAGGGAGAGGGAAAAACCAAAAACCTAATGCACGATCATAAACTTGAAAACATACGCCTGAAGCAAGACTAGAATTCCTACCAAAGCTGCGAGCGCCAGGCTATGAAAGAAAACGTAACGCAGGATCGTACCTTCATGTCCGTACCAGCGCGTCGCGGTGCTGGCGACGACGATTGACTGCGCATCGATCATCTTCCCCATCACGCCGCCTGAACTGTTTGCAGCTCCCATTAAGATCGGATTGAGGCCGAGCTGGGTGGCGGTGATCTTCTGCAAACTTCCGAATAGAACATTCGACGAGGTGTCTGATCCAGTCAACGCAACTCCCAACCACCCGAGCATCGTGCCAAAGAACGGATAGAACCAGCCGGTCTTCGCGAAAGCTAACCCCAGCGTCGCATCCATTCCCGAATAGCGCGTCGAGAAACCGATCGCCATCATGCCGGCAATCGTCAAAAGCGAATAGCGAACGATCTTGAGCGTCTTCCAGTAAACGCGCAGCATCCCGCTGACGGAATAACGCATCGCGAAACCGGCAACGATTGCGGCCAA
>DATLVM010000144.1:0-4305 GCA_035577445.1 Pyrinomonadaceae bacterium
GAAACGCGCTCGTGGGAAGAGTTCTATCGCAACCGCTGGCAGCACGACAAAGTCGTTCGGTCGACGCACGGGGTGAACTGCACGGGCGGCTGTTCGTGGAATATTTACGTCAAGCAGGGAATCGTTACCTGGGAAATGCAGGCGCTGGATTATCCGCTGCTTGAAGATGGCCTGCCGCCCTATGAACCGCGGGGCTGCCAACGCGGTATTTCTTATTCCTGGTATCTCTACAGTCCGATCCGGGTCAAGTATCCGTACGTTCGCGGAGCACTGCTCGACCTTTGGCGCGCGGCAAAAGCGATCCACAGCGATCCAGTTGAGGCTTGGGAATCGATCGTCACCAACCAGGAATCCCGAGCGCGTTATCAGCGGGCACGAGGCAAGGGCGGTTTCCGCCGCGGCGATTGGGACGAGATGTTGGAACTGATTGCTGCATCGACGATCTACACCATCAAACAGCACGGTTCGGATCGCGTGGTCGGCTTCTCGCCGATTCCCGCCATGTCGTTCCTGAGTTATGGGGCCGGCTCGCGTTTCCTGCAACTCCTCGGCGGCGTCAACCTGAGTTTCTACGATTGGTACTGCGATCTTCCTCCGGCGTCTCCTGAGGTTTGGGGCGAACAGACCGACGTCGGCGAAAGCGCCGATTGGTACAACTCCAAGTTCCTCGCCGTGATGGGCTCAAACCTAAACATGACGCGTACGCCGGATTGTCATTTTGCGGCTGAGTCGCGACACAACGGCACGAAGATGGTAGTGCTTGCCCCCGACTTTAGTCAGGTGTCGAAGTACGCTGACCAGTGGATTCCCCTAAATGCGGGGCAGGATGGAGCGTTTTGGATGGCCGTAAACCACGTCATCCTGAAAGAGTTTCATCACGAAAAGCAGACGCCCTACTTTCTTAATTATCTGAAGCGCTATAGCGATTCGCCTTTCCTGGTAAAGCTCGAAAAGCACGGTGACACATATCAGGCTGGTCGATTGCTTCGCGCCAACAAACTGACTCGCTACCAGGATGAAGAGAATGGCGACTGGAAGTTCTTAATATTCGATTCGCTCTCGCGCGAGCCGCGCATGCCGGGCGGCACAGTCGGGCATCGTTGGGGAAAAACCGAAGGCAAATGGAATCTCGAACTGAAGGATGCGCGCGACGGCTCGCCCATCGAGCCGCAACTGAGTTTGATTGATAGCAACGCAGAGCGCGTGACGGTGAGCTTTGAAGAGTTCGGCTCTGATCGGGTGTTTACGCGTGGTGTACCGGCGAAATGGATTGAGACCGCCGATGGGCCGGTGCTGGTCACCACGGTTTACGATTTGATGATGGCCCAGTTTGGGGTGAATCGTGGGCTCGGCGGTGATTATCCCAGCGACTACAACGATGAAGAGCAGTCCTACACCCCAGCCTGGCAGGAACGCTGGTCGGGCGTTGGCCGCGAAACAGTCATCAAGTTTGCGCGCGAATGGGCTTCGACAGCTGAGAAGACCGAAGGCAAGTGCATGGTCATTATCGGCGCGGGCATCAATCACTGGTATCACAACAACCTGATCTATCGCTCAGCCATTACGGCGCTGATGCTTTGCGGTTGTGTCGGGAAGAACGGCGGCGGTCTCAATCACTATGTCGGTCAAGAGAAGCTCGCTCCCGTTGCCCCCTGGTCGACAATTGCGTTTGGAAAAGACTGGATTCCGCCTTCACGTTTGCAGAACGCGCCTTCGTGGCATTACGTCAACAGCGAGCAATGGCGTTACGAGCGCGAGTTCGCGGACTACGCAGCGATGCCGCGCGATGGGTCTTCAGCCGGTGATGATTCTTCGACGAACGCGGACCTCAGACTAAAGTCTGAGCCACTTGGCGGCGCCAGCATCGCCAGCGGACACGCAGTCGATGTGGAAGTGAAAGCGGTGCGCTGTGGTTGGCTACCCTTCTATCCTCAATTCAACAAACCGAACACGCAGGTAGTCGAGGATGCGACAGCCGCCGGCGCGAAGACAAATGAGCAAATCGTCAAATACGTTGTCGATCAACTGAAGGGCAAACAGCTTCAATTCTCGGTTGAAAATCCGAGCGCGGAAGAGAACTGGCCACGGGTCTGGTTCATCTGGCGCGGGAATGCGTTGATGGCCAGCGCCAAAGGCCACGAGTTCTTTCTCAAACATTATCTCGGCACACATCACAACGACATCGCACAGGAATGCGCGGAAGGCTCGGCAAAAGAAGTCAGGACCGACGTTAAAGCACCTGAAGGAAAATTCGATTTGGTGGTCGATCTGAATTTCCGTATGGACACGTCGGCGCTCTACTCCGACATCGTGCTGCCGGCGGCGACCTGGTACGAGAAGGCAGATCTCAATTCCACCGACATGCACTCGTTCATTCATCCGCTCTCGGAAGCGGTGCCGCCCTGCTGGGAATCGCGCAGCGATTGGGACATTTTCCGGTCGCTGGCGAAGAAGGTCAGCGAATTGTCGGAGACGCACTTGCCGACACCGATCAAGGATCTGATCGCCTCGCCGCTGTCCCACGACTCGCCGGATGAAATTGCCCAGAGTGAGATCAAGGACTGGAGCAAGGGTGAGTGTGAAGCGATCCCCGGCAAGACCATGCCGCATTTCGCAGTAATCGAGCGCGACTATGTGAATCTTTACAACCGTTTCATCTCGCTTGGCCCTCTGGCCAGGAAAGGGATGGGCGCGCACGGCGTCAAGTACGCCACCGAAGATTTTTATGACGAGATCGTGAATTCGCGATCGCACCCAACGGTCGAATGGAATGGAGCAAAGTATCCGTCGCTTAAGCGCGCCGAAGAAGCAGCGGACATGATTCTCCACTTCGCTCCGGAAACGAATGGCGAGCTGGCCTATCGCGCTTACCAGCAGGTTGAGAAAAGTGTGGGATTGCCGCTTGCTGATCTGGCCGCCCAGAGCCGCGATGCACGTCTGAGTTACAAAGACTTGCAATCGCAACCGCGACGTTTGCTCAACAGCCCGATCTGGTCGGGGTTGATGGATGACGGCCGTGCGTATGCACCATTCACTTACAACTACGAGCGAATGGTGCCATGGCGCACACTGACTGGCCGGCAGCAGTTCTATCTGGACCACGAAGGTTACCTGGCGTACGGCGAGCATCTGCCGACTTATAAGCCTTCACCCCAGCCGGTTGACTACGGCGATCTCAAATACAGCAGCACTGAAGGAAAAGTGAAAGCGCTGAATTATCTGACGCCGCACGGCAAATGGCACATCCACTCTACCTATTCAGACAATCACCGCATGATGACCTTGTCGCGCGGCTGCGAACCGCTCTGGCTCAACGACGAAGACGCTCAGGAGTTGGGAATCAACGACAACGATTGGGTCGAGACCTATAACGACAACGGCGTCGTTTGCACGCGGGCCGTGGTGAGTCATCGCATTCCGAAGGGCGTTTGCATCCAGTATCACTCGCCCGAACGAACGCTATCCGTACCCAAATCACCAATGCGCAAGAACCGTCGTGCCGGTGGGCACAACTCGCTGACGCGGATTCGCCTGAAACCGCTGCTGATGGTCGGAGGCTATGGCCAGTTTACTTATCACTTTAATTACTGGGGGCCGACCGGCGTGAATCGCGACACGTTTGTGTTGGTGAGAAAGCTGGAAAAAGTTAACTGGTAAAGGACAAATTCAATGGACGTTCGTTTACAAGTTTCAATGGTCTTTCATTTGGATAAGTGCATCGGCTGTCACACCTGCTCGGTCGCCTGCAAGAACATCTGGACCGACCGCAAGGGCGCGGAATACATGTGGTGGAACAATGTTGAGACCAAACCTGGCACCGGTTATCCAACCGCATGGGAAGATCAGAACAAGTACAAAGGCGGTTGGGAAAAGAAGAACGGACATCTGGAGCCGAAGATGGGTAACCGTTCCTTGCGAGTCTTGAATATCTTTCACAATCCGAACCTGCCGCGGATGGACGATTACTACGAGCCGTGGACTTACAAGTACGAAGATCTTTTCAACGCCCCGGAAGGCGCTGACCAACCCACGGCACGTCCGATTTCGATGGTTACCAACCAGCCGATCGACATCAAGGCCGGGCCAAATTGGGATGATGACTTGAGTGGTTCACCAGTCTATGCAGCCAATGATCCAAATCTTGAAGCGCTGACTCCACAACAGCGCGAAGAGCTATTCGAAATCGAGCGACTGGTTTTCTTTTATCTGCCGCGCATCTGCAATCACTGTCTCAACGCCTGCTGCGTAGCGGCGTGTCCATCGGGGGCCATCTACAAGCGCGGCGAAGATGGCATCGTCCTCGTC
>DATLVM010000145.1:0-19502 GCA_035577445.1 Pyrinomonadaceae bacterium
GGCGGGAAGTGCGGAGGCGTCGGGACTCGCGTTGGATTATCAGGTGGACGTCGATCCAAACGTCGATGGCGCATTCAAAATTGACGCGTCGGGTGGAAACCTCATCAAAGCAAAGAGGACGAGCGATGACTGAACAAAAGAACACAGCCACGGTGATGATTAAAGACGCGCAGTCGCGTGACGATGAAGAGACTAAGGTCGCGGCGGCTTCCAACGTCTCCGCTGCGGCCGCGACGGCGAATTCATCTTCTCAGGCCGCGCCTACTCTCCGCGACGCTTTTCAAGTCCCTGAGAAAGCTTCAGACGAAGGCGACGATCACTGGCAGGCCTTTCAGGACAAATTGAAGCAGGAAGCCAAAGGCATCAAGTGGACGGCTGCGATGCCGGACCTCGGCGCAAAGATTTGCGAACTGTTGGACATCAAGATTCACGACATCCTGATGACTGCATGGAAGAAAGCTGAGGCGCTGCGCCAAGCTCTGGAGGATTCAAAAGTCGATCCGGAAAGATCGATCTACCTCGACTTGGCGGAACACAGCATCGATTATGAAACGAAGCCCTTCATCGACGTAAAGATCAAGGGCGCCTCAGTCAAGAAGATCACGCTGACAGTGATGCTGAATCTGAAGTTGAAGGGCTTTACGTTGAAAGTGCAGAACGGAGCTATTTGCGAAATTCAAACCGGAAGCTGCGAGGGAAAGGGAGCGATCAAGTACGAGAAGCTGCCGATTGCCGAAAAGAAATTGTCGCCGATCAAGCTACCACTGATGATTAAGGTTCCCAATCTCTTCTCTACCACCGAAGCCGCCGATAAAGACGATGCAGCCGAGACAAAGGCTAAAGATGGAGTCTCATCGGGCGTATTATCACCAAATGCTGACGCCGTTCCTGAGCAGCCTGACATGCAAAAACCTGCGGACCCCCTGGAGCGAATTGAATTGTGAACTCAAGCTTTTGAGCCACTCGCGTTTTGTACGCTAATTAGTCGGGCAGTTGGCTTGACCATCAAGCCTCCCTGAAAAAGAGCGGCACCGCAACTACAGAAAGCACGGAATGTTCGACGAAGACTTCCCTTTCATTCAAAAACCTTTTTCGCCTGAGTTACTTGCATCTAAAACACGGGAACTGCTGGACGCCTAGAGCCTAGAGGCGGCTGTCGAGTTGTTTGCATCTGTTTCAAAAGCTGCTTACAATCAGCGACTGTCCGCGGAGGCACTCCTGCTCGAGTTAGAAGTGCATTCGCCTCTTTCGTTCAGGACTCAGCTCGGTTAGAGGTGTAGCCGGGGACGTAATTCACCAACAGTCGCGTCAGAGCCGAATGAAGCTTATCCAGCAAAAATCAGAAGGACACGCTCGAGCGCCCGAAGCCGAAGAGACCGAGCAGAGATTGTCGCAAACGGCTTTATGCGAAAGTGAAGAGCGCTATCGCGAGTTGTTCGAAAATTCGCGCGATGCGATCTATGTCCATGATCTCGGCGGACGCTATGTATCGGTCAACCGGGCAGCAGAGATGCTTTCCGGCTTTGAGCGTCAGGAAATACTAGGCAAGCATTATTCAAACTTCATTGCCCCTCGCAATCTCAAGAATGCGAGGGAAAGCTTTTGCCGCAAACTTGATGCGCCGGTCGAGACGATTTACGAAGCCGAAGTGGTCTGCAAGAGCGGACATCGCATTCCGGTGGAGATCAGCAGCCGGATGATCTATCGCGATGGCCATCCCATCGGTGTGCAGGGAATTGCGCGCGACATCACTGAACGGAAAAGGGCGCAGCAGACCCTGCAGAATTATTCCCGCCGGCTGGTAGAAGTCCAGGAGGCCGAGCGCCAGAATCTATCCCGTGAACTTCACGATGAAATTGGACAGGCGCTAACCGCCATCCGCATAAATCTTGAGTGGATTCGCCGTTTCAATATCGCCGCGCCCGAAGCCCTGCCACGGATTGATGAGAGCATTGACGCAGTTGATGATGCAGTCAAGCGAGTCCGCGAACTTGCTTTGGAATTGCGCCCGTCATTACTGGACGATCTGGGTCTGGCGTCGGCGCTGCGCTGGTACGTTGACCGGTTTGCTTTTCGAACGGGCATTAATGCGCAGGTTGTGGGCGACATAGAGCGAAAAGATCACATCCCACATGGAATAGAAACCGCTGCCTTTCGGATTGTCCAGGAAGCCTTGACCAATGTCGCGCGGCATTCATTTGCCACTCGGGTCTCTGTCGATATTTCACAGCGCAACGGCGAACTGCATCTGGAAGTCTACGACAATGGGATCGGCTTTGATTCTGATACGATTCTCAATGGTAACGCGTCGGCGGCCGCGCTGGGGTTACGAGGTATGCAGGAACGAGCACTGGCCGTAAACGGCGACATCAACATAATTTCTCAGCCGAGCGCCGGCACTCATATTCTGCTCGCGGTTCCGCTCAAAACCCCTTCAAGAGGTTCGTGTAGTTTCCGCGACTCAGGGTTTTCCTGATGTCGTTTCTCAAACGGCTGCGCTAGACTGCGCCGGCGCAGAAGTCCGATCACACACGCATTCCCCGGCATCCGGGACGGCGCTTTAACCGGAGACGAACTTTCATGCGTGCCCATACCCGGTTCAACCAGCCTCTTTCTTCGAACGATGGAATCGCCTTGAAGCCTACTCGTGTACTGCTCGTGGACGATCACGCACTGGTCCGTGCGGGTATTCGAGCTTTGATCGACACGCTTGACGGAGTTGAAGTCGTTGCCGAAGCCGGCAATGGTCGCGAAGCCCTGCAACAAGTTGAGAAGTTCGCACCCGATCTGGTTCTACTCGACCTGACGATGCCTGAGATGAGTGGCTTTGAAGTGTTGGAGCAGATCGTCAGGCGATCTCCTCAAGCTCGCGTCATCATCTTGACCATGCACGAGGCGCGCGAATACACGATTCGAGCGTTGCGTCTGGGCGCTGCGGGCCTTATTCCGAAGAGCGCGGCCGCCAACGAACTGAAGCAGGGCATCGAGGGCGTTATGCGCGGCGAAACGTACACGTCGAAGGAAACTCCGCAAGAAGTCCGGCCGCGCATCTTTGGTGAATCGCGTGCACAAAGACTGCTGGAAAAGCTCACGCCGCGCCAGCGCGAGATCCTCATTTTGATTGCCGAGGGGCAGACGACAAAAGAGATCGCCCGCAACCTGAACATTAGCGTGAAGACGGTCGAAACACACCGCGCCCAGTTGATGGAACGCCTGGATATTCGCGATGTCGCGGGGTTGGTGCGCTTTGCGATTAAGACCGGTTTGGTGTCGATGAATTAGCGCAGGGGCGGAAATTAAGCCATTGCGGTAGCTAACGATTCTTCCTTTAACTTTTCCGCCTGATAGTGAGTAATCAACGCCTCGATAATCGCGTCGAGCGACCCTTCCATCACTTGATCAAGCTGGTGGATTGTTAGGCCAATTCGGTGATCGGTCACGCGATTCTCTTTGAAGTTATAAGTTCGAATCTTTTCTGAGCGGTCGCCGCTGCCCACCATCGAACGGCGCTCGCCCGCAATCGCTTCGTGCTGCTTCTGCTCTTCGAATTCCTGCAAGCGCGCGCGCAGAACGCGCATCGCTTTTTCGCGATTCTTGATTTGCGACTTCTCATCCTGCATCGACACAACGGTGTTGCTCGGCAGATGGGTGATGCGCACCGCGGAATAGGTCGTGTTTACCGACTGGCCGCCCGGCCCCGATGAGCAGAACGTGTCGATGCGCAGATCCTTGGGGTCGATCTTTACGTCAACTTCTTCAGCTTCCGGCAGAATAGCGACAGTGATCGCGGAAGTATGAATTCGCCCGCTCGCTTCGGTTTGCGGCACGCGCTGCACGCGGTGCACGCCCGATTCATGCTTCAGTTTCGAATAGACCTTGTCACCTTCTATTAGTGCGACAGCTTCTTTCAGGCCACCGATTCCTGACTCAGACGCGTCGAGAATTTCCATCTTCCAACGCTGTCGCTCGGCGTACCGCGCGTACATCCGCAGAATGTCGGCGGCAAATAGCGACGCTTCATCTCCACCGGTGCCGGCGCGAATTTCGAGGATCACGTTCTTCTCATCATTGGGATCTTGCGGAATGAGCAGCAGCTTCAGATCGATCTCAGTCTGTGCGAGCTGCGCCTGCAGCGATTCGATTTCGATTTGGGCCAGCTCGCGCATATCTGCATCTTCAGAGTTTGCAGCGAGATCGCGCGCACCTTTCAGTTGCTCCGTAAGAGATTTGTAGGAACGATATTTCTCGACAACTTCGCCGAGCGAGCGATGCTGCTTGGCGGCCTTGCCGTACGCGGAAGGATTCGACAACAACTCCGGCGAAGAGAGTTCATTGGTCAACTCTTCGTAACGCGTTTCGATTTGTGCAAGTTTGTCGAGCATTATGACAGTGGCGCCAGCTCAGGTGCGCCGGTCGTCGGTTCCAACTTCAAGCTTTCCTTCAAGGCCTCGATCGCAACTTCCAACTGCGAATCATCCGGTTCCTTCGTGGTAACGTTCTGCAACCAAACGCCTGGCCGCGTAATCAATTTGAAGAATGCGCCACTCTCTTTCCTGGCCGACAGGCGAATGATCTCGTACGACAGTCCGGCGACAACTGGAATCAGCACAATGCGCACCAGGAAATTAAATAGCAGAGAGTCGAACCGCACCACTGAAAACAGAATGATTGAAACCAGCATCACCACCATCAGAAAGCTCGTGCCGCAGCGTGGATGCTGACGCGGTTGCGGGCGCGCGTTCGCGACGGTCAAATCCAATCCTTTCTCCCAAGTGAACACGGTCTTGTGTTCGGCGCCGTGATACTCAAAGACGCGGCGTATGTCCTTTATGAGAGAGAAGCTGACGATCATGATGAGAAAGAAAGTCATTCGGATCATGCCGTCGATCAAATTGAAGCCCACCGTCGGACGCACCGGATGCAAATAGCCGCGCACTGAGTTCCAGGTTCGCGTGTACCACGCCTCTTCAGCAGTAGCTGGAGCGTTAGGCTTCGAGACTGTTTTGATCCGTTCGCTATTGCTCGCGGTACTGACACTCGCCGGTGTGTTGGCCCAACCCGCCGCGACAAAAATCGCATTTGTCAGCAGCAGCGGCAACGCGATGAACAGCAGCACCTGGAAGATCAGAGCGAAGACGATTGAACTTGCCGCGGCCGCCGTACTGCCTTTCTTAAGTTCATCTTTCGATCGTTTCTTAGTCGGAATCGGAAACAAACCGGGCACTCCGCCGGTGATGCCCGCAAAGTCGCCTTCTCCTTCGATCACGGCCGGCGTCAAAACCTTCACTTCAGCCGTTTCAGCTTCTTCGGCTTCCACGAATGCTTCGCTGGCTGAATAGTTCAGCGCCTTGATTCCCAAGCTCATGGATTGAATCAGGACCGCTCCGCCACGCAGAATCGGCAGCTTCAGGATCGGCAACTTGTCGCTCCACTTTGGCAGGCGCGCCGCCGTGTTCACGATCGTGCCGTCAGCTTTGCGCACGGCGATCGCGTACGCGTTAGGCGTGCGCATCATCACGCCTTCGATGACGGCCTGGCCGCCGACGATCAAATCTCTTTCGTTAGTGCTCATCAGTTCTCTTCTTGATTCCCTCTCCCTCTGGGAGAGAGCTAGGGTGAGGGCGTAGTGTGCTGGCGTTAACCCCTCACCCCAACCCTCTCCCAGAGGGAGAGGGAGTAATCCATCTACTTACAACAATGCCGGCGATTGAATCTGACCGCCCGTGCTTTGATGCACCTGGAACGACCAGCGTCTTGCGCCGGCATTTATCGAATTGCTTGTCGCTAATGCTTCTGCATCAACTTATTTCGCGGCAGTAGCTTCAGGCGCCTTCTTGGCATACCTTCGATTGAATCGATCGACGCGTCCCGCGGTATCGATCAGTTTCTGCTTGCCCGTAAAGAACGGGTGGCAAGCCGAACAAATCTCGACGTGCAGATCCCCTTTGCGGGTCGAGCGCGTCTTGAAAGTCTCGCCACACGCGCAAGTCACTGTGATTTCGTTATATTCAGGATGAATTCCCGGTTTCATTTCTACTTCACCTTATACAGTTGTCAATTTCTCGTCTCAGCCAAATAACCATGATACGGACACGGGACATGAAGCGTCAAGCGGCGCTTCGGCGTCATCACTTCGCCGTCAGCAACCTGCTCATCGCCAGCAGCACACCGAGGTGATACGAGTTGTGATCCGCCACCAACAGGGCTTCGCGCAGCGCGGTCTGTCCGCTGCCGTGCGGTATCTTCGCGAACAGATCCGTTGCCGGATCGGCAATTGAGTCCTGCATTTCCTTCAGATCCTTTTGAAACTTGGCGACGCTGTCTTTCCACGCGTCTGCGCTGCCGGTTTCGTTCTGAGGCGGCCAATAACCTTCAGGCCATTTTGGAGAGACGTGATTCGCATCGCGCGTGAACTCCAGGATGTCCCATTGCGCGATGCGCATGTGCTCGAGCACCTGCCACGCAGTGTACGGCAGTCCACCAACGCGCTCGCCGCATTTGTCGGCCGGAAAGCCTTTCACGAAATCGTCGAAAATAATGTGCGCGTTGCCACCGTCGAGCAATGACAGCAGATGTTCGCGAAGTGATTTGTCGTGGTCATCCATGAGTCTTTGCGTTCCTTTGCGGCTGTTCCCTCTCCCTCTGGGAGAGGGTAGGGTGAGGGCCTAGCGAGGCAAAAAACCAGGAAATTTTTCTTTCCTTCCTTTTCGTAGCTTCGCCCTCACCCCGGCCCTCTCCCAAAGGGAGAGGGGAAGAAGAATGTAGCAACGCCGAGTCATTTCTTCCTGCTGATTCGATAAGCATCGTACCGGCACACGGCGGAATAATCACAGAACTTGCACGTGGTTTTGCCGAGTGCGGGCTTCACGCGGAAATGCCCACTGCGCATGCCGTCGATGAAATTCCAGATGTGCTCCGTAACTCGCTGGCGGATTCGCTGCCACTCTTCGTCAGTCAATCTGGATTTATGGGCTTGCGGACTGATCAAAGTGCAATCCGCCAACATGGCCCGATAGAGTCCCTGATTAAGCCGCGAGCCCTTCGCGCGCAGGGTGTAGTAACCGCCACCCGCTAACTGAAAGCTGGGCAGAAACAGTTGCTCGAGCGCGGCGAGATAAATTGGCAGCTGAACTTCCCGTCCACTCTCGATGTCCTCGAGCCGCGCGCCTTTCGATAACTTGTAATCGTAAGCAATTGCGGTCTCGCCATCCTGGCTGACGTCCACGCGATCGATTTGACCTTGCACGAGAGCGAGCTCCTTCGCGCCATTTGTCTCTCGCTCGAACTTCAGATAATTGGTGGTCGAATGCGGATCGCTAAACGTGACGGCCCGTCCGAACGCAAGTTCAAAATAAGTAGGGCGCATGCCACGCGGATTTGTCTTCTCTTGCAGCCTGAGCTCGTGCAACAGCACCTGATCGAGAATCAGCTTCCGAATCTCGCAATCGATCTTCCAAATACGATCGTTGAGCGGCGGAACCTTGTCCTCGTGTTCTTTGAACACAGCGTCGGCCGTTGCCGCCAGATCCTTTCGCAGGGCGTCGTAACTTTGAGTGGGCAGGTACTCACCGCGATGCTTTTCAAAAAAGCGCCGCAAAATATCATGCAGGAGTTTTCCGGCATCGATCGCTTGCAGATCGAGCGCTGCTTCCGTGCGCGGCTCAAGTCGCAATACTCGGCTCGCGAAAAAGCGATATGAGCAGTTGCCATAGCTGCTCAAACGGCTGGCGCTGTAAACGTGATCCGGTCCGAAATGACGAGCCAGCATCCGGCGCAAATCAGCATTACTGATCTCGCCATCATAAGGTCCAAACCATTTGCCGTTTCGCTCGCGCTCAATCATCACGCGTTGCCGCGCTGACGGGGAAATATCGCCTTCCGTTGCCGCACGTGTCAGTAATTGCTCAACGACCGTTTGCGAAAGTCGGGTGACGTTCTGTTGTCGAGGCGGCTGTTCGCTCTGTCGGATCAACGCCATCGCCAACTCATTTGGCTTGGAAGCATCGAGCACGTCATGCGCATCAACATCACCGCGAATTTGCTTGAGCTCGATCTGGGCCGGCGCAATCGCGCGGCTCAATTCTTCGACATAGTACGACGCGACGGTTTCGCTGCCGTCGTTCAGCGTCAGCGGCCGCGTCAGATACAAGCGTTCAGTCGCCCGGCAAGCGGTCTGATAAAAATAGTGTTCCTCTTTCAGCAACGTATCGGTCGAAATGTCTTCGAGGAAGATGCCTTGCTTTTGCAGGCGCACGCGCTCCTCGTGCGGGTAGAGCCAATCGCGCGAAGCTCGCAGCGGAAAGCCTCCCTCGATCATTCCGGCGATGAAGACTGCCCGAAAGCGCAACCCGCGAATATCGGTTGCTTCAAGCACGCGCAGTCCATCCCGATTAGCAACATTCAACGTCAGCACCTGCGCGCGCAGCGACGTTTCGACTTCGTCGATGAAATGAGTCAGCAACTCACGGTCCGAGGCCGAATCCGCTTGAGTGGCCCTCGCTAACCGCCCCACCCCAACCGGGCTGCCCGGCTGGGGACCCCGGGGTCGGGCTTCTGACACGATCTCTCGCGCAAACGTGAACGCGCGCACGGCGGCAGCAATTGCTCGCCGCAAACTCTCGCGGCCGCGAACGTCGAGGGTCGCTTGCGGAAGATCGCTTAACTTCGCTCGCTCATTGAACGGCTGGTTGATTTGATTCGCAAACTGTAGTTGCTCCAGCAAGCGCATCAACGCTGCGCGCAGCGCTTCGGGAGTTCCGTCTTCCGGCATTGCCGCGATGGCTTGCTGCAGATGCCTCATCAACAGAATGCCCCACGCGATCGCCGCCGGGTGAATCGGCGTCGGCTTCTTGCGCCGGTCCATCACGGCTCCGTCTTCCGGCGGCGCTTCATCAGCAGCCGAAACGGCTGAGTCGTCTGCATCATCACGTGAGAAAAGCGAGCGGGCGGCTTCCTGAGAAGGGAAGATGTTGATCAATTTTCGCGCGCGATCAATCCAGGCATTGACGCGCAGCTCACTCCCGACGTACGCAATGACATTTTCCAAATCGTCAGGTCGCCACTGGCCGATGCCGAACTTCTGACGCACTCCGGCGTTTGATTCTGCTTCGGTCGCGGTCAATACAAGCGCGGCGTACTTGGCGTCAAAGGCTTTCGCGAGCTCATCGAGCGCTTTCGGCGAGGGCTGAAAATAACCAGTCTTGATCAGATGACCGATGTCCCTGGTCTTGGGATTCGTCACGTGCTCGCGCGGCTCTTTCAGAATCTGAAACAATTTGTCGCAGGCGCGAATCGCCGGCACATCTTCAGCTTCGACGCGACGCTCCAGATTGCACGGGACGGATTCGTCAGCAAATACGCGCGCAATCGTATCGGCGTAAGACGCGCGCTCGCGGACTATCAAGGCAATGTCGGATAAGTTGTAATCGTCGGTTAGGACGAGCCGCTTAATCTCTTTGGCAATCGAACGAATTTCGAGCTCGCGGTCTGCACATTCGAACAACCGGAACGCGGGCATCCCTGCCTGCGGGGCCCCGGCATCCTGCCAGTCGCTCAAGCCCTCCCTTACAGTCGGGCTACTGCCTCGGTCGTCCACATTGAACAACCGCGCGCGCAAATCGTGCTGGCGCGGTGCCTCAGCATCCGTGACAATCTCAAACGGCGCGATTGACTGAAGATGTTCGATTGTCGATTGGAACGGACGAAAGATTTCTTCATTCCGATCGTCATGATTGACGTTGACGATCACCGAGGGGACAAGCGGAATGATGTACTTCAAAATCTCACCCTGCACCGGCGTGAAATCGAAGAAGCCGTCGAGCACGACCAGATCAATTTCACTGAGCCACGACAAATGATCGTGAAAATCGCCGCGGACTACTTGCAATGCCTGAAGCTGATCGGCGTCTTCGTCAGTCAGATTGAACTTGTCGAGGGCCGCCGCATACGTCGAATAGATCTGCGCCACGTCGCGATCGAAATCAATTTGGGACTTCGGCTTCTGGTCTGGGTACTTTGGACTTTGAACTTTGGATGTCGAACTGGCTTCTGCCTCGCGACTCTCGATCGCCTCACGAAATTCGTCCGGCGATTTTCCGGCGCGCTGAATCTCGCCAAGCAACGAAGCCACAGTGTTCACGCAACCGTCGCGGTATGCGAGGGGTCTGATCGCGGTCAGCTTCCCTGCGGAACTTAATTGCTTGATGATTTGCGAAACCAGGCTGTGACGGAGCGGAAGCTCTTCCCGATCGATCGGCGTGCGCGTTGGCTGTGTCAGAAGCCCGCGCGTAAGCAAGGGCTCGGTTGGGTTAGGTGCCCTCCCTAACGGTCGGGCTTCCGACAGGATTCTTCTCACCAATCCGCGAAACAGATAGATCGGAAACTCGCCCCAAACACCTTGGGCGGCCTTCCCGTCGAGCAGCTTCTCTGTCACGAGATCGAGCAGCGGATGTGAGGCCGCGATGTAGAGGAGTCGATCAGTTTCACCGCGCGCGATGTACTCGCGGCATCGCGCCAACAAACGATCGCGATTGTTTCCCCGGACCGGACCTAACCAGATTTGTTTGGACACTTATGACTTGTCGCCTGCGGCGACGCTCTTCGAACTCAATAGGGGAAACGAATCGTCTTCATCCGGTTCCGCTTCAGCCGCGACCAGTTCCGGGAACAAGCCGCCTTCGTCAAGACTCAATGTCCGCGTGGACTTATCGACAGGTTCAATCGTTTCGATCTCTTCACCGGCGATCGCGCCGCGCTCCTTAAATTTGCGCGCCGTCACCAGCACGCGCGCCTCGAGCGAGCCAACGCCCTTGTTGTAAGACTCGAGCGCGCGATCGAGGTTGCGCCCGATGTCTGCAAAGTAATTGACGAAGGTGCGCATGCGATCGTAAAGCTCTTTTCCGAGCTTTCCAACTTCGTCGGCATTCGCGGCGCGTTGCTCCTGCTGCCATCCGTACGAGATCGCTTTGAGCAGAGCGATCAGCGTCGTAGGTGTGGCAATGATCACGCGCTGATTGATCCCGTCTTCGATCAGCTTCGGGTCTTGTTCAAGCGCTGCGCTGTAGAAATTTTCCCCGGGAAGAAACAGCAGGACGAACTCCGGCGTCGGCTGCACAGTCTCCCAATAAGACTTTCGGCTCAAGGCGCCGATATGCGCGCGCACCAGGCGGGCATGCTCTTTCAAACGCTCGACTCGAATCACCTCATCTGAAGTGGTAACCGATTCGTAGAAAGCTTCGAAGGGAACTTTTGCGTCGACGACGATCGTGCGATTGCCGGGCAGCCGAACGATCACGTCAGGTCGGATGCGGCCGTCTTCCGTGGCGACCGTTTCCTGTTCGGTGAAGTCGCAGTACTCAAGCATGCCGGCGAGTTCAACGACCCGGCGCAATTGAATCTCTCCCCAGCGCCCACGTATGTGAGGGGTGCGCAGAGCCTTCACCAGATTCCCAGTTTCGTTGCGAAGTTCCAGTTGTTGGGTCGCGAGCGATTTCACCTGTTCGCGCAATTCCGCGTACGCTCCAGCACGCGACTTTTCCAACTCGCCAATCTTCCCGTCGACTTTTTCGAGCGAATCTTTCAGGGGCTTGACCAACTGATCGATGGCCTGTTGTCGCTGGTCGAGTTCGCCTTTGGCCGTTACCTGAAATTTCTCAAGCGTAGCGCGCGCGAGATTGAGAAATTCCTGATTGTTGTCTTTGAGCGCGTCGCGCGAAAGCGCCTTGAATTTCTCCGCGAGCTCTTCAGTCACGCGTTTGAACGACTCGTTACGCTCTTGCGCTGCGCGGCGCTCGCCCTCGATATTTGCCAGCAGCCGCGCATTATCTTCACGCAAGCGATCGCCGTCGGTAACTTCCGCTTCGAATGTTTGCTGAAGCTTTAGGAGCTCTCGATCTTTTGCGGCGACACGTTCCTGCAAAGCGGCGATCTCTGTTGCGCCGGCGGCCCGCCCATCGTCGAAGCCGCGATGCCACTTGGCGTGGAGCGCGAGCCACACGACGACCGCGCCCACGATCGCGCCGAAGATGAGAGTCAAAACTGGAATTAGCGAGTCCATTTGATTGGCTATTTTATCACGCGTGTCTCAGGAATGAAACGATGTGGCAGAGGCGGGCGGTTGGTACGCACCCCTCCGGGGTGCTTGATTCAGCACGTCGGAGGCGTGCTTACCCGCTACCCAAAGCATGCCACCATGCGTTCGTAAACTTTGCGCGTCACGCGCACGTCATTCAGATTGTATTCGCGAATCTCGGCGAGCTTGCCGGCTTGATACAGGTCGAACACTTTACTGCCTTCTACTTCACCGGTTTTGCTCGATTCAATTCCGAGCGCCCATGCGACATCATCAAGCGCCACGCGATTTCGGCTGCCGAGCCACCACCTGCGCATCGTGTCATAAACACCGCGCACATTGAATTCGCTTAGATCGATGAACGGCTTTACCGCAATGTTATTCGCCAGGCAGCGTTGAAAGATGAAGGGCAGATCAAAGTTGATGATGTTGTGCCCGACTAACAGATCGCATTCAGGATCAAAGTCGGACATCAGCGCGAGAAAATCTTTCAGCGCCTGCGCCTCTTCCTGTTCGTTTCCTTCGGCGTCGATCCCGAAAGCATGTTCGCTTTGATTCCCGGTCAAGCCTTCGATCTCAAGCCCCGGTATCGGCCCGACGTGTACCGCGATCGAAAGCACGCGGCCCGAAGTCGCATTCAAAGAGCCGAGTTGATAAACGCGCTCTTCTTCCGCGGCAATGTCTTCCAGATAACGTTGCTGTTGTTCCAGTCGCATGAAGCCGAGCTTCAATTCCTTCTCAAGCTTCGGCCCGACGCGATCGCGAAATCCCGGAAGCGCCAAAGTCTCGATGTCCAAAGTGAACGCGCGCGGCAAGAGCGGATCGCAACCGAGATACTCGCGATATTGTTCGAGCGTGATTGGCCGGTACTCGCTGACGACGAATTGGTTCCGATCCTGAAACGATTCGAGTTTTCCGGTGACTCCCCAAAGCCCTGGACGCAATTCTTCGCGGCCTTCGAGCACATCCGACCAAACCTTGAGCGGTAAAGTGCCGGTCGAATTGCGTGCGCTGACTTCGCGGAAAGGTTTACCATCCTTGGTGCGACGTTCGCGGACAGAGACCACGGCCACCATCAACCACACCTCTTCGGCGAATGGGAGTTCGGGGATGGGAATGTTGCCTTTCATTAGATAAGTGTCAGAAGCCCGACCGTAAGGGAGGGCAGCTTAATTACCAAGTTCATTTAGATAAGTGTCAGAAGCCCGACCGTGAGGAAGGGCAGCTTAATTACCAAGTCGGCCTCTATTCAACTGAGTCTCCTAACGGTCGGCTTCGGACACGCCCGGCTCCTTCAGCTGACAAATTCGGAAAGATGCTCATCGAAGCCCGGCCGAACAAAATCACGCGCGCGTGGAAACCGCGTTTCCAGGCTTCGGCGCAGGCGCTCCAGTTGCAGCAGCAAAGGCTTAATCGTCTGTGACTTGTCAGGTCGCGAAATCTGTAACGCACGCCACGCTCCGATTGAGCGATCGATCGCGACCAGCGCGATCTTTGCCGATCCATTTGAATCGATTAGGGAACTCCTTGCGAGGATCGCCTCATGATCGAGTTCATCAGCGTCGTCGTCTGAAGAGAAATCGAAGGACAGAATCTCTTCATCGTCAAATGCTTCTTCGTCGATTCCGTCGATGCCGCTTAACGCCCGATGCACTTTCACTGCCACGAAGAATTGGTACCAGCGAATCACTTCGACAGCGTCTGATACGCCCAGATCAGATTCATCTTGCGCGAACACTTGCCGTTCGTCGTAAACAGCCACGCGCGCCTTCATCTCGGTTTTGAACCAATCCTCCACTGCGAGGGCGTAGTCATGTGCGACTTGGGCGAGTTCGTCCTGCTCGACCCGTTGCCTTTCCTGTTCGTTCTTTTCCATTGCCTGAGCGAGGGAGGAATCGAGGTCAACACCGGCTTCTTCTGCCCATTCCCGCAGCATTTCAGCCGTTGATTCGAAGATACTACGCAGCTTTTTCCAAAACTTCTCGTTATTGATGTCGTGGACTTCGGGATCGCTCAGGTCTGCGTCGGCTTCTTCAGTTGCATATAAGAAGCAGCGTGCCGTGAGTGGACACCTTTCGCACCAGCGGTCGCAATAGTTGTAGATGCCGGAAATGAAATCCGGATTCTTGGCGAGGGCGAGCAATTCTTCTTTGTGCATCGTGAAGCTTATTCGCGCGGCTCATTGTAATGTATTATTCGCAGCACGACTACGGAGTATCGACGGCCTCCGAATAAGTCTTGCGTGAACAATCTGCCGTCTGCCCATCTCCCAAAGAGAAGAGTCGTCACAGGTTTGAGCATCAATCGTAACCAAACGATAAGCTTCGCGCGTCAATGATCTACAACACCGCGTTCGCGCGTTGACGTTTTACGTAATCACACCGTGCGCAGAATCGTAAAACCAAAAAATCTCGCCGTCATGGCACTCGTGGCTGTGATCTATTTTGTCGCGGCCAAGATCGGTCTATCACTGGCTTTTGCCAATGCGAGCGTCTCGCCCGTGTGGCCGCCTACCGGCGTAGCCATTGCTGCCCTGCTGTGTTTTGGCTATCGAGCTGCTCCGGGAGTTCTGATTGGAGCCCTGCTCGGCAACTACCTCTTAACCGATGTTCCGCTGATTCCGTCCACGTCGATTGCGATCGGTAACGCCCTCGAAGCCGTCACTGCTCTTTATCTTCTGCGGCAATTTACCGAAGCTCGCAATCCGTTCAATCGTGCCTTCGACGTGTTGAAGTTCGTCATCTTCGCGGCGGTGATCAGCACGACTATTGCAGCGACGATCGGGAACTTAACGCTGTGCATTGCCGGTCACGAACGCTGGCAGGATTTCAGTCATCTCTGGTTGACGTGGTGGTCCGGCGACGCAGTCGGCGCGCTAATGGCCACGCCGCTGATCTTGAGCTGGATTGAGCGTCCGATCGAGCGTTGGCGCGCGATGCGCTGGCTCGAGTTCGGGATGCTGATGGTGTTGATGCTTCTGCTTTCGCTCACCATCTATACGGATTTGCTGCATCGAGCCGCCGGCATTCGACCCTGGGGTCACATTACGATTCCGCTTTTGGTGTGGGCAGCCTTTCGTTTCGGACCGCGTGGCGTCTCGACGTCGTTGGTGCCTTTTGCCGCTATTTCAATCTGGGGGACCGTTCATGGTTATGGCGGCTTTGCGATTTATCCGAGGAACGAGGGATTGCTGTTCCTCCAGGCCTATATGGCCGACCTTTCGATTACGAGCCTGGCACTGGCGGCGATTGTGACTGAGCGCAAAATCGCTGGTCGCCACCTCGCTGGTTCACTCTCTGTCACACGCATTCTCGCCGAAGCACCGGCGCTGGATGATGCGATACCACTCATCGTCCATCGAATTTGTAAGACCTTTGAGTGGAAACTCGGGGGGATGTGGCGACTCGATGAAGCTGCGAGCGTTCTGCGCTGCTTCAATGTCTGGCCGTCGCATGCCGCGAACGAAGAATTCGAACGCATCACAAAAGAGATCACGTTCACATGCGGCATGGGGTTGCCTGGTCGAATCTGGGCCAATCTCCGTCCCGCCTGGATTCCGGATGTCACTGCCGATCCAAATTTTCCCCGTGCTGCTGCCGCCGCCGCCGCAGGCCTTCACGCCGCGTTCGGTTTTCCGATCATGTCGGGCGAGCGATTCCTTGGCGTACTGGAATTCTTCAGCCATGAGATTCGTGAGCCGGACAGTGCGCTGCTGGCAACGTTCAGCGGCATCGGCAGTCAGATCGGCCAATTCCTCGAGCGCAAAACCGTCGAGGACGAGCGAGAGGCGTCGCTGGCGCGTGAGCAATTCGCGCGCAACGAAGCTGAAAAAGCCAATCGGCTGAAAGATGAATTTCTCGCGACGCTGTCACACGAGCTGCGCACGCCGCTGACGGCAATGCTGGGCTGGTTGACTATGCTGCGCGGCGGCGCGCTCGATGATGAGACATCGTCGCGCGCGCTCGAAACCGTCGAGAGGAACGCAAAAGTACAGGCCCAACTGATCGAAGATCTCGTCGACGTATCGCGAATCGCCGGAGGCAAGTTGCAGCTTGAGGTGCAGCCGGTGGATTTAATCGATCTGATTACCGCGGCCGTGGATATTGTGCGGCCTGCCGCAAACGCGCGCGGGGTGATACTGGAAGTTGTCGCTGATTCCACGATCGGGCCAGTCGCAGGCGATCCATCGCGTTTGCAGCAGATCATCTGGAACCTGCTTTCAAACGCAGTTAAGTTCACGGAGCGCGACGGCCATGTTTACATCACGTTAGGTTCGATTGGGTCGCTCGCGGAAATCGAAGTCCGCGATACCGGCGTCGGCATCAGCCCGGAGTTTCTGCCGAGCGTGTTTGAAAGATTTCGGCAAGCCGAATCACCGGTGACTCGCTCGCATCGTGGATTGGGACTGGGCCTGGCGATTGTGCGGCACCTAACTGAACTCCACGGCGGCAGCGTGTTCGCGGCCAGCGACGGCGATGGAAAAGGAGCGACGTTTACGATTCGCATTCCGCTCGCGACGGATCACCACGGGTTGAAATTCGCCGGAAGCGAGCGAGCCGAAACGCTAACTTCAGCACAGCCGCTTAAAGGTCTGCGCGTGTTGCTGGTCGAAGACGAAAAGGACGCGCGCGAGTTGCTCGCGTTGACTCTGCGGGTGTCGGGAGCAAACGTCGACGCAGTAGAATCAGTAGAAGAGGCGCTTACAAGTTTGGCATCGTCGCGGCCTGACGTGCTTCTCAGCGACATTGGTTTGCCGTACGAGAGTGGTTACGATCTGATTCGGCAAATCCGCGCGATGCCTTCCGATCTGAGCGAGACTCCGGCGGTTGCCTTGACGGCATTTGCGACTGAAAAAGATCGACAACTCGCTTTGTCAGCTGGATTCCAAATTCACCTCACCAAACCAGTTGAGCCCGCCGCTCTAGTGGAAGCGATCGAACACGCCATCATCAACCGGCGCTACAATCCATGAAGTCGAACTATCGCTGCCACTGGGCCAAAACCGAGCTGTCGATTGCGTACCATGATCAAGAGTGGGGAACTCCCGTGCATGACGATCGAACGCTGTTCGAGTTCTTGATTCTCGAAGGCGCGCAGGCTGGATTGAGTTGGGAAACAATCCTGCGTAAGCGCGAGAACTATCGTCGGGCGTTCGACAACTTCGACCCTCCCAAGGTCGCGAAATATCAAGCGCAAAAGATACAAAAGCTGATGAGTGATGAGGGGATCATTCGCAATCGTTTGAAGATTACTTCTGCCATTCAAAATGCCCGCGCGTTCCTGGCGATTCAGAAGGAATTTGGGAGTTTCGATGCTTACATTTGGCGATTTGTGAAGGGAAAACCGCTTCAGCGGAGACGAGGCGATCCGGTTCTGCCAAAAACGTCAGAATCTGATGCCCTCAGCCGTGATTTGAAAACCCGCGGGTTCAATTTCGTCGGTTCGACCATTTGTTATTCATTCATGCAAGCCGTCGGAATGGTTAACGATCATGACCTAAAATGTTTTCGCTACCGGCAAGTTGCCAAACTGTCCGGAGTGTAAATCGTAAGCGCTCGATTAAATGTTTTCGCGCGAAGAATCTTTCCTTCAAAAAATGTTTTCAAGCAGCAGTGTTTTTGTTTCCTGCAGAGAAGCGCTAAGAATCCTCAGCATTTTCACGAATCAATAAAAACAAATCATTCTTCGTAAAATAAAACACCTCAAAAGTTGATCGAAAAAATCGTTTTCGGTATAAGTCTCAACGTCACGAAGGTTACGGCCATCGAGACCGGCTAAGGGACGGCGAACGGAGTCGTGAGGCTCTGGGAGAGAGTAAAGGCAGAGCGGTTTGCACTTGCTATGACGCCCTTGGTTGGAGCCGAAAGGCTTGCCAGGAAGACCGAAAGGTTTTCTGAGCGCCCGGATAAAAACGGGTAGCAACCATTAGAGAGGACCCGCTAATGGTGAGCAATGTCGCTCAGAGAAATCTGAGCCTCGTTGCCGGGAACGTAACCGGCGGTGGAGGACAGCCACCTCAAAAAACTACCTAGTGGCACCACGTTGATTGTGACTTCGGTCAGAGTTGATGTGAGATTCGTGAAAACAGATTTTGCGGCCCGCAAGGGAAGCGAGATCAACTGAAATGAATCGTGTGCTGACCGGTGAGCGTCGACCGCCGATGGCTTGTCGGAATACAAATTGGCAGCTTGTTTACTGACGAGTGCAGGCTGCCATCTTACGAACTACTCCGGTAGTTCGGAAGATCCGAGATTGCGCTGCTAGCAGCTTCGGCTGAGAGCAGCGCGATTTCGTTTTTAGGGAGCGCAGGCATCCCTGCCTGCGGTTCGCGCGCATCCCTGCGCGCATTCTTTCGACTGCCATTTCAACTTCACAATTCTTTACAATTTGTTAACCGTTACCGGCTAGGATTTCTCTGGCACTGCTGATACATTCTGAGCCCGTTTTCATTCGAAAAATACCGACGGCGGGCTTTGCTGCTCGCCAATCCAAGTCACCGGCGGGTCGTAGCCCGCCTCAACGAATTTAGGAGATGAAGAAATGAGCGACTCTGCAACTCAAACTCAAATGGAACATGCGCCGGGAAGTTTTTGCTGGATCGAATTGGCGACAACTGACGGTCCGGGGGCCAAGAAATTTTACGGCGAGCTCTTTGGCTGGGAAGCCCAGGACATGCCGATTGGCCCCGACATGGTCTACACGATGCTAAAACTGAACGGCAAGGACGTCGCCGCGCTATATCAAAAAGGCGAGCAAATGAAGGACGTGCCGACCCACTGGGCGTCGTATGTCAGCGTGACCAGCGCTGACGAAACTGCGGCCAAGGCAAAGGCCCTGGGCGGAAACGTAATTCAGGAGCCGTTCGACGTGATGGATGTCGGCCGCATGGCTGTCGTTTCTGATCCAACTGGTGCGGTCTTTTCTATCTGGCAGCCGAAGCTGCATAAGGGAGTCGGCGTCAAAGGTGAAATCGGATCGCTTTGCTGGGATGAACTCTTGACCAACGATACCGAAAAGGCCAAAGACTTTTACACCAAACTCTTTGACTGGACGGCAAAGACTGACAGCGGCGAAATGCCTTACACCGAATGGATCAATGGCGAAGATCACATCGGCGGCATGATGCAGATTCAGCCGTTCATGGGACCGATACCGCCAAACTGGGGTATCTACATCGCGGTCGCCGATTGCGATGGCACAGTTGAGAAGGCGACATCGCTCGGCGCGCGCACCTACGTGCCGCCAACTGACATCCCCAATGTTGGCCGCTTCGCGGTGTTGGCTGACCCGCAAGGCGCGGTGTTCAATGTCATCAAGCTGAGCTTGGAGCATCACCACAAGGAGTAAGGCAGTAAGGTGCTGACGCAAGCGGGGCAGTAGCCCGCGCGTAAGCAAGGGCGTTCGGCGCGGACGCCCTCCCTTACGATCGGGC
>DATLVM010000146.1:0-7143 GCA_035577445.1 Pyrinomonadaceae bacterium
TTTTAGCACGAACTTGGGGCACTGACTTTAGGCTGATAACATCGGTGGGCAATGTGGGCAGTTACAGAACCGCGAACGGTAGTGAGCGGGATCAAGGGCTCCGGTTTGCACAGAAAAGAATCAAGGCGCGATCGCTTGAGATTGATCGAGGCGCTTGATCCCGCTCACTACCGTTCGCGGTTCTGTATCATGCTCATCGAAAACTGTTGACGCATACATCTTCAATCAATAGAATCCGCGCCACTCAGTTCTATCAACTACTTTCCGACGAGGAGAAGTTATGAAAATCAAAATGATGATGTGCGCTTTGGCCGTGGCCTTTGCGAGCGCAATGGTGTGTTCAGCTCAACCAAGCGCTCACATGGGCACCTGGAAGCTGAACGAAGCAAAATCGAAATTCCCCAAGGGCGCGACGAAGAATCACACCGTCGTGTATGAAGCGGCCGGCGACCAAACCAAAGTCACCGTCGATGGCGTCGATGGATCGGGCCAAGCCATTCACAGCGAGTGGACCGGCAAGTTCGACGGCAAGCCTTATGCGCTTACCGGCGATCCGGCAGGCGACATGAGGTCCTACCGCGTAGTTAACCGTCGCACGCTGTCGCTCAGAAGCACTAAAGCTGGAAAACTAACAACCACAGCGACAATCGTCGTGTCGCGCGATGGGAAGAGCCGCACCGTGACCGCCTCAAGCAAAAACGCAAAAGGCAAATGGACCACCAGCACGGGTTTTTACGATAAGCAGTAGGTGAGTAGTTGGCGGTGAGCAATCGGCAGTTACAGAACGGTAGTGAGCGGGATCAAGCGCTTCGATCAATCCAGACCGACCGCGCCCTGGTGATTCATTTCCGCGCGAACCGTATCCTTTGTCCCGCTCACTACCGTTCGCGGTTCTGTAACTGCTTCCTCACCGCCAACTGCTTACTAATTCTGATTACAGATTCGAAAGACGCGGCGTAGCCTTCGCTCGCAAAGCCTCAGGCTCAGGCGTGAAGTCCTCGCCGGGATTGATGAACTGGTCGCGCTCAAACTTGTATTGCTTGTCGTAGAGTTGCCGGTAGCGCCCGTCCGCCGCGAGCAGTTCCTCATGAGTGCCGCGCTCGACAATCTCACCATCTTCCAACACCAGGATTTGATCGGCGCTGCGAATCGTGGACAGCCGGTGCGCGATCACGAACGTCGTGCGTCCGCGGCGCAGTTGGCGTAGTCCGTCCTGAATCAAGGCTTCACTTTCGCTGTCCAGACTGGAAGTTGCTTCATCGAGGATCAGCAGTTTTGGATCGGCAAGAATCGCCCGAGCAATGGCGATGCGCTGGCGTTGTCCGCCGGAAAGTTTCACTCCGCGCTCGCCCACAATCGTGTCGTACTTCAGCTCGAATTTTTCGACAAACTCTTCGACGTGCGCGATGCGGCTGACTGCTTGAATCTCTTCGCGCGAGGCGTGTGGTTTGGAAAAGCCGATGTTGTCCGCCACCGTGCCGTCAAAAAGAAAGTTGTCCTGCATCACCACCCCGAGGTATGAGCGGAAGTCGCGCAGGCGCAGAGTGTTCAAATCTTTCCCGTCAACTTTGATGGTGCCGGACAGCGGGTGATTAAAGTTCATCGCGAGACTGATCAGAGTGCTCTTGCCTGAGCCGCTGGAGCCGACAAGCGCCGTCGTCGAGCCGGCCGGGGCTTTGAACGAAACATCTTTCAGCACCGGCACGCCTTCGTTGTATTCGAACCAAACGTGCTCGAACTCAATCTCGCCCGCAACCTCGGGCAGCGGTTCGCGAAACTCATCCTGATCGTCTTCGGTTTTCATGTCCATCACTTCGCGAATGCGATCCAGTCCGGCGAAGGCTTCCGTAATCTGGGTGCCGATGGCCGCAAACTGAATCAGCGGCATCGCCATCATTCCGGTGAACAGGACATACATGAACAGATCGCCGATCGTCATTTTTCCGCTCACGACCGATGGCCCGCCGACCACGATGATCACTACGCCGACCGCGCCGACGATCAAGCTGGAGAACGCAGTTGTAGCTGAAACGCCGGTCATCGATTTCGCGATGTTCCGGAAAAGCTTGTGCGCGCCACGCGCAAAGGTCAGCTCTTCGCGCTTCTCAGCAGTGTAAGCCTTAACGATGCGAATGCCGCCAAGCGATTCCGTCAAGCGACCCGTGAGCGTTGCCGTAATCTCTCCGCGCTCGCGGAACAAAGGTCTCAGCCGTGTAAAAGCGAACGACAACGCCGCGCCGAAAGTCCCCAGCACCAGAATTGTGATCGAGGTCAGACGCCAGTTGAGCCAGAACAAAACACAGAGAGCGACGGCCGCGGTGATAAAGCTGCCGACAAGTTGGACCAAGCCGGTGCCGACCAGATTACGAATGCCCTCGGCGTCGTTCATGATGCGCGAAATGAGCTTGCCGACCTGGGTCGAGTCGAAATAGCTGACCGGCAGACGCGCGATCTTCGCCTGCACCTTCTTGCGCATTTCCGTGATGGCGCGCTGCGCCGCAACTCCCAGGACCTGCGACAGGCTGAAACTCGTAAGGGCTTGAATGATGGTCGCCGCGCCCGCCGCGATCGCGATCTTCCAAAGCAGATCTGTGCGTCCTTTGACGATCACCTGATCGATCAAGAACTTGGTCGAGGCAGGCAGCACCAGGCCCATCGCCTGATTAATCAGCATCAACACGGCGCCAAGCAGCAGACGCCGCCGATGCGTCCAGACGAGTTCACGCGCGTCGCTCCAGGCGGCCGACCAGCGAATCTTTTTCTTTTGCGGTTCAGCCATTTGTTTTAGTTAACGGATTCTCTGCCGTATCGCGGCAGTAGCCCGACCGTTAGGGAGGGCGTTTATGGTCCCACGTTCACGCCCTCCCTAACGGTCGGGCTACCGCCCCGCCTTCCACACATAAAAAGGCCACCGTTTGGTGGCCATTATTATCATGGGACGATTGTCAATTGCTTTTACTGCTTACTGCCTTCTGCTTACTGCCTACTGATTTTTGGTAGCGCATACGGGACTCGAACCCGTGATCTCTGCCTTGAGAGGGCAGCGTGTTAACCAACTACACCAATGCGCCGCAAGTTGATGTTCGGGATTATAGAGGTCGCCAACGGAAGCCTGCAAGTTGCACACATTCGCCGTTCTATATGCTTGCCTGCGATGTGAGCCACGTCACGTCTCGATTTTTTCAGCGCATGCTATACTCCGCGTTCGAAATTCGACTTCATCGACGGGTGTCAGAAGCCCGACCGTCAGGGAGGGCTAGTTAACAATCCTCGCCCTTGCTTACGCGCGGGCTTCTGACACGTAAATTCTGGCTAAATACAAATGAAAATCGCGGTGCTGAACGAGACCTCGCCCGGCGAAGCGCGCGTGGCGCTGATGCCTGATTCAGTCCAGAAGCTCGTCGCTGCAAAAGCCTCTCTGTTCGTCGAGAGCGGCGCGGGACTCGGCGCCGCGCGCACAGATGACGACTTCAAAAACGCGGGTGCTGAAATCGTCACCGATCGAAACTCGCTGCTGGCCAGCGCCGACGTATTGGTGACAGTCGCGCGTCCTTCCGCTGAAGATTTCCAAAAGTTAAGAAAGGGCGCGGTCGTATTAGGTTTTCTGCGGCCGCTCGATGAACCGGCGAAACTAACTCCCGCGCTCGAAAACGGATTGACGACGTTTTCGATGGAGCTGGTGCCGCGCATCACGCGCGCGCAGGCGATGGACGCGCTGTCGTCGATGGCCACCGTGGCTGGTTATAAAGCCGTGCTGCTCGGCGCGGATCGCATCCCGCGCATGTTTCCTTTGTTGATGACTGCGGCCGGAACGGTGCCACCCGCACGCGTGCTGGTGCTCGGCGCAGGCGTCGCAGGATTGCAAGCGATCGCGACGGCGAGAAGACTCGGCGCAGTGGTCGAAGCTTACGACGTGCGCGCGGCGGCTGGCGAACAGGTGCGTTCGCTCGGGGCAAAGTTCCTCGAAGTCGATCTCGGCGGAATCCAAACGGAAGACAAAGGCGGATACGCAGTCGAGCTTTCACCTGAAGCTTTGCAGCGCGGCCGCGATCTAATCGCCGAACAAGCGAAGTCTGCCGATGTCATCATCACTACCGCGCAGGTTCCAGGCAGAAAAGCGCCGGTCTTGATGGATGAAGAAGCGGTGAACGGGATGAAGCGCGGGTCAATCGTAATCGATCTTGCCGGCGCGACGGGCGGCAATGTGACTTTGAGCAAGGCGGACGAGGTCGTCGAACGCAATGGCGTGACGATCCTGGCGCCGACGAGCTTGCCGGCGACTGTGCCCGTGCACGCGAGCCAACTGTATTCGCGGAACGTGACCGCATTCCTGAATCTCTTAATTAAGGACGGCGAGTTGAACGTCGACATGAATGACGACGTCGTTGGCCCATCGTGCGTAACGCACGAGGGCAAGTGGGCGAATCAACGTGTCGCAGCAGCGATGGGAGCTGGATGATTGTCTTTGCGAAGCTTTGCGACTTTGTGCCTTTGCGTGAGGTTAAGTTTCACGCCAAGCCGCAAAGACGCCAAGAAACGCAAAGTTGAGGGAGCGACGAGATGAGTTTGAATTTCATTTCAATGCTTTTGTTGGAAGGCAGCGAAAGCATGTCGGCGGCGGCCATCATCGCGGCGCTCTACGTCTTCGCGCTGGCTGCGTTTCTTGGTTATCAGGTCATCTCGCGCGTGCCGCCGCTGTTGCACACGCCTTTAATGTCAGCGACGAACGCGATTTCAGGTATTTCGCTGGTCGGCTCGATCGTGATCGCCGGCGGCACAGGTCCGCAACACGCAAAGGTGGCCACGATTCTCGGCTTTATCGCAGTGGTGTGTTCGACTTCGAACGTGGTCGGCGGATTCGCGCTGACGGATCGCATGCTGCGAATGTTCAAAAGGAAGAAATGAACTTGTCAGTAGTCAGTTGTCAGTGGTCCGTTGATCAGCCGCCGCGACTGACAACTGACGATTGACAACTGACAGCATTTTTATGGTCTGGCAAACCTACTTCATCGAATTCAGTTACCTGCTCGCCTCCATTCTCTTCATCTTCGGGCTGAAGGGCTTGAGCCATCCCGAGACCGCCAAGCGCGGCATGCAGCTCGCCGAAATCGGCATGGCGCTGGCCATCATCGGCACGCTCATGCACTTCGAGATCGTCAGCTATACCTGGATCATCGTGGGTCTTCTGCTGGGTGGGCTACTCGGCGCGGCCATGGGCGTGTGGGTGCCGATGACTGCGATGCCGCAACGAACTGCTTTGTCGCACGCGTTCGGCGCGTTCGCGGCGGCGCTGGTCGGCATCGCTGAGTACTACAGCTACACGCACGGCTTCAAAGACATCGCGCAATTGGGCCATGTGAAGATGGGCGCGATGGGTTTCGAGATCATGCTGGGCGCGCTCACAACGACCGGCAGCTTGATCGCTTTCGGAAAATTGCAGGGAGTCCTGCCGGGCCAACCTTTAGTCTATCGCGGCCAGAACATCTTCAACATGGCCCTGCTCGCAACCACGATCGGGCTGTTCATTTATCTGATCTTCGTGCCGACGGCAGTAATTCCGTTCTACGTGATGCTCGGGCTGGCGTTTGTCTTCGGCGTGCTGCTGGTATTGCCGATCGGTTCCGCGGACATGCCGGTCGTGATGTCGCTCTTGAATTCTTACGCCGGTCTGGCGTCAGCAGCCACCGGATTTGTGCTCGGCAACAACGTGCTGATCATCGCGGGAACGTTGGACGGATTTTCCGGATTCATCCTCTCGGTCCTGATGTGCCGCGCGATGAATCGCTCATTAAATAACGTGCTGTTCGGCGCGTTCGGCAGCGCCACCACCTCGGCGGCAGGAGCGGCGGGCGAGCAGGGCACGATGCGCGAAGTCAGTTTGGATGACGCGGCCGTGCAACTCGCCTATGCCAGCAAGGTTGTGTTCGTTCCGGGTTACGGCTTAGCCACCGCGCAAGCGCAGCACGCCGTGCGCGAACTCGCGACGGTGCTCGAAGAAAAAGGCGTCACCGTCAAATACGGCATTCACCCAGTCGCCGGTCGCATGCCGGGCCACATGAATGTGTTGCTGGCGGAAGCGAACGTGCCTTACTCGCAGCTGTACGAACTCGAGCAAATCAATCCGGAACTTTCCAGCACCGACGTTTCGGTGGTGATCGGCGCGAACGACGTCGTCAATCCTGACGCGCGCGACAATCCTTCGAGTCCCATCGCCGGGATGCCCATCATCGAAGTCGATCGCTCAAAGTCCGTCATCGTCCTCAAGCGCGGCCAGGGCAAAGGTTTCTCGGGTCTCGAAAATCCTCTCTTCTTCAAGCCAGTCACCGGCATGCTCTACGGCGACGCGAAAGATACGCTGACGAAGTTAGTGAGCGCAGTGCAACACGCGTAACCAAACTCCTGCTTCGTCCGTATAATCCAACAATCATGCTGAAAACACTGAGACTCTATCTACTCGTCTTTATCATTAGCGCTTCATTTGCGCTGCCGACCACATTCGCACAACGCCGCGCCGAACGCGCGACTGCGCACGCTTCCGCGGCGCTGATGAAAGCACGCGGCGTCGATGCGATCACCGCCGCACAACTCAGAAGCTATCTGACTTTCATCGCTTCGGATGAAATGGAAGGCCGCGACACGCCTTCGCGCGGGCTCGACACGACGGCTAAGTTCATTGCGATGAACCTGGGCCGCTGGGGCTTCAAACCGATGGGCGACGATGGAACTTTCTTTCAGAAGATAGCTCTGCGGCGTGAAGCGCTCGATGCGACGAAGACGTCAGCATCAATCAACGGCAAAGACTTTGTCGTCGGCGACGACTTTCTGCCCAATGCAGTTTCAGCCACGCTGACCGGCCCGATGGTTTATGCGGGCAATGGTTGGGTGCTCAAGGCAAAGAACCTCAATCCTTATCAAGGCATCGACGTCAAAGACAAAATCATTGTCGTGGTCGGCAACGGCTTTCCGCGCGGCGTTACGCGGAACGATCTCGCCGGCCGCATGGGCGAAGACTGGAGCAGCCCGACTGTCTATGCGCAACAGCACGGCGCGAAAGGCGTGCTCGCGATTCCCGATGCAGGCGCTCTATTGAGCTGGGAGCAGTTGCGCGCGCGTAGCCTGCAGCCGGCACGTTCAGTCGTCGAG
>DATLVM010000147.1:0-7407 GCA_035577445.1 Pyrinomonadaceae bacterium
ATCCTTCAGTTCGCCGAAATCAGTCGTCGCCGACAGTCGACCAGCATCGACGTTCTGCTTAATCGATTCAGACTTAACGTCGCCGATGTAGGATTCGCCCGAGTTAATCTTCTCGACCTTAGTCGCATCGACTTCGAAACCAGTCGCGCGCAGACCTTTCGTTGCGAACTCCGTCGCCAGCGGTAAACCAACATAACCGAGGCCAATCACGCCGACGCGCGCACGCTTGTCGTTAATGAGACTTATTAGTTCGTTCTTGATCATGAAACTCCGCACGCAAAAATTGTATGAATCATAGGGAAGGACGATCCGGATGTTGAAGGCAAGCCTAAGTGAGTGCTGAGCGGAGTGTCAAGGAGGTGGTAGACAAGTTACCAACGTGCGAGAGAGAGCGCTCAGGAAGGGCGTCAGCGTCTCGCGTCATCGCTCGCCGCAGTCAAATCCAACCATTGCGCCCCGCTTCTTGCAATCGCCTTTTCCGCTAGCCAAAGCGCGCCAGAAGAATTCGTTCAGCGGCCGCGTTACGTTTCTTCTCTAACAGTCACTCTCAGATGCAAGGCTGAAATCGGTGCACAGACTCGTGCAAGTCTGGTCCCAGGGAGAAGCGTTCGTCCCTCTCACCAGGACAAAAACCGTCTCAAGAACGCTTAGGAGAGGAATAGTAATGAAAACTCAAATCAATTCAGGATTAAGAATGATCTGCATCTTTGCGTGTTTACTCATCGCGGTTTCCAGTGCGATGGCCCAGGCGTATGAGCCATTCAATTATCCGGTTGGCACCGGCACATTAAACGGTGGTACTGGATGGGCCGGCCCGTGGAGCGGCGGCAACATCGTTGCTCCAGGGCTTGCTTACCCCGGACTGACAACCAGTGGAAACGCCATGGGAGGTACCCCAGGCTCTGCGAATACTCGTCTGTTACAAACGCCCGTGGCGGGAGCGGCTGGAACTTCGGTTGTCCTACGCGCTCTGATCAAATCCCCAGTCAACGGCACGCCCGCTACCCAAGCCACTCTGGGCAACTCTCCGGGTGGGATGGGTAATAACTTTATCATTGGCGATCTGCCCCAATCCTCGCCGAATGCAAACAAGTGGGGGCTGCAAAATGATTGCGGTCAGTTTTACTCAAACAAATTGGTGGTCGCAAACCAAACGGTCTACCTGGTCGCTCGGATAGATTTCAACGTGAGTGGCGCCAATGATCAAATGAGATTGTGGGTCCAGAACACCGGAGCTGCGGTCCCGGATTCCACGCTGTTCTCTAGCGTGACGCCCGACGTGAATGTGATGTGCAACGTCAATACGTTTGGTGGTGTCTTCTGGCAAACCCAACAGGGTCAGGTTGTCGATGAAATCGGCGTTGACACACTTACGCCAAATGCGCCAAAAGGCATGACGTGGCTTCATACGGCGTCCAACGCCCAGACCGGCACGATCACCGTCGGTTGCACCGGTTGTGATGCCTACCATGGCGATACGCAATGCACCCAGCCGCTGCCGGTTCTTTGCATCTCCAAATCGCCGACCCCCTTTCCGCTACCAACGGGCGTGATCAATTCCAATCAGTTTATTCTGTGGTCGGGCGGCGTTGTGGCTACGACCCAACCGCATGTTGGCATGAACAACACCGCTGCCACTGCCTTTTGCCAGGCCCAATTCGGACCGCTCTTCCGGGTCGCCGAATTTCACGATGGCTGGGGCTGGGGTTTCCAGGCTTACGGCGGGACTGTTAGCGCCCCCACCGTGCCATCCACGCGCTTTTGGGTTTACATCAACGATCAACCCGGCGCGAATTGCCCGTAACAATCAGACGAGGAGTTGGCGCATGGCGGCTTCCCACCACCATGCGCCAACTACAATGTAGAGCGCCCTCACGCCGCGTCGAGATGCTGTTGCCTGGTCACCTAACTAAGCTTACCGCGTCCTGCAATTGTAATCCTACCAACCGCCGCTCCGTAGGAGCGGAACGTTTATAGTCACTGAAGGCAATCAAAACAAAAGCTCCGTCAGGAGCGAAATGTTTTTTGCGAGCTCCTCGAATGGCAACTCAACATTCCGCTCCTGACGGAGCTTGTTGAATCCTCCATCGAGCGTTCTATAAATATTTCTGTCCCTAACGGGACTTGGTAGTGGTCTTAATTTGAAATCCATTGCCTCTATGTCCAGCTTGTCGTCAATCAATTTATCGACCGGGACTTCAGAATCTTGATCACACGCTCGAAAGGCGTATGATGCCGCCCAAATTTCGTCCGCTGGGCGGGCTCGCTTAACTCATTCCAAACAGCCAACGAAGGAGATTCTCCAATGCCCCCTCTAACCATCGACACCGGAAACACAGCATTCATGCTGCTCTGCTCCAGCCTCGTCATGCTGATGACGCCGGGGCTGGCTTTTTTCTACGGCGGCCTGGTCGGGCGCAAGAACGTTCTGGCGATCATGATCCAGAGCTTCGTGTCCATGGGTTGGACCACTGTGCTTTGGTGGGCGTTTGGTTTCTCGGTCTGCTTCAGCGGTGATCTGAAAAGCGGCACAGACTTCTTCGGCATCATCGGTAACTTTCATTGGGCCTTCCTGCGCGGCATCACCCTCGATACACCATCACTAATTAATCCATCGATTCCGATGATTGTCTTCTGCGCCTACCAGATGATGTTTGCGATCATCACGCCGGCTTTGATCACGGGAGCGTTTGCGAATCGGGTGACATTCAAAGCGTACATGCTGTTTCTCACCGGCTGGCTCACCCTGGTTTACTTTCCCTTTGTCCACATGGTTTGGGGCGGCGGCATCATGGCGAGTTGGGGCGTGCTGGATTTTGCGGGTGGCATCGTCGTTCACAACATCGCCGGCATTGCGGCGCTCGCTTCAGTTCTGTACGTCGGCCGGCGCAGGGTTGCGGACGCTGGGCCACACTCAATTCCGCTGGTGGCTTTAGGCACAGGTCTTCTCTGGTTTGGTTGGTATGGCTTTAACGCAGGCAGCGAGTTCCGCGTCGATTCGGTCACGGCGGTCGCGTTTCTCAATACCGATCTGGCTGCCAGTTTCGCGGCCATCGCGTGGCTGTGCATGGATTGGATGACAACTAAAAAACCAAAGTTTTTAGGTCTATTAACCGGCGCCGTCGCGGGGCTGGCGACGATCACGCCGGCCGCGGGTTATGTCTCACCGGCGACGGCTTGCCTGATTGGGATCATCTCCGGCGTTATGTGCTTCTACGCGGTGGCGTTGAAGAACAAGATGAAGTGGGACGACGCGCTGGATGTCTGGGGCGTGCACGGAGTTGGTGGTTTCATCGGCATTGTCCTGTGCGGCGTCTTCGCGACTACGCTATTCAATCCGGCCGGGGCGGATGGGCTGCTGCGCGGCAATAAACATTTCTTTCTGGTCCAACTGGGCGCGGTGCTGCTCTCTTCGCTGTGGGCATTTGTCTTTACTTACGCGATGCTCTGGATCATCGACCGCATCACGAAAGTGAAAGTCGATGAAGCGGGAGAGACTGCGGGACTCGATCTGGCGATCCACGGCGAGGCAGCCTACCTCGAAGGCATCTGAGCAGCGTAGTGAATGATCGCATCTTCGACGTGGCTGTCATCGGCGCCGGTGTCTTCGGCGCCTGGATCGCTTATCGACTGCGTCAGTCAGGCAAGAGCGTCATCCTCATCGACGCGTACGGTCCGGCGAACGGTCGCGCGAGTTCTGGAGACGAGTCGCGCATCATTCGCATGGGTTATGGCGCGGACGAAATCTACACGCGCTCGGCTATGCGGTCGCTCGAGCTTTGGCAAGAGTTTGCCGCCAGAGTTAACGAGACGTTGTTTCGCCAGACTGGTGCGTTGTGGCTCGCGCACGAAGACGATCCTTACGCGATCGCGACTGCCGAAACCTTAGAACGGCTCGCAGTTCCATTCGAAAAACTAACCGTAAGTGAAGTCGCACGGCGTTATCCCCAATTCAATTTGGAGGGAATTTCGTGGGCGATGATTGAGCCCAACAGCGGTGTGCTGTTGGCCCGTCGCGCGGTGCAAGCTGTTGTCCGCGAAGCGATCGCCGATGGCGTCGAATATTTGCAGGAGCAGGTAGAGGCGCCGAGCGGCAAAGGCCGGCTGGCCTCGATCATAACGTCGCACAATCGGCGAATCTCAGCCGGTGAATTTGTTTTTGCTTGCGGGCCCTGGCTCCCAAAAATATTTCCTGACATTCTCAGTGGTCGCATCAATCCGTCACGACAGGAAGTCTTTTACTTTGCCGTCGCCGCACGCGATAACCGATTCGCACCGCCGTTGATGCCGGCGTGGATCGATTTCAAGGAAGAGGTCTACGGCTTACCTGATGTGGACGGGAATGGAATCAAGATCGCCATTGATCGTCACGGCCCACCATTCGATCCTGATGAAGGTGATCGGGTGGTGACAGAAGCGGGTCTGGCAGAAGTAAAAAGTCGACTGGCAACACGATTACCGGATCTGCGTAACGCGCCGTTGCTCGATGCGCGCGTGTGCCAATACGAAAACACTTCGAATGGCGATTTCCTGATCGATCGTCATCCCGGGTTCGAGAATGTTTGGTTGGTCGGCGGCGGTTCAGGGCACGGATTCAAACACGGGCCAGTAGTCGGCGAATACGTGGCCGCGCGAATCGACGGCAAGCTGGATGAAATTGAACCGAGATTTAGTTGGTTATCGAAGCAGCGTGGACAGAAGCGATCAGTGTATTGAGTATTTGTTTGACCCGCTCGCTACCACTCGCGGTTCTGTAACTACTTCGTGGCGGCGGCAGATATTTCTGCGGGTTTTGCATTGCGCTTCACAATCACCAGCGTGATGTCGTCCGCGGCGGGGGTGCCCTGGCAGAACTTGGTGAGCGCTGATTCAATGCGATCGCGAATGCCGCCGGCTGATGCATCGAGGTTGCGCGCGACTACTTCATAAAGCCGCGTCGGTCCGAATTCTTCACCGTTCGGATTCACCGCCTCAGAAACGCCGTCCGAATAAATCACGAGCACATCCCCGGGATGCAACTGGGTGCTGCCTTCACGAAATTCAGCATCCGACATGATTCCGAGCGGCAAGCCGCCTGCAGCCAATTGCTCCATCGTTCCCCCGGCATGCACGATCAATGGTGGATTGTGACCGGCGTTGAGAAACGTTAAGCCGCCACTCTTCGGATCGAGTTCAGCATAGAACAGCGTGACGAAACGATTCGGCGGGATGCTCTCCGTCAAGTAACGATTAACGGCACTGATGGTCTTAACGATCGAATCGTGCGTGTCGGCTTGCGCATGGACGGCGGCGTGCAATGAAGACATCAGCAGCGCGGCAGCAGTTCCTTTGCCGGAAACATCGCCGAGCGCCACGACCATTTTTCCGTCTTCGCGTTGAATGAAATCGTAATAATCGCCGCCGATTTCGTAACAAGGGAAACTGATGCCCTGAAGCTCGTAACCATCGATATGCGGCGCGGCGGCGGGCAGGAAGCGCTGCTGAATCTCGCTGGCGACTTGCTGTTCACGCTCCAGCCTTTCGCGTTCAATCTGCTCTTCAGTCAGCCGCGCATTCTCAACGCGAATGGCCGCGACTGAAGCCAGGGTCGTGAGCACCTTCAGGTGATCTTCACTGAAGCGATTGTCCGACAAAGGCGAGTCCGCATAGATGATTCCAAACACGTTTGCTCCGACGCCGAGCGGCACAGCCAGCACTGAGCGCACGCCTTGCAGCATCACGGTGCCGCCCGCGAAGCGCGGATCGGCTTGCGCGTCCGAGGTGAGAACTGATTTTCCGTTGGTGACGACTTCATCGATCACGGAGCGACTGATACGAATCTCGCCAACTTCGCCGGCGCGATCGCGCAGGCGCGCCACCGCGACTTTTAATTCAGGACTCTTGGCATCCCGCATCATGATCATGCAGCGATCAGCGGGAACTGCTTCGAACACGAGGGCGACAATTTGCTCGAGCGTTTCATGCAGCGTGACTGAGGCCAACAACGCGACGCCTACTTTGCTGATTAACGCGAGTAGATCAGCCTGCTTCACCGTGCGCTCGGCGGCGGTGTCTTCGGATTGCGTGCGCGCGCCCTCGATGGCTTCGAACAAACCGGAGGTGGTGCGGTCGGCTGAAGAGAGGGCAATCGTCGCTTCGGGAATCGACGACGTGTTGTCGGTAATCATGGTGGCGCCGCTGCTGAGCGGAAACGGACTGTCGTTAAAGACCATTTCCGTCTCGCCAATCTGAATGCGACCGCCGCGCGTGAGAGTTATGGGCGCTTCAACGACTGAGCCGTTATAGAGCGTGCCATTCGCCGAGCCGAGATCCTGGAGAAAGTACTCGTCGCCTTCGTTGCGCACTTCGGCGTGCACGCGCGAGGCGAACGGATCGGGAATGCACAAATCGTTTCGCGCTGAACGGCCAATCGTGACGCGCAGACGATTGATCTGAAAATGCTCAGCCGCGCGATCCGGATATTTGACGATCAGTTCAGCCATTGAATTCAGTTCCCTCTACCTTTGGGAGAGGGTTAGGGTGAGGGCTTGTAGTTTGCCCGCCCCTCAAATATTTCTCATCGCTGTGAGGCTCAGCCTCACGGCCAGAAAACCTCGGTCGTTAAATCAGCGCTATACTTCGCACCCTCACCCCGGCCCTCTCCCAGAGGTAGAGGGAGAAGATCAACTCACTCGCTTCCGCGTGGGCGCGGGCCCGGCTCCGCCGCGGCGAATCACTACTGTGCCGGAAATAAAATCGTGCAGCGCGCGGCCGGTCGGAACCACCGTCGCCAGCAAAAACCCTAAACCGAACGGAATAAGCGAAAGCGGATAACCAATGAAATGACGCAGCATAGCCCGCGGAATTCCCGGCGTCCCACCGCCAGGGTGCTCGATCTGCAAGCCCGTGATCCACTTGCCGACCGATCGACCGGTCAAACCGGCGAGCACGCCCAGATCCAAAACCGCGGCAATCAACGCCAGCGCGATTCCGATCTTTTCCGCAGAGCCACCGGCCATCCGCGCACCGCCGCCCATCAGCCGCGCCACCATCGTGCTGAAGGTCAGAATCAGCACGAACAAAATGTAATCGATCAGCAGCGCGCCGCAGCGCAGCGCAAAAGGCGCGCGATAGCGAACTCGCATCTGAGGTTCAGCGCGATGAGTTCCGGTCATGCGAGGCAGAGTGGCGGTTTCAATGTTTGCGGTCATACGGGGGACTAAGAATTTGTGATTTCAGATTTTCGATTGGCGATTGAGATCGACTGCCGCCATGAACGAAACGCAGAATAAATCGAAACTTAAGAATCGCAAATCAAAAACTGTTACCCGAGCAGAAAGTGCAAAGTCGTTTCACCGAGCTTGATGCGATCGCCACTGTCGAGCAGCCGCGGCTGTCGCGGCTCAAGCCGAATAATATCGTTGATTA
>DATLVM010000148.1:0-10030 GCA_035577445.1 Pyrinomonadaceae bacterium
GTCGCTGGTCTCAACTTTCATCTCGCCTAATTGCACGGCAGTCCAATGCTCGGCGAGCGCGCGTTGCCACTCGAGGACGCGCGCAGCCGGGGCGCCGTCTTCCGCGGCTCGAGCCGCGTAAACTCTTGCCGCGGGCAGATAATATTTCTCGGTGTATTCGCGCACCGCGCGATCGGCTGAGTACTGCGGTGTCAATCGCGCCATGCTTTCACGCACGTGCGAGATCCATCCGACCGGGAACCCACGCGCATCGCGATAATAGAAAAGCGGAACGATCTCCTCCTCCAATTTTGTGTAGAGCGCTTCGGCTTCAGCAGCATCCGACTGCGGATCATCGACGTGCTCTTTGCGTATGGCCCAACCAACTCCAGGTTCATATGCCTCTGCCCACCAGCCGTCGAGCTCCGACAAATTGATGCCTCCGTTGACCAGCACTTTCATCCCGCTGGTTCCACATGCCTCCCAGGGTCTTCGCGGATTGTTAATCCAGACATCGACGCCATGCACCAGTTGCTCGGTCAGCAGCATGTCATAGTCGGGCAGGAACACCACATGGGAACGCACGTCTGGACGACGGCGAATGAAGTCGGTCCATTGACGAATCAAAGCTTGTCCGGGCTCATCGGCGGGGTGCGCCTTTCCCGCAAGCAGAAGTTGAACGGGCCGATGCGGGTTAGTTAGGAGGCGCACCAATCTTTCTGGATCTTGCAGCAGTAGCGTCGGTCGCTTATAAGTGGCGAACCGGCGCGCAAAGCCCAATGTTAACGTGTCGGGATCTAAGATGCGTGCGGCCTGGTCCACCTCCGCGGCTGGCGCGCCGGAAGCGGCAAGCTCCCGAGCGAGCCGGCGGCGGCTGTAGTGGACCAGTTGCGCCCGTGCGTTGGATCTCAACTGCCACAGTTCAGTGTCCGATACACCACGCATGTGCTCAGTCGCCTTACTTCTCGGCAATCCCATCCAGCGATCCTTTCCACACACTTTGTCCCAAAGTTTGTCGGCTTCGGATGAATCCCAGGTCGGCACATGCACGCCATTGGTCACATGCCCAATCGGCACCTCCTGACGTGGCCAGCGTGGGAAAAAAGATTGAAACAGCTCGCGACTAACGTCGCCGTGTAATCGACTGACCCCGTTAACTGCGCCACTGCCGCGCAGCGCGAGGTAAGCCATATTGAATTCTTCTTTCTCGTCATTTGCATTCTGACGTCCCAGCGCCGATATGTCGCGCACATCGATGTTAATGTCCTGCGCATAAAGATCGAGGTACTTTGTGATTAGTTCGGGCGCGAATCGATCGAAACCTGCCGGGACGGCCGTGTGCGTGGTGAAAACATTGCCCGGGCGCGTGGCTGCCAGCGCGACTTCGAAAGATTTCCCTGTCTCTTTCATGAAGGTCCGGGCGCGCTCAAGCACCGCAAAGGCGGCATGGCCTTCGTTGAGATGACAAACTTCCGGCCGATGACCGAGTTCGCGCAACAGCCTCCAGCCGCCCACGCCCAACACGATCTCCTGTAGCAGCCGGGTCTCTGGCCCACCGCCGTAAAGTTCGCTGGTAATGCCGCGATGAAATGGCGGATTCGCCGGGTCGTTGGTGTCGAGTAGGTACAAAGTCGCGCGTCCAACCTGGGCCTGCCACGCGCGCACCCAAACGCTGTACCCCGGCAAGTCGAACTTCAATCGCACCCATTCGCCGTCCTCGTCGCGCACCGGCGTAATCGGCAGCAGACCAGGATCATTGTAAGGATACAGAGCGCGCTGTGATCCATCGGCGTCGAGCACCTGCCGAAAGTATCCTCTTTGATACAACAATCCGACCGCGACGACTGGCACGCCCAGATCGCTTGCCGCCTTCAATTGATCTCCCGCGACGTTCCCCAGACCACCCGAATAAATCGGCAGTGCTTCGCTGAGCATGAACTCCATGCTGAAATAGGCGACGCAGCTCAGTGCCGATTGACCGTGCTTCTGCTGAAACCAGGTTGTCAGGTCTGCCTGCTGTTGCTTGATGCGCGCAGCCGCATCTACCTTGCCGCGGAAATTCGCATCAGCCATCAGCGTTTTAAGTTTTGTGCGCGAGACAGTCTGCAGCACCGCCCAGGGATTATGCGTCAGCTCCCAAAGTTCGGGATCGAGCGGCTCCCACAACTCTTCTTCACCGTGGCTCCATGACCAACGCAGGTTGAGCGCCAGATCGACAAGAGTCTCGAAACCATCGATATCAGATTTGTGCGAGATCGATTCGTTTTGGTGGGGCATACATTCTCCTAATTTGCTGTCGCGAGACTCCGTAATGCCGTGGTTTGATGCGACAACTGTACCTGCGCGTTCAATCGCGTCTGATTAGCGCCCCGCATCTCACTCAACCAGGTGGGCTCGATGCGGTGACGATCTGCCTGCCAGAATGATGGCCCAGGGCTGCTCGGTCGCGAATTGTTCCATCAGGCCCATCTTCTTTGTTCCGACAACCACATCTGCAACAGAGCTTCCTTTAAAATTGTTCCCGCGCCGTCATTGAAGCGGTTCAAGTGATCTGCGATTAGCCACGCGCGGTGAAAGCCTTGGGCACGCATGATGCGCCGGTTGCCCTGCGGCTTGCGCGCGATGGCTGGTAGGGCAGTCGCTCTGGTCATATTCTCAAGTTGCGCGCTCATTTGTGTTTTTCCGCGTCCCGGTGTTGCTCAATTCACCACGGCGAAAGGTTTGGTGGAGGGTTCGCTTGGATCCCCGATAGAGCGCAGGAGCGAGTTGGCGGCGGTCTGCAACGCGCGCTTGCGCATCTCCCACTCGCCGATCCAACCTTTCACCGTATTCGCTCTTTCGCGCTCGCGCTCCCGTGCTGTTTTCGCAATCGGATTAGTAGCGACCTCGTTCGTTGCGTTTCGTGCCCCGCGTTTGATGATCCTGATCCGCTCTTGCATTTCAGTTAGCTCCTATTGTTGCTTGTCGCATCGCCGTCTGTCTTCGACCGGGTGATTAGCAATAGCCTTGCCACGCACCGGACTCCATCGATCATCGGCCATTCGGCGGCAGAACCGGCCAACAATCGCGTTCTTGAAACGCTCGGCTTGCTGCGCAAATGACGCTCTAACTCCTGTTCTAACGTGATGAAGCGATGAAAACTTATCAGGCGGACGCTAAGCAAAAAGAAAGCGAATCGCTGATAAAGATTTAGCCTCATTGGGATTGAAAATGTGGCTCCTTCTACAGTTCTCATCTGTGCTTGCATTGGCCGACTCCTGGTTACCTTTCACGGTGGTGACTTCGACTGTCATCGATGTCATTAGCAATAGCCTTGCCACGGCGCATGCCCGTCTCGCCAAAGATTATTAGGGCGATTCCCCAACAAAAGCCTTGCTTTTTGGCCGGTGTGTAGGTTGCGGAAAGAATGATGGGAGTTCGTGTTTTTATGAAACTTCGTGATCTTACGAAACTAAGCCATGCTACATATTCCCAATATGGTGAGGCTGACAAGCCTTCCCGCGTACGTATAAAAAAGCGCGGGTCCTAAGACCCGCGCCGTTCAACATATAACTTCCCACTTGCTCAACCGGGCTTGGTTTCACAGGCCGGCCTGCGTCGAGAACGATTTGTTCACGAGCACCTTTATCTCGACGCGGCGATTCAACGATCGTCCTTCGCCGGTGTCATTGCTCGCCACGGGATTCTCCGAGCCATAACCGAAAGGCTGCACCAGACGACGCAACGGCAGGTTATATTTTGTAACCAGGTAATTGATTACCGCCTGCGCTCGTCGTTCACTCAGCGAACGGTTGCGGCTCGATTTGCCAGTGGAATCTGCATATCCCACAACTTCGACAATCCAGCCTTTCAAGTTTTCCAACTGAACGGCCCGGGCCACCAGTTCGATCTGGTCTTTGGCCGCAGCCGACAAGACCGCGCTGCCGGGCCGGAAGTGAACCGTTACCGTATTCATCACGTCATAATCATCCAAGCCGTTGATTCGTTGATTAGCTAAGTTGGCGGCCGCTTCCGCGCGATTGCCGGTCGCCTGGGCCTGATCGGCAGTAACCTGCGCGCGCTTGGCCCCGTCAGCGGCCGCCGCCGCAACCGCTGTTAACTCATCGATCTGCCCCGACATTTTGCGGGCATTCTCCTCCGCTTCGTCGATGCGCTGCTGGTTAGCTTCGGCCAGCACTTTCGTTTGCGCAGCCATGTTCTCGACGGGATCCACTCGAGCTTCAAGTGCCTGCGCGGTATTCAGATCGTCTTCAGTAAAGCGAATCCTCTTCGCGACTAGTTGACCCTCGGCATTGCCCCGGCCTTCGATCTTCACCCGTAGCCCACGCAGGATGTAGCCTACGCCCGAAACCCGATCGGCACGGAACAGCCCCTTGCGGACTGTCTTGACCTCTGTCGAATCTGTGAGCCCCACGACGGTCTCGGTGCCGTTTGGCTCGCGGACGACGAATGAATCAGCATCGCGCTTGACGACGATGCCGGTAATCTTCAACTCCTGCCCGTCAACAACGCTGCGGGTGTTGAAGGTATTCAATGTTGTGCGTGGACGTATTGAACTGCTCTGGGAAAACATACCGCTCGCTAGCGAAAGAATTAGCGCGACCGCAAGTAAATAGAATTGGAAATTGCCTCTCTTCATTTGTATCTCCTTCAAAGTTATTCGTCCGAAGACACGCGAACGCATTTGTGTCTTCTCTACCAGTCCGAGTGCAACAAACATTCCAGTTCTGCAGTCGGGGAACTTGTTGAAAAGAGGCGCAGTCTGGGAACCGGGATTCGTAATTACCCCGTGGAATTACGAAGGCGAATAAACGGACAGTGTCTAAATGAAGTCTGTGATCATGACCGGATAGGGCTCCGATCAAGCCGGAGCGCGACGATATAGAAAAGTAGATTTAGAGTTGAGTTTGGCGCCGCCGTGAAATATGTAATCCTTCACCACTTCGTCCTCATGCACGGTTATGCGAGCGCTCACACGTCAGCACATGCACTGTTGCGTCAGTCAGTCGCAGTGATCACCAGATGCCCGCCGGCTGCATTGGCGGCAAGCGCATACCGACGCTGCGGTACGGTGGCATTTGCGTTGCGGAGGCGGCCGCTAGATCCGCCGTCTTTTTTGGCGATGAGCTGACACGCCGTTTCGAAAAAGTGAATCTCTCGGTTTCGCGATCCATGTCGACCAGGATCAGATCGTTTGCCGTAACCTGTCCGCTCGCCACGAGATTCGACAAGGGCGACACCAGGAACCGTTCCACCGAACGCTTGAGGTGACGAGCGCCGTACCTGACGTCCAGCCCTTCGCGCAGCAGCGCATCCTTGACCGCCTGAGAACAACGGAATATGAACTTGGTGCCCGCGCACGTCACACGGTCCTGCACCGCCCGCAACTCCAGCTCCAGGATTTGTTTCAGGTCGTGTTCGGTCAGCGACCGAAAGACCACCACCTTGTCAATCCGGTTCATGAATTCCGGAGAAAATTTATGGCGCGCGGCTTCGACGGCGGTGCGTTGAATCTTCTGCTCCAAGTCCGTGTCATTATCGGGTCGGGCCGCTCTCGCCGGCGCGAAGCCGATGCCACCTGAAACGAATTCTTCCATCTCGCGGGCGCCCAGGTTTGAGGTCATCAACACAATCGTCTGCGAGAAATCGACGCGGCGGTTGTCGCCGAGTGTCAGAGTAGCTTTGTCGAGAATCCCGAGCAGCAATTGCCAGAGACTGTCTGAAGCTTTCTCGATCTCGTCGAACAACAGCAATGTAAGTTTGACGTTTTCGGTGTGCATCCGATTCAGATTCTCCTGTGACAGCATCGGAGAAGTCTCACGGTGGCCAAGGTATCCCGGAGGCGAGCCGATCAATTTGGCAATCTCGTGGGAGTGTTGAAATTCCGCGCAATCGATCTTAATCATCGCGTTAGGATCACCGAACAGCGCTTCGGCCGCTGCTTCAATCACGCGCGTCTTGCCGGAGCCGGTCGGACCCAGGAACAGCATGGTTCCGACGGGGCGCCTCATCGGGCTCATGCCGGCCAGGAAGATCTGATACAAGTTACTCATCTGCCGCACCGCGGGCTCCTGTCCCACAATGCGTGCGCCAAGGCCCTCCGCGAACCTTTCAGCGCGGGGATTCTTCTTCTCGGGATCCAAAAATAATGTTTCCCTGGTTCCGTTCGATCGCTTAGTCCCAATTGCACTGATCATGACCGGTCTCCTTTCTCATCTAGTCAACGCTGTATCCATCGTTTCGCGGATACTAATTCTTGCGCGGGATTGTCCTGCCATTCTTACTCCGCGCCAACTCCCAAAGAGTTATAGGTTGCGCAATATCGGCGGGCTCAGCGCTCTCTTTTGAGTGAACAAATCGGCTCTTTCAGGAATTCGTCATGCTCTAAAGGGAAATGAACGATTTATCGGACCGATCGCACCTGTGCGGGACTAGTTTCGGAACAATTAGTCATTGACCTCATTGTTTGATCTTGCACAGCTGAGTTGCCAAACCGACCAAATAGAAATAGATGAGCTGTCGAAGGTGACGTTGACACTTTCGACTTTCAACACTGCTTCGTCACCATCCGTTTCTGCGATCACTGCAAATTAAAGCGAATATTCGATCAATGTTGACGTTTCCCATTGCGGCACTGTGGTTGCGAACGGCAGGCGCGGTCACAAGGAGAACGAGTGATGCTAAGAATCTTCATACACGATCAAGTGCCAATGACCAGTTTCGTCCTCCAGGGAAAACTGATTGGGCCGTGGGTGAGAGAATTGGAGAAATACTGGGACTGGGCGCAAGGGACTCGTGCCTCCAAAACCATGTTGGTGGATCTGGCCGACGTCAGTTTCATCGATTCCGACGGACGCGCTCTGCTTACCAGGATGCGAGAAAAGGGCGCGCGGCTTTTGTCAGCGGGAGTTCTGATAAATGCAATCGTCGATGAGATTGACGCTGAACAGTGTAAGCCGCGACCGGGGCGGCAGTGTGAACCAGTAATAGAGGGCGACGCCGTTTGCGGGCCCGTTGAGGTGAACACTAAAGGAGCAATCAATGCTTAGTCGAATTATCTACTTACTGTTGGTCATTCTAATGGCAAGCCCGCTGTCCGTCCTCGCGCAGCAAAAAGAGGAAGCCACTGCGGCAGAAGTGCTGACGCTGGATCAGGCCATCTCTCTGGCATTGCGTGATAACCGCCAAGTTAAAAACGCTCAGCTCGGAATCAGCAAAGCCGGCGATGCAATCGAGGCAGCGCGTACCCGGCGATTGCCCGAGATGTACCTGTACTCGCTCGTATCTCAGGAGTTCGTGAAGCACGACACCACCTTGGGCAATTCGACGACCGACGTCGTTCCGGGCGTAGGTCCGTTCTTTTCACTCAGCACGACGCGCCGGCCGACGGCCGTTTTTGGTGGACAGATTCTTCAGCCGCTGACGCAGCAACATCGAATCCATCTTGAGATTCAGCAGGCGGGATTGGCGCGCGACGTGGAGGCCGAGAAACTGCGCCAGGCGCAACAGACTACGATCAATCAAGTCAAGCAGACCTACTACCGAATCCTGCAAACCCAAAGCGCCCTCGACAGTTTGCTGGAAGCTATCAAGTACTACCGCGAATTGGATCGAGTAACCGTCGAGAACGTCACCCAACAGGTGTCTTTGAAAGCTGACAGCCTGGAGGTCAAGACCCGACTCGCGAAGGCTGAGTATGAGGCGCTGAACGATACCAATGAACTGTTCACTCAGAAGGAGCAGCTCAACAACCTGCTGGGCCGTGATGTGCGCTTTGAGTTCAGGGTCGCCGTCATCGGCGACGCGGGTACCTTTGACACCGATCTCGCGCTGGCGAGAACACGCGCGCTGGACCAGCGGCCCGAACTGCGGGAGGCGCGACTGAAGGTCAAGCAGGCCGAGGTTGACCGGCGGATCAAGAAATCGGAGTACATCCCCGACGTAAGCGCAGGTTTCACCTATATGTCATTTCGGAATTTCGACGATGCGGTTCCGAAGAACTCTGCCGGCGTGGGAGTCGCAATGCGATGGGAAGTCTTTGATTGGGGCCGGAAAAAGAATGAGTTGGCTGAGAAAGACACGACTATTGCGCAGGCAAACAACAGCCTGCGCGAAGCCGAGAGCAACGTGCTGATCGAGGTCGGCGACAAGTTTCGCAAATTCCAGCAGACCCGACAAGCGCTGGTCGTGGCGCAACTCAATCAGGAAACAGCGCGGGAATACATGCGCGTCTCGGTCAACAAATACAAGTTACAGGCAGCGCTGCTGTCGGACGCGTTGCAAACGCAGGCCACGCTCGCCGATGCGGACTATCAATATCAACAGGCGCTGCTGGCTTACTGGACGGCGAGGGCCGAATACGAAAAAGCGATTGGCGCAGAGAAGTGAAACAGAGGGAGATAGCGATGAGACCAATGAAGCACGTGACAATTCTGGCGGCTTTCTTGTTCATGGCGGCGGGAGCTTACGGCCAGGATGTTCATTACAACTACGATCGAAGCGCGAAATTCGCGTCATACAAAACTTACAAGTGGGTAGAGATTCCAGGCGGCTCAGTACCGGATCCGTTGATCCACCAAGCCATCATGCAGGCCGCCGAGGAGCAACTCGCCCTCAAAGGTCTGACCAAGGTCGAAGACAAGCCAGACCTCTACATCGGTTATCAAGTTGTGATCAACCTGGAGAAGAGCGTGGACTTATATAGCACCGGCGGCTTCGGTGGCTGGGGTGGATGGGGCGGATGGGGCGGCGACCGTAGTGTACACGGCCAGACTTCCACCATTCCCGTCGGCATACTTTTGATGGACGTGTATGAGGTGGAAAGAAAACGACTGGTCTGGCGTGGAGACGCGATGAAAGTTATCGACCTCAAGACGGAGCCGGAGAAAAATTACCGAAACCTGCAAAAGGTGATGGCTAAGCTCTTCAAGAATTATCCGCCGCCCACATTAATCAAGTAGAGCGCGAGACACCGAACCGGGCGGCCGAGGCTGAATACATTTGATCGGAGCAGAGAAATGAAACAGAAGACATTTAAGACGGTTGCGGCAACCACAATAATTTCTTTTATGGCGGTGTTCGGCGGCTGCCGATCCAAGCAAACTCAGAGACCGCCGGTGCCGGTAAAGATCGCAGCGGTTGAGTTGAACACCGCCGTGAGCGAGGAAAAGTATTCGGCCACCATCATCCCGCGGACTGAGGTTGAGCTGGCCTTTAACGTGGGTGGCTATGTAGACGCATTGCGTAGCGTTCGTGGTGTCGACGGAAAGACGCGCGATGTCCAGGAAGGAGATCGCATTAGCGTCGGCACAGTGCTGGCTCGGGTGCGGCAGAGCGATTATCAAGTCAGATTCAAAGAAGCAGAATCTCAGGCCAGCGAAGCAAGATCAGGCATCGACGTGAGCAAGGCGCAATACGAAGAAGCGCTCTCGGGTATCACCTCAAGCAGGGCGCAACTGGTTGAAGCAGAGGCTGCTTTTGTCAAAGCCAAGTTCGATTTTGATCGGGCCGAAAATCTGTTTGCGAGCCAGAGCATGACCAAAGCTGCCTATGACTCGGCCAAGTCGCAATACGACATGACCAGCGCCAAAGTCGCCGCTGCCCGGTCTCAGATTCAGGTGATTCAGGCGAAAGCCGAATCCGCGAAAGCCAACATCGAGGTCATTCAGGCGAAGTCCAGGAACGCGCAGGCCGTGGTGCAGGAGAAACAGATTCCATTACACGATACTGAACTCAAGTCGCCGCTCAATGGCGTGGTGCTGGAAAAGGCAGTTGAGAAAGGAACGCTGGTTACCGCCGGTAGCAAAGCCTTCGTAGTTGCTGACACGTCATCGGTCAAAGCCGTCTTCGGCGTCGCGGACGTCGCCGTCGTTGACATGAAACTGGGAAGAACCTTGAGCCTCGAAAGCGAAACGATGCCGGGGAAGGAGTTTCACGGACAGGTCACCTCGGTGTTTCCGGCTGCTGATCCGAAGAGCCGCGCCTTCAATGTCGAGGTCACGATTGCAAATCCTGAATATCTGCTGCGACCGAACATGATCGTATCGCTGCG
>DATLVM010000149.1:0-35192 GCA_035577445.1 Pyrinomonadaceae bacterium
CGCCGATTTGCTGTCGGCGATCGCTGCTCTCAAGCAGATTCCGAAGCGTTGATGCCAGAACGCCGGCCGCTTCTTCAATCGGCACTTTCGGAAGTTGCACTACGGCGTCTTCCTCCAACAACGCATTTGTGATCGCCGTGAAGTTATTCATGTGCGGCCCCGTCACGGTACAGACCCCCTGAGACGCCGGTTCGAGCACATTGTGTCCTCCGCGTGGCGCGATGCTGCCGCCGACAAACGCCACCTCTGCGAGCGCAAAAACGGCGCGCAACTCGCCGATTGAATCCAAAAGAATGACGTTCGCGAGTCTGTCGGCATCAGACTCAGGTGATGAGCGCCGAGAACAATTCAAACCAGAGGCGTCGAGCTGGTTCGCAACCTCTTCAAATCTTTCGGGATGGCGCGGGGCGATGATTAGACGAAGTGCGTTCGCATTATTAGAGTCGATCAAGTGTCGAAAGGCTTCTATCACGATCGTCTCTTCCGGCTCGTGCGTGCTGGCGGCGACGATGAGTTTCTGGTCTGGAGAGATTGCGAATCGATCGCGAAAACTTCCGGCCAAAGATACATCTGCCTCCGATAACTCAGCGCCGTCGAACTTTATGTTGCCGTGCGTCATGAGGCGATCGGCGGGCATGCCAAGTTCACGAAGGCGTTCACCATCGGCCTGAGATTGCATGATTGCGACCGAAATATTACCGAGAACTTTACGCATGAAGCTGCGAATCCATCGATATCGGCGAAAAGAGTTCTGCGAAATCCGCCCGTTCAGCAGCGCAACGGGAATTGACTGACGATGGCACTCGCGCAGAAGGTTGGGCCACAATTCCGTCTCCATAATCAGAACCGCCGACGGTCGCAACGTTCGCAGAACGCGTCGCACTATCCAATTTAGATCAAGCGGAAAGTAGAAAATCGTCGCTACGTCGTGGAAAGCCCGCCTGGCGACTTGTTGGCCCGTAACAGTAGTTGTCGATACAGCCAGGCGGTGAAGCGGAAAGTGTTCGCGAAGCGACCTTACTAAAGGCTTTGCCGCTTCTGTCTCGCCAACAGAAACACAGTGAAGCCAAATCAAGGGTCTGTCACGATCGTTAAAGAGCGGAACGCGGCCTAATCGCTCTCGCAGCCCGGTCACATACTTGCCCGCGCGCAGAGCATCAACTGCAAACCTCGGCAGGAGAATTACAAGGCCGAGCGTGAGCAGTAGGCTGTAGATCAGATACATGACGGCGCGACTTCAATCCTGGCTCAAGTTGACGGAATCTTAACGAATCCCAACCGCAGATTGAAGCCTGCTATTTCGCGCGTTCGATGTAGCGGCCTTCAGTGGGATCGACGCGGAGGCGGTCGCCTTCGTTAATGAACGGCGGCACCGTAATGGTCACGCCATTCTCAAGCGTGGCCGGCTTGTTCACGTTCGAGACCGTGGCGCCTTTGAGCGAAGGTTCAGTTTGCGTGACAGTCAGCTCCAAAGACGGTGGCAAATCGATACCGATCGGCGAGCCTTCGTAAAACTCGGCCTGAATTTTCAGCCCGGGTGACAGCCACTGCGCTGAATCGCCCAATTCGTCATCACTCAGGGCCACTTGCTCGTAATTCTCGGTGTTCATGAAATGATGATGAGAACCATCCGAGTACATATACTCCATCTCGTGCTGTTCAAGTGACGCGCGCTCAATCGTGTCAGCCGAGCGGAACCGGTGCTCGAACGATGAACCGGTGCGCAGGCTGCGCAGCTTTGTCTGAATCATTGCCCGCAGGTTCCCGGGTGTATGGTGCCGAAATTCGACGACACGGCAGGGCTCACCTTCAAACACGATGACCATGCCTTTTCTGATTTGCGTTGCTGGAATTGCCATTTGTTAAGCGATCTTTCTAAGAAATTATTTCGTGACGCCACAGGTGAGAATCACAATGTGCTTGCAAACGACGTAGTCTAGCGGGAGCGGCGGCGCGTTGTCCAGCGGCTATCGCGCCAGGGAATCGTCTCTTAAAGCAGAACGAGCAAGCCTTGCGTTCGCTTCTAGTGATCGAATCGCGCGACTTGCTCGCTCTCAGGAGGAGCCCACCTACCTAAATGAGTAAACGTGCGTCGGTAATTAAAGTTCCCGAAAGGTCAGGCGGCGCGAGCCCGTAATTCATGGCGGCGACGGATGACTCGATCGAGCCACTTCTGGGCCTCTTCATACCGCGGATAGCTGCGCTCCTCGGCGCGAAAAGCCGGGGTGTGATAATAGCGCCGGCCCTTGATGATGCGCGCGGCGTGTTTGATGTGAAGCATCTCGTGGAAGAGGATGTATTCAACGAACCATTCCGGAACTTCCGGCGAATCCAACATCTTGCTGATGGTAATGGTGTCGTGTGCGGCGTCGTGGTGGCCGAGAATGCTGCGCGCCCGCCGTCGCGACCAGGTCAGTGTTGGCATCTCCAAAGAATCGTCGAAATGTCTTCGATTCAATTTCCTGAATAGCTTTTCCAAATCATAGATCCGGCCAGTCGATGTCGAGATCTGCTTGCGGCCTCGCTGTCGCCTGGCGATGTCAGACGCTCTCAATACTTCAGGTGTAAAGGAAAACGAGCGGTAGACTTGTTCGTGTTCCGAAGGAGCCTTGCGCGATAGCAGTCGCGCCACGAGCAAGAAAGAAATGGCTCGGATGACCTCCGGCGGCGCAATTCTCAGCAGGTCAGAGATGCGTACATAGACGCGGCCCTCGCGCACTCTGATCGTGTGGTGCAATCCTGCGTACGGATAGAACCTCACTTCGACTGCATCGACATCAGGGATAAAACGCTTGCGACCGCCACCGAAATGGCGGAAGGCGTCGTGGAAAACTCTTCTAAGATGGGGCTCCGATTGCGCCATGACTGGGCCAGTCAACCGCTCAATTTTATGGGCCAAGCCAGCAGGCGTCAAACCGGGACTCCGAAAGCCAAGAAAGCGACAGAGATTGCGGGTCCCCAGCCGCTCACGCCGAATCGCCGGGCAGCGAATCGACGATGCGGCCGGACGGACCTCCAAACTCAACAATTGCAGCTAATTTCCGTAATTCGCTATACTGTCTGGGTCGCCCCTTGTTCCAGTCTTCTCAAATGCCGGAAACCCCAACAAAATCCAGACGCCCGAAGCCCGATTCTCGCCGCCAGGCAGTGCTTTCCACAATTATCGAGGAGCACGTGCTGACCGGCGATGCGGTTGGCTCGCACAAAATCTCGGACAGGTTTGCGCACGCCACCGGCTGGAGCTCGGCGACTATCCGTAACGTGATGTCGGAGCTTGAAGAACTTGGGTACCTAGAGCAGCCGCACACATCTGCCGGTAGGATTCCGACGGACAGAGGATATCGCTATTACGTAGACCATATGATCGATTCGACGCGGCTGTCGGCGAAAGACGTAAACGTCATCGAAAGCATCGGCCTCGGCCACGAGATTACCGCCCGGCCTGATCGCTTGATGGAAAAAGCTTCGCACGTGTTGTCCCAGTTGTCTGAGAATGTCGGCATCATTATCTGGCCGGCCCTGTCTGAGAATCGCTTGAAGCAGATTCGGTTCATGAAGCTGCCCGACAGCCGGGTGCTGGTCGTGCTCGTTTCCATGTCGAACGTCGTCCATGACAAGGTCATTTCCATGACGGAGGATTTCAGCCAGGACGAATTGAACCAAACTGCGCGCTACTTGAACACGGAGTACTCAGGCAAAACACTGCTCGCCATTCGCGCTGAGATTGTCGAGCTGATGAAACAGCAGCGGGCGCTCTACGATTCAGTGGTGCGGAACGCGATTCTGCTTTGGGAGCGCAGTCTGGAAGACGACGATACAGCCACTGCCGGCGTTTTCATCGATGGGGCCTCGAATATTCTCGGCAAGCCCGAATTCTCGGAGACGGAGAGAATGCGCGAGCTGTTCCGAATGCTCGAAGAGAAGTCGCGTTTGGTAAAGATTCTGAATGAGTGTCTCGCCGGCGATATGGCCGGGCGCGTGAGAGTAATTATCGGACAAGAGAATCCTACAGTTTCCATGCAGCACTGCGCCGTTATCTCAAGTTCTTATCGTGTCGGAGCCGATGTATCCGGCACGCTCAGTGTTATCGGTCCAACAAGGATTGAGTACGGGCGGATGGTTGCTGTGGTAAACTATTTAGCGCGCTTCATTGAACGCGCGTTCGTAAACGAAGCGTCACTTCACTAGGTTGACCCACTGTTGGCAGTAACATCCCAAGCTGAGAGTTCTACTGGAAAATGACCACTGGAAACAAGGAGAGACCCTCGGGCAGCATTCCGATTCGCTTCGTCGATGATGAGGATCAGGATATGACTGAGCCTTCTCAGGGAAACGTCGACTTCGATTTGAGCGAGGTGGAAGACGAGTCGTTGCCGATAGTGGAAATTGATTCCGGCGAGGTTCGCGGCGATCTGCCGATTGGCGGACCAGAATTGGCAGAGCTGATTGCTGCACGGTCAGAATTGAAGCGCTTGCAGAGCGAATTAACCGAGTCTCGCGAGGCGGTGGCCCGTCGGCAAGCTGATTTTGAAAACTATCGCAAGCGAATTGAGCGCGAGCGCGCCGAGACCTTCAACCGCGTGGTTGCCGACGTGGCGCGAAAGCTTTTGCCGGTTGTTGACAACCTTGCTCGCGCGGTCGATGCCGAACAAACGGTCCAGTCGCATGAATCAAAAGAGTTCAAGCATTTTCTCCATGGGATTGAACTGATCAATAAGCAGCTATGCGACGTGCTTGAATCGCTTGGAATTCTACCAATCGCGGCTGTCGGCGAGCGTTTCGATCCGCATATTCACGAAGCAGTGGCCACTGAACCGTCAGACAAATTCGAACCGGATATGGTGACCGAAGAAATAACCCGAGGCTATCGCATCGGCGAACGCCTCTTGCGTCCGGCAATGGTAAAAGTCGCCGCACGTACGGATGAAGCTGCCTGACACGCTCGCGTACGCGCTGATCTCTAATCACCCACAACAGTGCAATGGGAAAAATTATTGGCATCGATTTAGGAACGACCAACTGCTGCGTAGCGGTCCTCGAAGGCGGGACCGTGCAGATCGTTCCCAATAAGGAAGGCGGCCGCACGACTCCCAGCGTGGTTGGCTTCACGGACAAAGGCGAGCGCCTGGTCGGACAAATCGCCAAGCGACAAGCCGTGACGAACGCGTCGAATACCGTTTATGCGGTGAAGCGTTTGATCGGCCGCAAGTTTGATTCGCCCGAGACGCAGCGGATGCGGGAAACCGCGCCGTTTGAGATTGTCGATTCTCAGAACGGCGATGCCCGGATCAACGTTCAAGGCCGTGTCTACAGCCCGCCGGAGCTTTCCGGGATTGTCCTGCAACGTTTGAAAGCCGCCGCCGAGGACTTTCTGGGCGAGCCGGTCGCCGACGCTATCATTACGGTTCCTGCTTACTTCGACGACACCCAACGCCAGGCTACCAAGGACGCGGGCAAGATCGCCGGTCTGAACGTTGAAAGAATCATTAACGAGCCGACCGCAGCGGCGCTGGCGTACGGACTCGGCAAATCTGAGTCGGAGAAGATTGCCGTCTATGACCTGGGCGGCGGTACTTTCGACATTTCGATTCTGGAAATGAATAACGGTGTGTTCGAAGTCATGTCGACATCGGGGAACACTTACCTCGGTGGCGAAGACTTTGACGAGCGCATCATGAACTGGATGGCCGATCAGTTCCTCGAGGAAACCGGCATTGACTTACGTAAGGATCGATTGGCGTTGCAGCGTTTGAAAGAGGCAGCCGAACGCGCTAAGTGCGAACTGTCGTCAGTTTCAGAGGCGACTTTTAATTTGCCATTCATTGCCGCAGACGCTTCCGGACCAAAACATCTCAACAAGAGTTTGACGCGTGAGAAGTTCGAAGCTTTGGTTGAGGATCTCGTCAAGCAGACGATCGAGCCGTGCGAACGCGCTCTGGCGGACGCGAAGATAAAGGCCGGCGATGTTGACAAGGTCATTCTGGTTGGCGGTCAGACCCGATCACCACTCGTTGAGCGCACCGTCACCGGATTCTTTGGCCAACAGCCTTCTGCCGAAATCAACCCTGATGAAGTGGTCGCCATGGGCGCGGCCATTCAGGGAGGAGTTCTCTCAGGAGACGTCAAAGACATCGTCCTGCTCGACGTCCTGCCGCTCAGTCTTGGCCTGGAAACGCGCGGCGGTTTGTTCACGAAAATTATCGAGCGCAATTCGACTATTCCGCTGCGCAACAGCCTGACGTTTACTACGGTGGTCGACAATCAGTCGTCGGTAGAGATTCACATCCTGCAAGGCGAGCGCGAAATCGCGACCGGCAATCGCAGTCTGGGGAAATTCGAGTTGGTTGGGATACCGCCGGCGCCGCGGGGTATTCCCCAGATCGAAGTGGCTTTCGAAGTTGATGCGAATGGCATCGTCTCAGTTTCGGCCACGGACAAATCTACCAACCGCGAACAACAGATGCGCGTCACTCCGACGTCCGGATTGTCGCCCGACGAAATCGATCGGATTATTACCGAAGCTGAAGATTCGGCTGATGCCGATAATAAAACGCGTGAACGCGTTGACCTGCAAAACAAATTGGCAAGCCTGCTGAAGAACACCCAACGGTCGTTCAAGGAATTTGGCGGACTGCTTTCGAAAGAAGCCCAGGACGCGGGCCAGATCCTTCTGAAAGAAGGCGAAGCGGCGATTGGCTCGGAAGAGATGGGTGAGTTACGGATGGCGCTTGACGGTGTCGAACGCTTTGCCAAGCAACTCACCACGGCTATGTTGAACGACACGTCGCCGGCAGGATCATAACCTGATTGAGCGGACTTGACCGTTCAGTTAGAATAACCACGGTCAGTGGCTTTGCCGGTACGCCGGTCGGAACTGCTGGCCGTTGCTATTAAGAAGTATGTCGAATAATAAACGCGATTATTATGAAGTGCTGGGCGTGAACCATTCAGCCAGCGAACAAGATCTGAAAACGGCCTATCGACGGCTCGCGCATCAATATCATCCTGACAAGAACCAGAGCGATCCCGAAGCGGAAGAGAAGTTCAAGGAAGCGGCCGAAGCGTATTCGGTTCTTTCGAATGCCGAACAGCGTCAGCGTTACGATCGTTTCGGGCACGCGGGAGTTTCAAGCAGCGCGGCCAACGCAGCGTGGGGTGCGCCCGGCTTCGGCGGCATCGAAGACATCCTGGGCGACCTGTTTGGCTTCGGCGATGTATTTGGCGCAACCGGCCGAGCGGGCGGACGTCGCTCAGCCGCGCAACGAGGAGCCGATCTCCGTTACGACCTCGAAATAACTTTGGAACAAGCGGCGGTGGGAATGACTGCCCAGTTGCGAATTCCAAAGCTCGAGACTTGTGAGACGTGCAATGGATCAGGCGCGGCGGCCGGTACGAAACCCGAAACCTGTCGCACGTGTCAGGGCGTTGGCCAAGTTCGGTTTCAGCAAGGCTTCTTTTCCGTGTCGCGAACTTGCAGCACGTGTCGCGGTTCCGGCCAGGTGATAACTTCGCCGTGCGAGACTTGTCGTGGCGCGGGGCGCATCGAACGGGAAAAGTCGATTGAGGTGAAGATCCCCGCCGGTGTCGAGACTGGATCGAGATTACGCCTGCAAGCCGAGGGCGAGTCGGGCGTTCAAGGTGGGCCGCCGGGAGATCTCTACGTCGTCATTCATGTTGCTGAGCATGAAGAGTTCGAGCGGCAGGGAAATAACTTGTACGCATCGGTCCCGGTTAGTTTTGCACAGGCAGCGTTGGGAGCCGAGATTAACGTCAAAACGCTGAATGAAGATCAATCGCTGAAGATTCCAGCCGGGACACAAACCGGAACCGTTTTCAGAGTGCGCGGGCAGGGAATGCCGGTGCTCGGCGGTCGAGGTAAAGGAGACCTCTTCGTTTCAGTATCGGTGATCACGCCGACAAGTTTGACGCGCGAACAACGTAAGCTGCTTGAACAGTTGGCCAAGATCGAAACCCAGGATCTCGAAGACAAACGGTTAGTCGATAAGGTCCGCGATATTTTTGGATAGGTGTCAGAACCGCGAGCGGTAGCGACCGGATCATCCAAGCTCGTGGAGAATTCAAAGCGCCGTTCCGATCCGGTCGCTATCGCTCGCGGTTCTGAACATGTCTCTACAGAAAGAAAGGCGCCTATGAAATCCCCCTTGAAGCTAGTTCGCACGATCGCTCCACTGCTGTTCGTCCTATTCACGGCATCGGCAATAACCCAGGCCCAGGACGAATATGCCTCAATGAAGAATTGGGAGTCCTACGATTTTTCGTCCAAGGCGATCAAGAAGAGCGACCTCGGGACGCTGACGATCGACGATTTGAAGCTCGTGCGTGGTATCGTCTTTGGCAAACACGGTCGCGTCTTCAAAGATCCCGACATTCGCCGTTTCCTCGAGTCGCGTCCCTGGTTTAAAGCCGACGCCAACTTCGCAAACTCGGCGCTGAACGACACCGAGCGTCGCAACCTTGACGTGATTCGCATCGCTGAAGCTGAACAGCATGAAACGGTCCAGCCCGGCGACATGCGCCTGTGGGAGGATCGCGCGTTAACTCGAAAGAAACTCGGCACGCACACCAACGCCGAATGGACGGTGCTCGCGTCAGAGATTGAAGCGATTCATGGCCGCCGGTTCGATGACACGCCATGGCTTCAGCAATATTTTGACGAGCGCTACTGGTACCGCGCTGCCGATACCTACAACCCAAAATCGCTGAATGACACCGAGCGCAAGAACCTCGCGCTGATCGATCTGATTCGTAAACAGCAGCGCAAGGTGGCGCTCGCGCCGGGCGACATGGAGTTGTTCGAAGATAAGTTGATCTCAGACGCTATGCTTACTGGTTTGAGTTTGCACGAACTGCGTCTGCTGCGAAACGAGATCTACGCGCGACACGGCCGCATCTTCAAGACGATGTGGATTCAACAGTACTTTGGCAGTCAGTCCTGGTACGATCCGAAAGAAGAGTTCAAGGACGAGGAAATTTCCGGCAGCGACAAAACGAACATTGAAACCATCGTTGCTTACGAGGGCAAGCTGCACAACTCGATCAGCACCAAGCCGATCACGCGGGCCCTCCTCCAGGGTCTGTTCGTCGAAGATGTGAGAAAGATGCGTGACGAGATTTACGCGCGCCACGGCAAAGTCTTCAAGGATCCGTGGACGCAAAAGTACTTCGCTAGTTTTGACTGGTACAAAGCCAACCCGAATTACAGCGACGCGCAGCTAAGCGCCGTTGAGAAAAGGAACCTCGTGGTCATCGGGGGTTACGAAAAGAGAGCCGTAACCGCGATGAGCACGATAGAAGGTTGATAAGGCCAACTTTGGGCCCCGCGTGACGGGGCCGGATGTCAGAAGCCCGCGCGTAAGCAAGGGCAGCAGCGGTCAGAACCACCTGCGGTAGCGGGTGGTGGTCTAACTGCATCAAGGTATCGGTTTCGACAACACTCCCGCGATCAATTCATTCAATCCCGCATCCGATCCGTTATGAAAGGCTTTGTAGAGCGTGGTTAGTTGTCCCAGCGCTTTGGCGCGGGCGTCTTTCTGTTCCGGCTTGTCAAGCAACGCGACGGCACGCGCGTAGGCATCAATCGCCTGGTCGGCCAGCTTCATGATTTTTGACATCATCGCCGTCTGTTCAGCCGACGATTGCTTGCCGCCAAACTTATCATTGTATTCAGCGGAGAGCGGCGCCAACTGGCCCGTGTAAATCGCAATTCCCATGCGATGATAGGCAATTGGGTCTTTGGTGTAAGGGTTATCGGGCACTTTCAAGGCTTTGGCATAGGCGAGGGCGGCTTCCGCAGGCGCCTGGTCCTTAACCATTGTGGCCAACGCATAGTTCAGAAAGCTGCGCGCCGTGTCCGTGCTCTTGAAAGGATCCGGCTTCGAGACCTTGCCACCCTCGAGCAGCTTGATGGCTTCTCGCGCGTACTCGGCTGCTTCCGCATTGAACTCTGATTTTCCGGCAAGCGAATTGTCGTGAGCAGCTTCAACCATCAGGCTCAACGCGGCGAAATTTTCGGCATCGGACTTTAGCGCCGGCCGCCCCAGCTCAAAAACTTTCGCGTAACTCTTCGCGTTATACGCAGTGTACATGTCGCGCGTGTACATCTGCCGCTCATATTCGGCAACCCATTTCTTAACTTCCTTCGTTTCCGCGTCATTCTCGCCGCCCCACCGCCGCAGGTATTCCTTCGCAGTTGGATATGCGTAGCGTTGCTGTTCCGGGTTCAGATTACGCTTGTAATCAGTCCAAAGCGCGTAAAGCCCCTCTCTGTCGTTGTCCAGCTTGCCCGATGCCATAGTCGGATTCTGAGGACTGATAGGCGGCGCATTCGGATTCGAGGTGGTTGTTTGTGCCAGGACACTGCCGGCGAAAACCAGAATCGAAATGCTGAAAAAAGGAATCGCTATTCGTGCTTTTGTGATGGAACTATTCATAACGAGGGAATAATACTTCCGAAAGGCGCACTGCGAAAAGGGGCTAGGTTGTGCTTGTGACAGTGTCGAGCTTCTGCCGAATCGTCCGTAGGCGTTGAATGAAATCCGGTTCGCCAAAAGCATCCCCACGTCCAGCGCGATAGACCTCTTTACCCGCGACCATTGTGCAAATCACATCTCTTCCTGAGGACGAAAAGATAATAGCGTCCTCAGGCGAGGCACTTGGTTGTTGATGAGCGCCCCGAAGATCTATTACCGTCAAGTCCGCGCTCAGGCCAACCGCTAGCGCGCCGATCTGATTATCGAGACCGAGGGCGCGCGCCCCACCCAACGTTGCCGCGAATAAGGCGTCTGTCGCTGTAATGGTGTCAGAAGCCCGACCGTCAGGGAGGGCAAGTATAGAACCAAGATCCTCAGGCGTAATGATGTCGTTGCTCGCCCTCCCTGACGGTCCGGCTTCTGACACACGAGCGAGTAGCGTCGCGAAACGCGCCTCTTCCAGCATGTCGCATGTGTTGTTGCTCGCCACTGAGTCGCTGCCCAAACCAACGTTCAGCCCGTGCGAGACGAATCTCGCGAAGGGGGCGCGGCCATGGCGGAGCTTGGCATTCGATTTTGGACAATGCGCGACTCCGGCGTTTCTTTGCTTCATCAAGTTGATGTCCGCGTCGTCGACATTGATGCCATGAGCGAGCAAAGGCCGCGTGCCCATCACTCCGTGACGATCCAAATACTGAATTGTGGATACGCCGGGAACACGCCATTCGAGGCCGCGTTTGCGCAAACCTTCGGCGAAAGGGCCCTCGCCTTTCAACATGAACATGCTCTCAGCCTTTGACTCGGCCGCGTGCATCATCAGCGGGAGCTTTTCGTCGATGGCAAACTCGGAAATCAATTCGAGTTGCGGCGCGCTCACCGTATATGGAGCGTGCGGCGATACGCCGGCGCGTACGAGATTTGTCTCCAGCGAACGCATCGAATTCACTTGCTCGACCAACTTCTCAAAGTTTTCCCTGGCGAGCTTCGGATCCGGCCCGAATGATTCCTGGTACACAATTCCGCGCAAGCCGAGTTGCTGGAGCGCTTTCATCGATTGCGTGGCGAAAGAACTCGAATCGCCGACGCAGGTAATACCGGCGCGGGCCGCTTCAATCGCGCCGCAGGTGGCGGACACGAACAGGTCTTCATCGGTCATCGCCATGCGCGCGATGGTGAGCTTCTTCAACCACGCAAAAAAATCGTGCTCCTCAGCTTCGAGAAAGCCCCGCATCACGGTGAGTTCTAAATGCGAATGGGTGTTAATGAGTCCCGGCAGGACGGCGGCTTCACCAAAGTCCTCAACGCGCGCGTCGGTCCAGCGCAGGGCGATCTCTTCGCGGCTACCGACGGCGACTATCTGTGATCCATCGATAGCCACCGCGCCCCATTCAATTGGCGGCGAGACGATTGGCAGAACCCAATGAGCTGAATAGATGGTGGGCATGAACGGGGTTATTGAGGCTGCCCGAGCCGAACGAGCGAATTACTCTTCGCCGATTTTACACGATGGTAGCGACCGAGAATTGAAGTGACGTAGGCCTTGGTCGACGCAATATCAATCCGCGCAATGAACTCTTCTTCGGTCAAAGGGCGCGCTCCATTATCGACCCGGTTCCAGTCAGCCGCTCGGCTACGACCGGCATTGTAAGCGGCAAGCATCCGCGCTTCGCGCCCGGGCGTGTCCGGATAATCTTCGCCAGCCTTCTGCAGATACCAGCAAGCGACTTGAATATTCTTTTCGGGATCGTTCAACACGCTGCCGGGATCATTCGTGGCGCGCTGCTGATTTACCGGAGTCGTATTCGCAGACGCCCAGTCCTGCAAAGCGCCCGGAGTCACTTGCATCAGACCGATCTCGCCGTGGCTGCCTTTCTTCCACGGCCGAAAATATGTTTCCTCGTAAGCGATGCTCCAAACCAGATCGGGATCGACGTGATAGCGCGCCGCCTCTTGCGCAATCAACCCGTCATAGCGATGAATCCAATATTGATCGAGGAAGTACAGTCCGCAGGCGGCGAGAATTAGGACAATAAAGATGATTGCGAGTCGCTTCATTTAGTGACCAACGATGCGGAGTCAGCGACGTCGGTTATTCGCAATCTAGTTTCTGCGTGAAAAGCGCGACCAGCAATCGCTCAACACCACTTCCGGGTCGATGCCTTCGTAACGCAGGCGTAGAGCTTGATCGTCGAGTACGTGTCCCTGAAGCCAGACCTCCGCGGACAACGTCGCTCCGATTTCAAGATCGGATCCACTGAGCGCGCGCGAATTGACCAGCACTTCCAGCTTGAGTCCACCGGCATCGACATAAATCCAATAGAGTTCACTACCGGACAGAGGGTTGCGCAGCGGCTTAAACGCGATGACGCGACCGCGAAGGATCCAATCGTTCTCATGCGCGGCGCGTGAGGGGACCGCGCGCTCCAATGGCAACCAGCGAGCATTCATCTCGCGCGAACATATATGCGCTCGATACGCGAGTCCGCACAGGCCTACGTAGAGAGCCGGGGCACGAAAGCTTGAGGCGCCGACTTCAGTAAGGTTTTGAAGTTCAAAGAGGACCTCGGTGTCAGTGCCGTTGCAATAGCCATGAATGACGGCTTCACCTTCTTCGTCGTATTCGGTCAGCGCCCACGGGCTGATCCGCTGCGTATAACGCGCGCGAAAACCGGGCCGGCAATTGGCATAGAACACATCGCCGGTTTCGGATTCATAAAGGACAGTCCAAACCTCCAAGCCTTCGCCCAGTTTCCAACAGCGTCCATGCAGCACCGCGCCGCGCCGGGAAAGCTGCGTCGGCTCGCCGTGATTCTCAGCGCGCTCAGCCAGAAAGTTGATGGCTTTCTCGCTCGGCACTTCCAATCCGATGGTTTCGAACGTTGCGTCCATTACGAGCTAAGAGCAGAGGGCAGAACTAAGAACCTGCGCGCCGTTGTTTCACCGGTTCGATCTCCAATTCGGTTTCTTCATTCCGGGGTGCACGTTTCACAAAGCCGCGGATGTTGCGCTTAGGACCGTACGCAGGTCGCGTCCGAGAGCGCACCATCTCAGCGAACAGATCCACGTCGTAATCAGCTTCGCGCGACATCGATTCGCGAATCTTGTGCAGCACAGTCAGAAATTTTGGCCGTCGATACATTCAGTTAGAATTCAAAAGTCTTACTAGCTTCCGTCTCGGTGCTTTCGGAAACCAGAAACTCAGGTGTCACAATCATCGGCACGAAAAATCCGGCGGCAGTATTGAATAATCGAATTCGTGCTTGCCGCCGCACGTTCGCGAGGTGACCGAAGTTCCATGTAACTAGATAATCGATTTTGTGAACTGACGCAACCGCTACATGCAAGGCGTCGGCGATGAACTTGCGATGAAAGATTCCGCGCGACACATAACCGTCCGCGAGAATCGCCGCCTCTTCCGTCAACTCAACCTGTTCGAGTCCTTTAATCAATTTCAGGTATGCCGATCGATGTGGCTCAGACAATCTTTCCAGCTCGCTCACTACGAGTGGCGAGATCACCGCCCGATACTCAGACAGCTCGTGCTCCCACCAGCGAATGGTCAGGTCGCGCCGAAACGGTTCGCCGTTGTCGAGGTAGGCGCCGATCACCGAAGTCTCTAAATAAGTGCTGGGCTTCATCGATTGTGCTGTTACTGCGAACGGCCTGACAAATCCGGAGGAGGTTGACTGATCTTCTGAGTGCCTTCAGGTTGCAGCGGCTCAAAGCGCATCACGCCGTGCGGAAAATCAAAAATGATGCGGTAGTGCCGCAGGAAATTTCCGCCCAGAATGCCGCTTTGGAGGAACCCGGCAGTCTCGTTGACTGATTCGAGATCGAGGACCGCGGCGTCGACATCTTCGCGGCTGTAAGATCCAATCGCGATTTTTCGCAGCATCGCAACTTTCACATTCTCCGCCACGCCCGCGGCGCCGTAGACTCGCATGCGACTGGGGCGAATGAAGCCCTGCGCCTCGTCCATCGCAGCCGTTCTCTCAGAAAGCACCGTCACGGTCGCCCCCGTATCAATGATGAAGTTCATCGGTTTGGTAAAACCATCGACCAGAACCTCGCCGCTTAAGAACCCGCTGGCCGTCGTCCGCATAGGAATATTGATCGCGGGCGAAATTGCGACTGTGCCGGCACCTTGATTCGGCGTCGCCGCAGTTTCCGGAGTCTCTTGATCCTTGCGCCGCCGATCCAGCGTCAACTTCATATTACCGTAATCAACCGATGTCACCATGTGATTGATTGCGGCGATGCCAAGATATCCATCGACGGGATTTGTCTCGTCGTAGAAGTGGCGAATATATACGGGCACTTTGCTGACCTTGATGTCACCAATCTCGAGCGAGTTGAGATATCCGTAAACGATTTCGAATTTGCCGCCGCCGCCCACTGCGCGCGCCATGCCTCCGCGGGCCACGGGTCTGATGCCAATTTTGCGCGCAGTCTCTTCGGAAAGAACGGACATACCCGAACCGGTGTCGAGTACGAAACGCAGAGTTTGCTTCGACCCGTTTACTTTGATCGTCAGGATCGGTCTGAGGTCCGGCGCCTCAAAAGAAACTACGGTGCGATCGGCTCCGTCTACGTTATAGAGCGAGCCCTGTTGTCCGAGGTAACGAAGAAAGTCGATCAAGCCACGAATTCGCGCGCGGCGATCTTCGTCTGTGCGCGGAGCTATCAACAGAAATCGTTCGTAAGCATCAGCCGCCTCTTTGTAACGTTCAGAGCGGGCGGCCGCCTGGCCCAGACTGAAAATGTAATCGGGCTCTGCGCTGTCGATCGCGACCGCGCGACGCATTCGCGCCAGGCAGCTCGCCATCCGGTTCTCGTAATAATCGACCATCGCCAAACCGGCGATCGCGATCGCTTCTTCCTCATTCAAGGTAAGCGCCGTGCGAAACTCTTCGACTGATAGGCGAAAGTCTCCCGACGCCAACACCGCCGCGCCCAGCAGCGCGTGCGCCCGCGCGGACAGCGGATTGACGGCAATTACGCGCGCGGCATGATCAAAAGCCTCCTGCGAGCGACGCTGCTTTAACAGCGTCCGACTCAATCCAAGACGCGCCTCCAGATCATGATCGTCCCTGGCGAGAATGTCTCGATACATCTGCTCGGCGCGTTGGAAGTCTCCGGCGCGCAGGGCGCGCTCGGCACGATTGCGGGCCTTTTCGTTGTCTGCTGCGGGAGCGGAAAGAGAGTTAGCTGAGAGCAGGCAGACGATCGCGAGGCTCAGTACCAACATCAGACTCGGGTTTCGATGTTTCATGCTACTTGAGAATCTCGCCGGTCTTCATTGACCACAATAACAGGTCGAGTTCATCAAAATCGATTTCAGCCTGCGCGGCGAATTCGCGCATCTTTTGCTCGGTCTCCAGGTACCGCCCGCGCGTCGTGGGCGGTTTTGGTGAATCAATGATGTTCAGTTCGTGCAAACAGCGAACGATGTGCTTATCAAGAATGCCGTAACCTTTGAAGCCAATATTGCGCAAATAGTGGCTCGCCTCTTTATAGCCCAGCCCTTTTATTTGCGGGTCACGAGCCAACCAGTCGCGCCGCTCAAAAGGATCGCGAAACGCCCGCAGTCGATCGCGCAAGCGCATCGAGCACGTCTCATGTAAGTAATCGCGCGTCACAATCACGTAGGCCGGTCGCGCGTTCGGAAACCGATGCGCGCCTGCGTCGACCAGCGCTTTAGTCATCTCGCGTTGCTCGCCGCTCGCCAGGAGCGGCCGCAGCGCTTCGACCGATTTCAAGCCCATCCGGGCTGACGCGCCCGCGGTGAAGATGCAGTAGACCATTTCTTCCCACAGGCGGTGGTCGTCAGCTGTTTGCCAGACGTGACGGAATTCCCGGAGCCGCGCGCGAATCTCTCGCTTGCGTTTGGCGTACTCCGTGCGCAAACGATCGATGGTTATCGGTTGACGATTCGCACTCACAGATTTTCAACAGAGGAATTCTAGGCACGCGTTCGTAACACTGTCAACGAAGTTGGGGGAAGTGAGCGGGCAAGGCAAGCATGTACATCCCGGCGCAAGCACGCGGCATCAAAAAAGTCCCCGGCGCAGCGATGCAAGGGTCGTGTTATTATTGCTTGCCGCGCGTCGCGGTGATTTTTATGTTTAGTCGATTGCTTGCCCAACTGATTCTGTCGTTCCTGCTGCTGGCAGGCATAGTAGCACCCGTTGCTGCGCAACAGACGGCGCCCATTGCGCCTAATCAACCTCTGGCGACGCGTTCACGCGAAGTCTCGACTGGTCAATCAACTCCATCGCCTGCCAATGCGACCGATTCCCAGGCCATCGCCTATCCCGCGTATCTGACGCCGGTCGCCGGATATCAAGGCGTGCTGGCTGAAACCATTGACGGCGCCACGATCGCTTCGCAGGCAGTTGAAGACAAATTTAATCCGGCATCCTCCGTGAAGCTGGCCACGGCGTACGCCGCGCTGCAAACGTTCGGGCCGGAGCATCGCTTTGTGACGGCGGTCTGGCGAACTGGCACGATTGATCCGGCGACGGGCACAGTGAATGGCGACTTGATCATTGCCGGCCGCGATCCTTCATTTCATTATGAACACGCCGTGATGTTGGCGAGGCGTTTGAATGATCTCGGCATTCGCACTGTCACTGGCAATCTGATCATCGCGCCCGGCTTCACGATGAACTTTTCATGGAATGCGAAAAGATCCGGCGAAGACTTTCGTGACACGCTCGACGCGGCGCGCCGTTCAGGCGCGGCGACGCGAGCCTGGCTCGATGAGCGCCAGCTACTTAACGACAATGCGAGTTTGAGTAGCGTTCCCAGTGTGGTCATTTCCGGCGAAGTAATCGTGGACGCAGCTCCTCCGGGCGCGGTGCCGCTGCTGATGCACAAGTCGAGCAAGCTGGTTGATGTTTTGAAAGTCTTGCTCTGTTATTCAAACAACTTTATGGCTGAGCGTATCGGCGACACGCTCGGCGGTCCGCAAGGCGTGACGACGACAGTCACAAAGAGTCTCAACATCAACACGGATGAAGTTTCGCTATCGTCGACGAGTGGCCTCGGGATAAATCGCGTGACGCCGCGGGCGATGATGAAGATTCTCCGCGGACTGCGTACCGAGCTGGCGAAAAGCAAACTGACGTTGCCGGACATTCTCCCAGTCGCCGGCGTCGATCCGGGCACGTTGGAACAGCGCTACACAGATCCTCTGGAGCGGGGCAGCGTAGTAGCGAAAACCGGCACGTTGGTGTACACCGACGGCGGCGCCAGCTCGCTGGTCGGGCAGATGAGGACGAAGACGGGCCGTGTCGTTCTGTTCGTGATCATGAATCAGCGCGGCAGCGTCATCCGCTTTCGCGAAAATCAGGATCGCATTGTGGCTGCGATTCAAAACTCACTCGGCGGGCCCGCGCCATTCGACTATTTTCCGGTGAAGCTTTCGATGAGGCTGGCCGACTCGAAGTCAGAAGCTCCCAAGAACGCCGGCGAATACGAGCCAAAAGACCAGTAGGCAGAAGGCAGAACTCAGTAGTTTGCGAAAGCGTCTTTAGCTTAATGACGTTGACGAAATGTGGCCACCGCCGAATAATCGCTGCTGACTGCTAACCTCTGAATACTGATTTCTGCCTATCTGATGCCGGACATCCTTCTCGTCGAAGACAAAGACAGCCTGCGTCGCGTGCTCCGACTTACTCTGGAGCACGCCGGCTATACCGTCACCGAAGCCGCCGACGCGCGCGAGGCGATTCAAGAGATCAGTCGCGTTCCTCATAAAGTAGTTCTCACTGATTTACGCATGCCTAATGGGTCGGGGCTCGACGTCCTGCGCGCCGCGAAAGATGCCAACAGTGACACTCCGGTTATCGTGATGACGGCGTACGGCTCGATTGATGAAGCCGTACAGGCAATGAAGGATGGCGCGCACGATTTTCTGCAAAAGCCGGTCGACTCAAACCATCTGCTGCTGCTGGTCGAACGCGCGCTCGAGCAGTCACGATTGCGAACTGAAAACATTCTGCTGCGTGAAGAGTGGTCGAAGCGTTATGGCTTTCCGCGCATTATCGGAGAATCGGAAGCAATCAAGCGCACCGTGGCTGAGACTCAGCGCGTCGCGACGACCGAAGCGACAGTCCTGTTACTAGGCGAATCGGGAACAGGCAAAGAACTGTTTGCTCGCGCGATTCATCATCTTTCCAATCGACGTGATCAGCCCTTCGTGGCGATCAACTGCGCCGCGATTCCTGAGACACTTATCGAGAATGAGTTGTTCGGCCATGAACGTGGCGCGTTTACCGGCGCCAGCGATCGCCGGCTCGGAAAGTTCGAGCTGGCTTCCGGCGGCACGGTTTTCCTCGACGAAATTGGCGAGCTGCCATTGGCGGTGCAGGGAAAACTACTGCGCGTGATTGAAGAGAAGGCCATCGACCGCATTGGCGGTAAAGCGCTCGTTCCCGTCGATGTCCGCGTCGTCGCTGCAACTAACAAGGACCTGCGCGCCGCAGTCGAGACCGGGGAATTTCGCGGCGATCTCTTCTTTCGGCTGGCTGTCTTTCCGATAGACATTCCGCCGCTGCGTGAACGCGATGATGACGTCGATCTGCTGGCGAAACATTTCGCGGCCGAGCTCGGGAAGGAACTGCGCGGACGTGAAGCGTCCATCAGCGAAGCCGGCATGCAGGCGCTGCGTTCACACCGTTGGCCGGGCAACGTGCGTGAATTAGAGAATTCGATCGAGCGTGCCTGCATTCTGGCGGACTCGGCGGAATTACAGCCGCGCGATCTTGGCTTCGGTAACGATGGTGCGGCTGAGGCAAAAGCGATCGGGTTCGATCTCTCAGGCACGCTGAATGAAGTGACGTCGCGTGCTACTCAGATCGTCGAGCGCCAGAAGATTCAAGCTGCACTCGCCGAGTGCGAAGGGAACAAGGCGCGCGCCGCAGATTTGCTGGGCGTCAGCTACAAAACGCTCTTAACCAAGATTCGCGACTATAATCTCTGACTGAATGAACGACGACCGCAGCCCTGAGTCCGACAAATCCTCTGCTGACCGTGACTCAGAACCCGCAGCCTCCTTCGACCGTGATCTGAGCGGTCGTCGCAACGCATCTGAAATTGCCGGCGAAACAATCGACGTAGTGGGTGAAAGCACCGGCCGCTTTCCGCGCGTCAGCGACGGCGGACACGGCGAAAGCACCGGCAAGCATGCCTTCATGGTCGGCGCCGGGATTCTGATTAGCAGAATCATCGGCGTCATCCGGCAAAGGGTTTTCGCCTACTACCTGGGCACGTCAGACGCCGCCGGAGCGTTCAGCGCCGCGTTCCGCATTCCCAACTTTCTGCAAAATGTTTTCGGCGAAGGCGCGCTGTCCGCGTCGTTCATTCCCGTATACGCCAACCTGCTGGCGCGCGGCGATCGCAAGGAAGCATCGCGAGTTGCCGACGCCGTCTTCACCATGCTGGCGCTGGCGACGTCGGTGATCGTTCTGATTGGCGTGTTGGCGACTCCGCTTTTTGTCCGTCTCTTTGCCTATAACTTTAATCCGTCTTCTAAAGAACTGACGGTGCAACTGGTCAGGATATTTTTCCCGGGCGCCGGGCTGTTGGTTTTGTCAGCTTGGTGTTTGGGCGTCCTAAACAGTCACCGGCGTTTCTTTCTCTCCTACACAGCTCCCGTCGTTTGGAACCTGGCCATCATTACGACACTGATTTGGTTCGGAAGACGAGAGACTCAGTTTCATTTGGCGACGCTGACAGCATGGGGTTCCGTCGTGGGCAGTGCGTTGCAGTTTCTGGTGCAGATGCCGACTGTTCTGAAACTAATTCGCAGGTTGCGCCCGGTTTTCGATGTAGCCAGCGAGAACGTTCGCACCGTGTTGAGAAACTTCTTTCCAGTTTTCATGAGCCGCGGCGTAGTGCAAATCTCAGCCTTCGTTGACGCGATGCTGGCCGGACTGATTAGCGAACAAGCGGTCGCGGCGCTGACCTACGCACAGAGTCTTTACACGCTGCCGGTTAGTTTGTTTGGTATGTCGGTGTCGGCGGCAGAGCTGCCGGCGATGTCGAGTGCCATTGGGACCAGCGGCCAGGTTGCTGAACAGTTGCGCGTGCGACTCGATTCCGGGTTGAGCCGGATCGCTTTCTTCATAGTTCCATCCGCGGTCGCGATGATGGCCTTTGGCGACGTTATGACTGGGGCTCTGTATCAAACCGGAAAATTTGGCCGCGCGGATTCTAATTATGTCTGGGGAATACTGGCGGGTTCGACGATCGGGTTGTTGGCTTCGACGCTCGGGCGCTTGTATGCGTCGACGTATTACGCGCTCCATGACACGCGCACGCCGCTGAAGTTTGCGGTCGTGCGAGTCGCTCTGACCACTGGATTGGGTTATCTGTGCGCGATTCCTTTGCCGCCTCTTCTCGGTCTCGCTCCGAAATGGGGAGCGGCAGGCTTGACTGCATCGGCGGGCGTCGCGGGTTGGGTTGAGTTCGTTTTGCTGAGGCGCTCGCTCAACAAACGAATAGGGCGCACCGGGCTACGTTTTGATTTTGTGGTAAAGCTTTGGTCAGGAGCGTTGGCAGGCGCCGCCATCGGCTGGGCGCTCAAATTGATCATTGGACATCGCCATCCAATCATCGTCGCCGCCTTAGTGCTTGTGCCTTACGGGCTTTGCTATTTTGGAGTAACAGCGCTGCTCAGGGTTGATGAATCAAACCAAGTGTTCAGGCGCGCCTTGAGAATTGTTCGCGGGAAGATTTGATTGGAATTGCCGCTCGCGAAGAGTAACGACTAACCCCGGGCGCTTTCCGCCCGCCAGTCCTCGTTGATCTGATATCTCTCGAGCTTTAGGTACAGACCGCGCCGTGTCAGTCCCAGCTCGCGCGCGGCCCGCGAGATATTTCCTCGATGCCTCCGCAGAGCTTCCTTAATCATCCTGCGTTCGACTTGCTCAAGCGCGCCGGCCAGCGTCACGTTTTCGATCGATACAACTTCAGCTCGTCCACTTCCAAAATTGCTGACGCTCCCATGGGGCGCGGTAGGAATACCCATCTGGCGCAACTCGGGCGAAAGGTGGTCCGGAGTGATGACCGTGCCGTTTTCCGCGCGTGCAATGACGCGTTGAACTTCGTTGCAGAGCTGCCGGACGTTTCCCGGCCAATCGGCGACCATTAGAAGGTCGACGGCTTGCGGCATGATCTGAATATCATGGCGGCCAAACTTCGACGAGTAGTGATTGACGTAATAGCTGACGATCGACGGAATCTCTGAACGGCGTTCACGCAAAGGCGGTACGCGCAAGCGAATGACGTTGAGCCGATAGTAAAGATCTTCGCGGAACTTTCCTTGGGCAACTAACTCCTCTAGATCGGTATTGGTCGCCGCGATGATGCGCACGTCGATGTGAACCGGTTGCTGTTCGCCGAGCGGTTGGATCTCGCCTTCCTGCAAGAACCGCAGAAGCTTTGGCTGAACATCGACCGGGAGATCACCAATCTCGTCGATGAAGAGCGTTCCTCCTCCGGCCGATCGAATCACGCCAACGGAATCCGAAACGGCGCCCGTGAAAGCTCCGCGCTTGTGACCGAACAGATAGCTCTCCGAAAGCTCTTTCGGCACCGCGGTGCAATTGAAGGGCACAAAGATCTTCTCGCGCCGCGATGACAAAGCGTGAATCGCGCGTGCGACTAACTCCTTGCCCGTGCCCGATTCGCCGGTGACGAGTACCGTGACGTCGGACGATCTGATCTTGTTGACCTCTTCGACCAGCCGAGTCATCGCCGGACTTGAATGGATAAATCCGGGCATCAGGTTTGTGCCGACGTTGCCATCCTGCTGTTCCGCCGCTTGGTTGGCTGAGGCGCGCGCGCGCAACGCACAAACATCCATGCCGAGCTCAACGACGCGCAGCATCGGATCGAGCGATAGTCCTCCCGGCATTTGGGAGCGTTCGCGCGGCGAAATCAGCAAGGTCGCGGGCAGGGAATTGGCGGACTTCAGTGTGATTATCGTCGCGTCGTACTTATTCTCAAATCGTTTCAACGCGGATGCATCGCCCGCCGCGACGAAGTCATCAATCAGGCGAGCCAGCTCATCTGCTTCGTATCCGTGAGTCACAACGGTTCGGTATTTCTGTTCGTCGTCCGGCTCAAGCACTACAACTCGATCGGCGGCGGTTTCCTGGCGAATGACTGCGGCCAGTTCGCGAAGCAGCAAAGCACGCGAAGCGACGGCTTCCGCGAGCCGCATGGTTATGAGTTGGATCGCGGCATCTTGACGCCGCGCTTGTTGGGGCCCAGTTTGCTCATGATCGCGCAGCGCGGCTTCGGCCCGTTCAAGATCCACAAGGGCGCCAAGTTCGCGAAATGCGTTGATGGCCCGCGTCAAATGTTCAGCCGCAATCTCAGGTTGCGCTGCCGCGGCCGCTCGACCCAAATCGGAATGCGCACGAGCACTTCGATAGCGATCGCCGACGAGATCAAAGATCGATGCGCATCTCCCGAAGTGCTGAATCGCTGACGAAGCGTCCGAGCGGGCCATTGCTAACAAGCCAAGCAGCCGTTGCGCCTCTCCTGCCAAACCCAGATCGGCAGCCGAATCATTCGTGTGCTCCGCGACCGGTTGCAGATTGCTTTCGCAATAGTCGAGATTGCCGCTCTTGAGAGCACTCTCAGCAATGAGAAGCTGCGATTCGTGAGTCGCCTGGCGGTCACCAATACGTTCGGCGAGTTCACGCGCGCGATGTGCGGTCGCCAAAGCCTCGGTATGGCGGTCCGTCGCGATCAGGCATCGGGCCAACGTGCGCAGGGTCTGGCATTCGTACCACTTATTTCCGATTTCGCCAGCCATCGCGACGGCCTGCTCGAGATGCTCGCGCGCTTCTGCAAAATTACCGCGCAGCAGTTCGAGCTCTCCGAGCGAATCGAGGGCCATCGGAATATTCTCTTCACGCTCGTCCGCCGCGCGGAGCAAGCTCAGGGAGCGCTCGAATGCTTCTTCGGCGCGATCCCATTGCCCGGTAATCACCAGATTTGCGCCGAGATTGTTGTGCGCCATCGCCGCGAGTACCGAGTGTTGAGTGTTCTCGTAGTAGTCGATCGCCCGTTCGAGGTAACGAATGCCTTCCTGCGGCCGCTTGAGGAAGTGGCAGACGCCGGCCATGTTCGCGTAGATCTTGCCCAGGAAGTAAGTGGCCGGGTGATCGCCGATTAGCTGCAGAGCTTGCTCAAAATTTCGCAGTGCTGATTCATGATCCCCTTCATGCTTATCGGTGAGTGCTAGTCCGACATAAGCCTCAGCCAGACCTCGCCAATCTCCGCTCTGTCGATAACTTGCCAGGGATCGCTCGGCATAGTCGCGCGCGATCGGATATTCGTTGATGCTCCGATAGACGCGAGCCAGCGCGACCAGGATTGGTCCGGCGGGCGCGGCGTCCTGTTCCGGAATCTCGCGCAGGGTGTGTTGCAGCAGGCCGATCGCTTTTGGATGATTCCCCGTGTAGTTGTACGCCACACTCAGTTGCACTCGCAGTCTCAGCGCGAGATCCGCGGCGAGACTCGCTCGCGACTCAGGCTCTTCGTACATCGCAACTGCCTTGAGAGACTCGCGATAATCGCCCTCCATCTCGAACACGACCGAGAGCGCCAGCCGCGCTTCGGCCAACGACGCCGGTTCTTTCTGCACAACTGAAAGCAGGGAAGTTAGGCGTGCCCGCGCTTCGACAGAGTGGCCCTTGTCCAGCAGCAGGTTAATCTCAGCGAGTTCAGTGGTGCGGGACGCGCTAGGTTGCTTCGCACCGCGTGAACGAAGCCGCACGCGCTCGCGTGCGAGATCGACAACGGCGCTTTCAGATAACTCGTCTTTCCTAATCAAGGCAATTCAGACCAGCGATGAATGTCGCCGGCGCCAAGGCTTTCTAGTCACACGATTCAATCAAATAAAGTGGCAATCGGCCGCGGTTTCCCTATAGAAGTTTGCGCGTGCGGCTTCGGGCTCAGAGCAAACAGGAAGTTATCACAGGTTAACTAGAGCGTCGATTTTTATTGCGGGCAAGTGCGCACAAAAAAGCGCGGCCATCCATGATGAATGGCCGCGCGCAGGTTGGTTAGGAGGTTCTTTTATTCAGCCGCCATGCAAGCGGTCTTATCGCCACGATACGAGTCGGCGCTCATAACGCCTTCGGCGCTCATGATCCCGTCAGATGTCATGATCCCGTTAGATGTCATGACGCCATTTGCACTCATGACGCCATCTCCGACCAGCACTCCATCTCCGACCAGCACTCCATCTCCGACCATGGCGCCGTCACCGACCAGGACGCCGCTGCCCAGGAACACCGTGCCGTCACTCATGGTGATGCCGTTGCTGGTAAGGATCTTATCGCTAACCAATACGCCGCCCGAAAGCATCTTGACATCGCTGGTTAAGACGCCATCGCTCATTGTGATGCCGTCACTCGCCAGAACGCCCAGACCATAGATGCCCTGGTACTTCGTGATCAACTCAGAGCCACTGGCCCAGTTGTAACTGAAGATTACGCCCTGCGCCCAGACGAATGTCTCACCAGAGATACTGCTTTGCGCGACTGGCGCTGGACCAGTTAGCAGCGGCGAACCAACCGCGGTCGTGACATTCAGATCGGTGCGCACAAGTTTCGCCAGGCGAACGGCGCCTTCGACGTTCAACTCGCCGGCGCCTTGCTCAAACATATTCGAGCCTTTGAGCTGTTGAGCCGTATACATCAGAATCATCTTCACCATGTTCGGTGTCAGCTTCGGGTTAGCTTCGAGCAGCACGGCCACGGTGCCGGAGACAATTGGGGAAGCGACCGAAGTGCCACTAAGGGTCATGACGCCTTTACCATTGTGCGATGACGCGCCACATGCCGAGACGCACAGATCAGGATTCGCTTCTTCCAGGTTGTTGTTCGGGGAAGCGGCGCCCATGAGCTTGTTTCCCGGGGCAACGAGATCGGGTTTGATCAGGTTGTCATAGTGCTTGACGCCCGCGAGGTCTTTCCAATAGCTACGTGTCGGTCCCCGCGAGCTGAAACTCGTTACGTTATCGTCACTGCGGACGTCTGTGCCGAAGGTGTTCGCCGCGCCCACAGTGATAGCTGAAGGCTCGTTGCCGGGTGAGTGAATGCGACCATATACCTTCGGATGCGTGGCATCCTTGCCGTCGTTACCGGCCGCTGCCACAACTACGATGCCCATATCCACCAGGCGGCGGACAGCGCGGCAAACGGGATCGTTCCTGTAGGAGTCAACCGCGGGTATGCCGAGGCTCATGTTGACGACGCGAATGTTGTAAGCCGTGCGATTAAGCGCCACCGCGTTCAGAGCATTTAGTAGGGCCGACGTAGTGCCCAGGCCTTTGCCATCCAGCACGCGGAAGTTCACGAGGTTTGCGCCCGGAGCGATGCCGCCGTATGAGCCGCGCTTCGTGACAATCATGGAAGCCACAAAAGTTCCATGGCCATACAAATCATCGGTCGTACCTTCGCCCGTGAAATCTTTGCTCAAGACCACGCTGCCAGCGAGTGATTTATGCTTGGTCGATATCCCTGAGTCGAGAATCGCGACGCCGATTGAACTCCCATCCAGGAGGGAATTGCCCGCCTCTGCGATCATCGCATCATCGCCGGTGGTGATCTCGACATGGCCGAGGCCGGACACGCCGCGATCCAATGAGAGGTAGTTGGCATTCGTCTCGTCGGCAATCTTTTCAATCGCGCTCGTGGGCAGATCAACTGCCAAGGCGCCGAACCGCGGCATCTCGGCTTCGATCCGCGCGCCATACTTTGCGAGCGATGCCCTGACCTTCTCACTATTCGCATTGTTGACCTGGAGAATCGCCTGCACACGCGCCGGAGCGTTGGAGTTCGAGATGAGTTCGCGCATGTCCGGCGAGACGTTGTCGCCCACAAACGGTTCCAGCGTCGAGGGCGTGGATGAATCCTGGTCGGCCTGATCGTCAGCTTTCGTTGCTTCCTGCGTTTCGATTGCCGTAAACAGCGAGGCCAGCGATTGCTCTGGCGCGACGTTCTGCTGATAAGCAACATCAGTGGTTGCGCCGAAGCATTGAACGTCACCTTTCTTGATGGCATCGAGGAGAAGCTCTGAAGCGGCTCCATTAAAAGCGGCGGCCGATCCAATCAGCGACTGGACCGGATCGACTATGAGAATGACTCTGGCTTCGGACTTGGCAACATCCGAAAGGATTGCGGACAGATTATTTTTAAGTTCTTCAGCGTTAGATGAATCGTGAAAGAGTTTTTCGAGGTTGAGTTTGAAGAGACGCTTCCCTGCGAGGCTGTCCGGGACATCGCCCGCAACCATCCGCTGGGCAACGCCAATGACTATGACATCGCGGACGGCCTGGGATTCAGAGATGACGACTGGGTTGTTCTTTTGTTCGCTGGCCAGAATCTGGAGGGCTCGGTCGGTGAGTTCGCGCTTGGCTTCGATCGAATTGAAGCGGCCTTGCTCGGCCGCCGCGGTCATGTCCGTGGCGTAGGTCGCCAGGGCCGTCTTTGGTGACCCCGTTTCGCGATTGACCACGGCCTGCGCGTTCGCGCTCTCTGAGATAAGAATGCCGCTGAGCAGCGACACGCACATTGCAATGGCGGTCAGCCAGCGCCACTTGGGGGGTTGATTTTGTCTTCCAGTCATCATCTTTGGGGGACCTCCGCACTTCCTGGCGCAACGGCACGCTGGTGCCGGCGCAGTCCGAATTACAACGGCCGTGCCAGCCACGCACTTTTCATTTTTGGGCGGTTTTGTGACGATTTCGTGATTTAAACGATTGACCGATCAAGTCAGCTTGAGAGTGGTTCTCTCAGAATGACGGGTCACTCTTGTCGCCTCGGCGAAGGCTTAACTAGGTGTTTTGGAGCGCGGATTTGGCCGTTCGATTTAATTTCTGGAGAAGTCAGAGGATTAGTATTTTAGTGAACTATCCACAGACGGATCGGATGGTGCAGCGGCGGCGGCGGGGTAACCCACCCGGCCGCGGTTCTGTTTTTATGGGTACGCATGCCTCCGGCGTGCTGCATTCTGTTTTATGGGTACGCATGCCTCTGGCATGCAGCACGCCGGAGGCGTGCGTACCCCGTTCTTAATTGACCCTCGCCTAACCTTGTCTCTATGATCCTCGCGTGCACCTCGTCATCACGTCCGCCCAGATGCGCGAAATCGATCGCCTTGCCACGGATAGATTCGGCATTCCTTCTCTCACCCTAATGGAAAATGCAGCGACTGCAGTTGCCCGCGCTGTGGTGAATGCGCTGTCGGGCACTGTGGCGTCACGCTCGGTACTGATCTTCTGCGGGAAAGGGAACAACGGTGGGGACGGCGCTGCCACGGGACGACTGTTGGCGACGGCGGGCGCGCGCGTTGACCTCGTTCTGATTGGGCGCATCGATGAAACGAAAGGCGATGCCCGCGTCAATTTTGATCTGGCGCGGACCTGGAACGAGTCCGAAGCGCTGCGCGAAACGCGTGTGGGCGCCGTAACCGAATCAGGTCTCCTCAATCTGTTCGAGTGTGATTCAGAAAAAGGTTGGGAGCAGCTACTCGCCAGTGTTCTCGAGGCTCCGCATGATGCGATTGTCGACGCGTTGTTCGGGACCGGTCTGACTCGTCCCGCGGAAGGACTTCATCGTCAGGCAATTGATATCATCAATCGCCAACGATCGACCCGCGATGCACCGCCGCATTCAACCTGCCCGATCATCTCTGTCGATATTCCGTCTGGGCTGAACTCAGATTCTGACCAACCGATTGGCGCTACGGTACAAGCAGACGTCACCGTGACCATGACTGCGCCAAAGCGCGCGAACGTCGTCCCGCCTGCGTCGCACTTCAACGGCAGACTGACCGTGGCGGACATAGGCTCGCCCAGAGAATTGCTTGATGAAGCAAACAGCGATCTGTTTTTAACGGAAGAGGATGACGCGCAGCGTTGGCTGACTGAGACGCGCTACACGCCTGAGTCATACAAGAACACGCATGGCCACGCTTTTATCATCGCCGGATCACGCGGTTTCACTGGCGCGGCTGCGCTTTGCGGAAATGCAGCCATGCGCGCGGGAGCAGGGCTCGTGACCGTGGCGACGCCGGCCTCAGCCCAGCCGCTGGTGGCGACGCAAGTTATGCCGGAGGTGATGACGACCGCTTTAGCTGAAACCGACCGCGGCGCAGTGACTGATGAAGCGATCGACTATGCGCAAAGGTTCGCCGAACGCGCCGATGTGATTGCGTTAGGGCCGGGCTTATCTTCGGAGGATGAGCGGACGCGAAAGTTTGTGCGGGCGATCGTCGAGAGACGACGCACAGCAGTTGTGATTGACGCCGACGGCTTAAATTGTCTTGCACCTTGGCCGAATGAGCTGCGCGGTTCAGCTGATCTGCCGGTTGTTCTGACGCCGCATCCGGGCGAGATGCTTCGTCTGCTCGGCGTAGACGACAAATCAGCGCTTAATGATCGCGCGGCTGTGGCGCGTGCGTTCGCGACTGACCATCACGTCATTCTCTTGTTGAAAGGCTCGCGCGCAATTGTTGCCGCGCCCGATGGCCGAGTTTTCGTCAACGGGACCGGCAACGCAGGTCTGGGGACCGCGGGAGCCGGCGACACGCTCACCGGCGTGATTACTGGATGCATTGCTCAAGCCGCTGCGTACATCGTTCCGGAAGGGAGACAGCGTGTCAGTGCGCTCGAAGCAATCATCGCCGCTGTTTACATCAGCGGGCTCGCGGGTGATCTCGCAGCGCAGGAACTCGGCATGCGCGCGATGGTTGCATCAGACATTCGCGAACACTTGAGCGCCGCATTTCGCTTACTCGATCCCTCAGGAGAGAAACCATAAAACAAGATCACCCGGGTCTCAACCACGTGACACGACCTTGTGCACACCAAGTATCATGTTTATGAGCTTCTCCAAAAACTCTCCGGCTATGCCGACTGATGTGCGGAAGGCCTTTGGCCTTCCGGCAAGACTGTCTTCTCGATTTTGGGCTGCGCCCAATTTGTTGGGGCGAACCCCGATACATTGTGAGCCGGTGCGGAAGCGCGAAGCGCTTCCGCACATCAGGCGCAGAGCCGCTGGCGTGAATCACTTTTAGGCAAAGCCATGGTTAAGCAAATTTCAGCCGCGATTCTCTTACTCCTGCTGCTAACGTCATCGATGCGCTCGCAGCATCGTGAGTGGGTTAAGGTCGCGCCGCTGGGTGCGGGATTCTCGATCTTGATGCCGCTCCGGCCGACCGAAGCCGTTGAAACGAAAGACCAATATACGACGCACAGCTTCGTCGGCTCGGCCGGCAGCACTGTGTTTATCGCCGTCTATGTAGACTATGCGCCGAGCATTCAACTCAGCGAACCGGCTGAACTTGCCGCCAACCGCGATAATTTTCTCAAAGGGATGAGTGCGCAATTGACGAACAGTAAGGACATCAAACTTGACGGGCGATCCGGTCTCGAGTTCACCGCCGAAGACGAGCGCAGGTTATACAAGAGCCGCGTGTACATCTTTGGCAACCGTATTCACCAAATTGCCACCGCCACTTCAAAGGGCGACGAAGATACCGAAAACGTGGATCGCTTTTTCGCGTCGTTCGCCTTCACTGCGATTACAAACGTCCACGGCAAACCATGATCCTCATAACTTCTTTACCGACCGGAGAGATCGTTTCCCACAACCAGGCTGAGACTTTCAATCTTGGCGTGCGCATCGGCGGAGCTTTGCGCGGTGGAGAGATTCTTTTGCTAAGCGGCGCTTTGGGCGCAGGCAAGACCGTTTTGGTGAAGGGAATTGCGCACGCGCTCGGCGTGGACGGGGAAGACGTCACCAGCCCTTCGTTTACTTTGGTGAATCCTTACGACGGGCGGCTGCGCGTCTATCACATCGACTTGTACCGGCTGGATGAAGGCGCCTCAGCCGCGCATGCAGTCGATCTCGACGAAATCCTGACGGATGAAAATGCGGTAGTTATTATTGAGTGGGCCGAACGCATGGGTCATTATCCTTTGCCGGAAGAGAATGTCTGTCGGATTTCGATAAATGGAGATGGTGAAGAACCGCGGCGGATTGTTGTTGAGCAAGGAGCGGTCGTCGCGAGTTAAGCGACAGAGCATGGGAAAGTCTTCTACTGCTCTGTGGCTGACTTGATCGTCGATAATTCGCGGCCTGCCTTGAACATCATTTCGTAACATTCATGCAGCGGGCCCGAGATGACGCAGAACGTAAAGATGATTAGAGCTTTTTCATTGGCACTTAGACGAAAGCGCTGAATAAACAATAAGAGGTCAGAGTTTCAGAATGGCCTAGTCCAACAATATAAAACCACCTCACTCTGAAAAGGGTTTTGGTGCACTCTGAACAGACGACATTATGTAGGACGTAGTTCTTGTGTCTGCCCTCTCCGTGGCATTCAATGAATGTAGGTTTAGATGGAGGTGGAGGTTTGGGTGGAGGTGGAGATTTGGCTTGAGGAGGCATTAGGGGGAACCTCTTTGATTGACCTAAACCGAAGCGGGAACAGGACACGCACAGGATTGTTCTGCGGCTGAAGGTTTGAAAGTGCATATCACCATGGTTAGAGGCTAGAGATTAGAGGTTGGAGGCGAGAGGCGGAGTCGGGACTCGGAAGGCAGGAGGCTCTGGGCAGTAGGCAGTGGGGTTTAGGTTTGTGTTTCCTTTTCAACGCGCAGGAATTCTCCAGGCTTGATCGCTTCAAGCACAGTCAGGAGTTCCGGAACGAGCGGGCGCAGGTCGGAATATTTTGTGCCCCCGCGATCAAAAGCAACACGGCGATTTGAAGCGTATTGATATTCTGTTGAAAGGGAAGATTGCGATCGACAGTGAGCAAGACGTCGAAGCTTTCTGACGCCGCGCTAAGCAAAGCCCCATTTTTCAGTCCTCGCAATCCTGCTTCAGCCACTGTGCTGACCTCGTGGCCAACCAGGTCGCGCTTGAGAAATCTGGTAACGCACTCATCAAGCAGCAACTTCATACTGGCTCAATAGTGATTCTTTCGACAGTTCGAGCGCTGCCAGCGCTTGTTCGTGAGAGACCGTCGGAAACTGGTCAAGAAACTCATTGAGAGTCTCACCACCTTCAAGATGCTCGAATAAATGTGAGATGGGCACGCGCGTCCCGGTGAAGCAGGGAACGCCGCTCATTCGCTCCGGATCAACGTTCACTACATCTTTGATATTCATCTCTGCGACCTCGCCAACGTATTCTACACTAAGCAGGTTCGATCGATGTGTCGGTGATTCGGATCGCATGACATCGTGTCCCTTTTCTGCTGCCCCTTCAGGGCAGGAATGATCTGTTGATTGGAATCCGGGGGCGACTCCCGATAGATCGGGATTACCCCCGGCTATTGTCCGTCACGCTATCCCGACAGGTCGGGACCCTCACCCAACCTCTCCCAAGGGAGAGGAGAAGAGAATACGCCTCCGCAGCAGAGAGAGCATCTATCACTCCGGAAGATACTCTGTCGGTTTAAGGCCGGTCTTGTCGGCGCTGCCGAATCAAAGAACAGCAGCGCTGGGCACCTACCTGAATCCGAAGCAAAAAGCCGTAGGTGAATTGCCGCGACGCGACGGGTTACGCATTCTCCCCTTAACGCGCCGGAGTTCCGACCTGCTGTGGCTCGGGTTGTTCCCACCACCCGGAGCGTAAAACAGCGCCCTCCCTGACAGTCGGGCTACTGCACCGAAGCAGAGGTTAGAGGCGAGAGGGTATTGACATACTTGACTCATCAAGTACCTAGCCCTTTCCGGTGCAAGCGGGAGCTGCGGGGCAGCGGTAGGAGCTAAGCCCAAGGCGAGGCTCTGCGAGCCTTGGGTGGTGGTCGTTGGTTGTCTCAGAGCCGCGAAGCGGCGACAGAGAGTTAAACGGGCAGGCTGAACTATCGATGCTTTCGCCCCTTGCGGGGCTCAATCGCTCTACTTGGTTCGTTAACCCCGAGGCTCGCGGAGCCTCGCCTTGGGCTTAGTTCTGAACGCTGCTGACGCAGCTTCAACTCTAATTCGAGTGACCGCGACTAGCTCCGTCGATAGCTGACTCAAATATATGAATGCCGTTTTAACGGTTTCCGCGCCAAGCCGTTGAAACGGCTAACTGACTACGCTACGTTGCCATTCACCTCGCTTCAGCGAGGTGTGAATGAGATTATTCAACTCAAGGTACAATCGTGCGAATGACGATTGTCGATCTGGCCAAACAAATCATCGCGCTGTACGAACGTCACGGATGGACGCTAAGGCGAGTCTTGCTCACCAGCGAGACCCGCGCGGCGATTGACGCGAGCATCCTCAATCACGCGGCGATCGCCGATTCAGACTTTGACGCTTTATGGTTCGCGCGGCCGTCGCACGCAGAACGTGAAGCATGGGAGTTGCGCTTACTCGCGGAACAGCATTACGCCCTGTTTGAAGCTTTCGAAGCTGACGAGTCTGAAGAAGATCGCGACGAAGCGCGGCTCGAAATGGAAAATCGAATGCGTGATTACGCAAAAAGTAAGGGAGATTGACTGCGACAGTTTATCAGCGCTTTCCCATCTTAACTGGAATCTGAAGTTGCTGAGTGCCGCGAACGACAACGACATTCACCGTGCTATACGGGATCGCTCGACGAACTCGCATAAGGAATTCTCCGCGGTTACGAATCGGGACCCCATCAAACTCGATTACGACGTCGCCGGTTTGAATCCCAGCCAGCGCCGCGGGACCGCTGGGGCTGAGAGTATTCATCTTCACACCAGAAAGATTCTTACCGGCAACTGGCACAACCTTCTCGGTGTCCTGAAATCCTAGTGAACCGTAGCCAGTAGATCGCTTTTCAAAATTATCTGCCAGGAGTTCGAACTGGTCAGGGGAAATTGTGGTAAGCAAGGCTTTCCTCGTTTCGCCGTCGCGAACGTACATGACTTCGACCTTTTTGCCGGCAGGCGCCTGTCCCAGAAGGTCCACCAGGTCATCGATATTCCGCACTGCATGCCCATCGCAAGCGGTGAGGACATCGCCGCCCACCAGGCCGGCTTTATCAGCCGGCGAGTCAGGAGGATAGACATTAAAGAAAGTGACTCCGCCATCGTTTGCATTGACGAGTTCTGAAACGCCCAAACTTGTTTCGATGACCGATTGCGTTTGGTTCCTGGATTGCAGCGGACGCTGTTTGCGCAGCGTGCTTATGAGGAAGCCCGCGATGAACAACGCGGCCAGACCGAGGAGGATCCAGGTCATCCCGCCCACGCGCCATCTATTTTTCGATTTTGATGGGGTCGTCTGGTGCTGAGGTCGCATAACCCGTGACCGGTTAGGCTTTGCCGATTTTTACCGGAATGACCATTCGCTGGCCGTCACGAATAATCCCAAGCTCAATGGTTTTGTAGGGAATCGCGCGCCGCACGCGGGCCAGAAGTTCTTCTGACGTGCGAATCGGCACGTTGTCGAAATCGGTGATGATGTCGTTCTTCTTGATGCCGAAAAGATCCGCCGAACCGTTCGCTTCGACGTAGTCCATGCGAACTCCGAAAGTCTTGGTGGCGGGATCCTTAATGGGCGTCGTCCGATCACTCTCGAATCCAAATTTGCCTCTGCCTTCCGGCCGCCGGTTGTATTCGCGATCCAGCCGATTGATTTCGTCACGTGAAGTCGTGGTGAGCTGCGTTGTATGCGCAATACCGTCGCGCAGATAAATAACTTCGACGGTCTTGCCGATCGGAGTCTTACCGAGCAGGCTCATGATGTCGTCATCATCCTTGACCGCCTTACCATCAAACGTTGTGATGATATCGCCGCCAACCAGGCCGGCTTTGTCCGCTGGGCCGCCCGGCGGTTCGACATACTTGAAAGTGGCCCCGTTTTCCACTGCATCAAAATCATCGACGCCGGCATACGATCGCTGCAGAGCGACAGTAATAGTCCCGCGGGGCGGAAGGTTCTTCCGCACCAGGCTCATTGCGCCACCCATCGCAAAGAAAGCGGCCAGAGCAATCCACATCCAGGTTGTGCCTGCCAATCCCAAACGCTTCTTACGTCGCTTGAACTTGCCGCCGGATTGTTGAATCAATGGCGCATTGACGCTGGGATAAAAAGGCGTCGTGCCCGTGGCCCGCGGACGCGAGCCCGGCAGGATTTCGGTCTGCGTGTATTCGGCCGGCCCTTCGCCGAGACGATTCCCACAGTTGCGGCAAAAACGCATGTCGCGCGGCATCGCCGACCCGCATTGCGAGCAAGTCTGTTCGCCGCTGAAATTTTGCTGAGGCTGCATAACCTAAGTTAACTCGGGGCACGGTCGAATGAACTGGCAAAAATTATACGTCAGCTCTCGGTGATTGGTTGCGTATTTCTGAAGTCGCGAGGCCGGGCCGACGAACGCACTTTGCGAATCCACACTCAGCAGTTATAGTCATTGAAACCTGAATCAATCGTAAGGCTGGCAATGGAAGTAACAAAAGCTCTCGCAGCCCTTCAGCCTCTTTATGGCAAGGGCAATATCGAAATCATCACTCGCGACGGGCATCGCGTGCGCGGCGTTGTGCGCAGCATGAAGACCACCCAAGCCCTGACCACCCCCAGCGTAAAGGTCGAACGCGCCGATGGCGAGGTGGTGAAGATTCCCTTCACCTCGATTATCGAAATCATCAATCACAACAGCCGCGGGCAGTAAGCCGTAAGCAGTGAGCAGAGCTCTTGGTTGACTG
>DATLVM010000150.1:0-5489 GCA_035577445.1 Pyrinomonadaceae bacterium
CTATGACACCATGCTCGGCACGTTGCGGTTTGCGGCAACTGAAACGCAGAAGACCGTCGACATTCCCATCAATCGCGACGCCTTCACTGAAGGGCCCGAAAGCTTCACAGTGAATCTTTCGAACCTGACGGGCGGAGGCACGCTCATCAATCCTTCCTCGGCGACGGTAACGATTAACGATTCGGCGTCACCCACGCCCAACGCGATCGACGACACGGACCTGTTCGTGAAGCAGCAGTATCATGACTTTCTAAATCGCGAACCTGATGCCCCCGGCTTGCAGTTCTGGAAGAACAACATCGACATTTGCAATCAGCCAGGCGGCGCGGCGGGCTATAGCAGCGTGGCCCAGTGCATCGAGATAAAGCGCATCCTGACTTCGGGTGCATTCTTCCTGTCGATCGAGTTCATGCAGTCCGGCACGTTCGTACGCAATGCTTATGTGGCCGCGCTGGATCGACCGGCAACCAACAACATGCCCGGATTTATAGAATGGCTGCGCGACACCCAGGCAGTACAGCGGGGCGTGATTGTGGGCCAGGGAAGTTGGCAAGCGACGCTTGATGCCAATCGGACCGCGTTCCTGAATGATTTTGTGATGCGCGCGGAATTTATCGGACTCTATCCGACGACTGATACGCCGACACAATATGTGGACAAGTTGTACGTCCACGCGGCGGTGACACCCGGCTCGGCGCAGGAGCGTTTGGACGCTATTGCTGAGTTCGGAGCCGCCTCGACGGCTTCAGATGCGGGCGCTCGCGGACGGGCCCTGGCGCGCATTCTACAGAACGCCGCGTTCCGTTCGCGCGAGATAAACCGAGCTTTCGTGCAGGTTGAATACTTCGGTTACTTGCGGAGGAATCCGAATGATCCGCCCGATGGCAATTTCAACGGTTACAACTTCTGGCTGGCAAAACTTAATCAGTTCAACGGCGACTTCCGCGCGTCTGAAATGGTCAAGGCCTTCCTTAGCTCGGACGAGTATCGAAAGCGCTTCGGTCAGTAGCCACCCGCGCTGCATCAATCTTTAGGGGCAAAGCCATCGGCTTGAGGGCTTTGCTCCTGGATGCGGCGATCTTATGATGCTGCGGCTATGGCGTTGTTGACTGACATTGAAGTGCGCGTGCTCGGTTCGCTGATCGAAAAGCAGATCACCACGCCTGAGTATTATCCGCTGACTCTGAACGCACTCGTCGCCGCGTGCAATCAAAAGAATAATCGCAACCCCGTTACGTCCTACTCCGAAAGCGAAATAGACGACGCCCTGTTCAGTTTGCGCGACAAGAATCTCGCTTACGTGTTTCACGGCAGCACCAGCCGCGTTCCTAAATACAAGCACGTTGTCCCCGAAGTCATGCATCTTTCCAGCGCGGAAGTCGCTGCCTTGTGCGTGCTGATGCTGAGCGGGCCGCAGACTGTCGGCGAGATTCGCACGCGTGGCTCGCGATTTTACGAGTTCGCCGATTTGGAAGAAGTTGAAGAGACGCTGCGTTCGCTCAGCGCGAGAGAATCTGACCCATTCGTGATGAAGCTTGCGCGGCAGCCGGGACAGAAGGAAGCCCGCTTCGCTCATTTACTCTCGGGCGAGCCTGCCTTCGAGCAAACGATCGAAGCACCTACCGAGCGGAAAGCTCGCGGCGGACATGACGCGGAGCGAATTGCTTCACTGGAAGACGCGGTGCAGAACCTCACTCAACGCGTGGAAGAGTTAACTGCGCAGTTCGATTCGTTCAAGAAGCAGTTTGAGTGACGGCCGGACACTTTGCAGTTAAGTAGGCATTAGTGATGCCATGATAATGTGTTGCCGTTGTGCGTAATGACGACACAACTTGAGAAAAACGACCGTAGTCCCGTAGGGACGAAATATTTATAGCCCAATGGCCTCAATATGACCGTAGCTCCGTAGGAGCGAAATATTATCGAATGAGTCACATTTCGCTCCTACGGAGCTACCGTCATTGGAACGGCTTGTTGCTATAAACATCCGGCTCCTACGGAGCTAAACGATCACGACGCTATGGCGTTCTTTCTTAACACTTGGCTACATTGTTATCTCAGCAACACCATACCGGGGCGCTACTCAACCATCTCAACCGTTTTGTATTCCTTGGCAAACGCGCGCGCGAAATAGAGCGCAATCAGCAAGCCAACAAATTGAATCACACCTGCGGTCCAGAATGTTCGCAGGATCGAAGTGTCGCTCATCTTTTGCGGAATTCCGTCGTAGCCGACGTGCGCCACCGCGCTGTAGATCAGCACGGCTGCCAGCGACGGTCCAACTGCGCGCGCCAAACTCGCCACCGATTGCATCACGCCGAGTACGCCTCCTTGCTCGGCGGCACTCGCAGTTTTTGACGCCAGGCTGCTCAACGAAGGCGCCGACAGTGCTTGTCCAATCGCCGTGGCGGCTCCTAACGCCAGAAGCGCCGCGAGACCGCTCGCCAGCGTGACAAATGGAATGGCGAACAAGCTCGCGGAAAATAACAATGCACCGACAATGATGAGCAAAGGCTCGCCGAAACGTTTGACCAGCTTTCCGATGAGTCCGCCTTGAATTGCGGCGGAGATAATTCCGACAAACGCGAACACCCAACCGTTATGAAATGCGTCATAGCCCAGCCGAAACATCATGAAGAGCGAAAACGTCGCAGTCATGATTGAAAAGGCCACAATCCCCAAAAAGTAAATCGCCAGCACGTACGCCAGACGTGGCTCACGCAAGGCGGCTAACAGTTGGCGCCAGCCGCGACCGCTCGCCGCCGAAACCCGCGCGGGATGATCGGGCGTGACCGTCTCAGGCAGAGTGAAGTAAAGGAGAATCGCATTTGCGAAAGCGAGTCCGCCGGCAAAAAGAAACGGCACGTTCACTCCCCAACGGCTGAGAATGCCGCCGATCGCCGGGCCAAACACAAAGCCAAGTCCAAATGCCGCGCCAATCAAACCCATGCCTTTTGCGCGATTCTCTTTCGTGGTGACGTCGGCGATGTAGGCTTGCGCGGTTGAGATATTGCCGCCGGAAATGCCATCGATGATTCTGCCGATGAACAACATCGAGAGCGTCGTCGCGAATCCGAGAATCAAAAATCCAATCGCCGTACCGAGCAGACTCATCAGCAGAATCGGACGACGGCCGTACTTGTCAGACAAACGTCCGAGCACGGGTGAAAAAACCAACTGCATCACCGAATAGGACGCGAAAAGCAGTCCGACCTGCGTCGGAGTCGCGCCGAACTTTGTGCCTTCTGCGTAATAGGGAAGTACGGGAATGACGATCCCGAATCCCACGAGATCGATGAAGACCGTAATGAAGATGACGAGCAGGGGTGAGCGCTTCATGCGTGGTGAATAGTAAACCGTGAATCGAGAATAGGCGAACTATGAGTCTGTTTGGCGCGGAGAACCAGCGCGTCGGAACGGCAACCAGCCTAGCGACTTCGCTCCTCTCCCTCTGGGAGAGGCTGGGTGAGGGTGTGAAGCTTAGCGAAACCTAGAACCTATTCCTGCTGTCGCGCGAGGCGAAGCCTCGCGCGGATAAAAAAGGAATATGTAACGCGGTAAGGCCCTCACCCTAACCCTCTCCCAAAGGGAGAGGGAATTGGAACTCTTGATTAAAGGAGACAGAGTGTTGGAGAAACTGACTCCCCGGCGTTAACGAGAGGCGAATAAGATGCTGAGCGGTTCTGACACGATGCGCCATCGTAGTAAGATTGGCCTCCAACTCCGGAGCCCGAGTCAGAAATCATATGAGACGCTATTTGTTTTCAAAACTAGCCTTTATCACGATCGTTGTCCTGGCTGCGGTCTCTGCGCCAGCTCAGAACCCAAATGCTTCCGACATCTCGTTCACCGTCTCGATGCCGGAACCGTGGACGCACCTGCTGAGAGTTGAGATGCGCATGCAGATTCCGGCAAATCTTAACGTGCCGAATGAATCGGATTTGTTGATGCCGGTATGGACGCCGGGTTCGTACTTGATTCGTGAATACGAGCGCAATGTGCAGGACTTTGCCGCGAGCGATGCGAATGGTCGGGCTCTGGAATGGACGAAGATCGACAAGAATACGTGGCGCGTGAAGACCAATGGCGCGCGGCGGTGGCAAGTCTCTTATCGCGTTTATGCGAACGAGCTGACCGTGCGCACGAATGAAATGAACGCCGATCATGCGTTCTGGAATAACGCCGCGCTGCTGATGTATCCGGAGGGCAAGTTGAGCGCGCCGGCCACGGTTCGCGTGATTCCCTACGGAAACTGGAAAGTTGCGACCGGACTGCCGCCGGTTAGCGAGCAGGCGAATACCTTTCGCGCGGAAAACTTTGACATCCTTTACGACTCGCCTTTCGAAGTCAGCAACTTCAAACAGATCGATTTCACGGTGCGCGGCGTGCCGCATCGCATCGTGATCGACGGCGAAGGGAACTACGACACGTCGCGAATGCGCGCCGACGTGCAAAAGATCGTCGAAGCCGAAACCTCGATGATGGGGGTGATTCCCTATCACGACTACACGTTCTTTCTTCACTTGCGATCTAACACAGGCGGTGGGCTGGAGCACTTGAATTCAACCGCGCTCGGATTTCGTCGCTTCGACTTTTCAACTGAGCGCGGCTGGCAGAGTTTCTACGGTCTGGTCGCTCACGAATTCTTTCATCTCTGGAACGTGAAGCGGATTCGTCCGGACGCGCTCGGGCCGTTCGATTACACGAAAGAAAACTACACGCGCAATCTTTGGATCGCCGAAGGCATCACCGATTACTACGGGAGTTTAATGCCTCGGCGAGCGGAATTGATTTCGGATCGCAACTATCTCGAATCTTTGGCGCGACAAATCAATAAGTTTCAGGACACGCCGGGCCGTTTGCAGATGAGCGCGGAAGATGCCAGCTTCAACTCGTGGATCAAAGAGTATCGGCCGGATGAGAACTCCGTTAACTCGCAGATCTCTTACTACGATAAAGGCGAGTTGCTTGGGCTGTTGCTCGATCTGAACATTCGCCGGCGGACTAACAATGCGAAGTCGCTCGATGACGTGATGCGATATCTCTATCACGAATTTTACGAGAAGAACCGCAACTACGCTCCCGCCGATTTTCAGAAAGCATGTGAACTGACCGCCGGCGCGAGCCTCGATGATTTCTTTGCGCGCTACGTGCGCGGGGTTGAAGAGCTTCCCTACAACGAATTTCTTTCTGCGGCCGGATTGCGACTGGACACAGGTGAAGGAACGCCTCTGAAACCGTTCTTCGGCGCCGATCTGGAAGACAGCGGCGAGTTCATCAATGTAAAGAGCGTGCGTGCCGGGAGTCCGGCTTACGAACAAGGATTGAACGCGAAGGATCGCATCATAGCGCTCGACGGCGCCCACGTGGACACTGAGACGTTTACAGCGTTGATCGCCGCGAAGCGTCCCGGCGACACGGTGCGCGTAAGCCTGTTTCGCAATGACGATCTGCGAACCCTGGACATTAAGTTGGGCGGGCGGGTTGAT
>DATLVM010000151.1:0-4735 GCA_035577445.1 Pyrinomonadaceae bacterium
CGCCGTGGACGATTCGCAACTGGCGCGTCTTTCATGTCTTTCAGCCGCTGGCGCCCGCGCATGGCGAGATGCCCGGCGAATTCGTGCCGCGCGGTTATTACCTTTGGTTGCGCACGTGGCTCGACGATCAGAGTTACATTCAGCCGTTCCTTTGGTCGCTGGATACCGACCCGATCGACATCGATGACATTCCGGCGTACGCGTTCGATTCTGAGAACGAGAAGAAGCGCGTGGCGACGCTGCTCGAAGCCTACAACAACGAAAGCGATCAAGATTCGTCGAGCGAGCCCCAACCTTCGCCGAATGCGAGTCCGACTCCAACGCCAAACGAAGAAGAAGAAGAGAGCGAGCAGGAAAGCGACACGCCAGACAATTCAGCTCAACAGGATCATCCGCAAGTTGAAATGACTCCGGAGATCGACGCAGCGTTTGGCCAGCTAGCGCGCGAACGGATCGCTCGTCATCCTTTTCGGTCTTACATTTGGCTGCCGCTCAAACGCGCGCGCACGATCTGGTTCGATACGCATTCGCAGTACTGGCCGTTCGAAGGCACTTTGTTTCCGTTGGATGATCTCGATTACTCCACGCATCAACATATTTGGTTGCCGCTGTTCGCGGGGCTGACGGCCGTCTACACACTTCTCGGTTTGGTTGGTGGTTGGTTCTTGTGGGAATCGGGAAAATTCGCCGCGCGACGATGGCTGCTGCTCGTGTTTCTGGCGATCCTGCTGCGGCTGATTCTGTTTTCGTGGATAGAAAATCCTGAGCCGCGCTACACGGTTGAGTTCTTTCCGCTGCTGTCAGTGTTAGGTGGAATTGCGATCTCGCAGTTTCCGAAGCTAACTAAGAAAGCCACAGATGAACACGGATAAGCACAGATAAGAAAAACGAGAAACTAAAAATGTCGCTAATCCAGCTGTGTTTCAAAGCTAATGAACAAAACCACAGCTGAACACTGATTGACACAGATCAGAACAAACTGTTTTTCAGTTTCGAGTTTTATCTGTGCTTATCTGTGTTCATCTGTGGCTTGTATTAAGGCGTTGGCTGTTCGGAAGCCGGCACGCGGGTCGGATCAGGTTTGTCTGGCGAGGTGTGCAGGTGCACGGCTTTCCATTCATTGCCCACGCGCCTAAACACCAAGGTCATGCGACCGGTGTCGGTTTCCGGAGTTCCGCGGAATGTCATCGATTGCGTCCAAAGGCATGTCACCACCGCCCCGCCAGTGCCCAGCATCGTGACGTGCCGGTCTTTGATATCGAGCTTCACATCCGTGCTCAGCGGAAATGAACTCTCGCGATTCTTCTTTAGCTGATCCCACCCGCGCGTCACGGTTCCGTTGTAGTTGAACAGAATGAGCTGCGGCGAATTCCAATAGCCGCTCATGTAAAGATCGACGTCCGATTTTCGGATGCCTTCGATGATTTTGTCGAAGGCAGCCAGTACACCAGTTGACGGCGCTGTCGATCCGGAGGCCGAGTTGCCGCGCGTGGTCGGGCTCGGCGAAGGCTTCGCCGTCGCGTTAGAAGATTTCGAGACCGTCTTGGGCGGCGGCGTCGGTTTGGGCTCGACAACCCGGCTGCGACTCGAAGGCGAAGTCGTGCTCGAGTTGCTGTTTTGAGCAAAGGTCAACGCCGCACACGCTAACGCGATGGAAACGATCAGGAAAAATCTCTTCATCATTTGCTCCTTAAAGATCTCAATCGGTGTCGGAAGCCCGACCGTAAGGGAGGGCCTCTATTCCACCGGGCCCTCCCTTACGGTCGGGCTTCCGACACTCAAGCGAATTCATTCCACGGACGCTGGCTGCGCAAACGCATGACTGAACGCTCGCGGCCTATTATCTCAAACACGTCAAACATCGACGGTCCCACAGCCTGGCCGGTCAGCATTGTGCGCGAAGCATTGATGAAAAGGCCAGCTTTTTGTTGCGTACTTTCGGCAAACTCGCGCAGGGCGGTTTCGACATTTGTTGCCGTGAAAGGCTCCACCTGATCCACTTTGTCTGCAAGCTGCGGAAGAAGTTCTCGCAGCTTCGGCTCCTTCAAAACGTTCTTGCGAACCGCCGCCTCTTCGAGATCGAAGTCTTCGGAAAAGTACGCGCGCCCCTGCGACGAAAAATCTTTGAGCGTGAAGAAACGCTGGCGAATAAGATCGACAGTCTTCGCATACCAGTCGCGCTCGTCGTCGTCATATTCTTCACGCCAAAGCTTCGCGGCGCGGAGTTCTTCTTCCACCATCGGTAGCAACTCAGCGAGCGGCACCGTGCGGACGTACTCGGCGTTCATCCACAAAGCCTTGTCGTCGGTCCAATGGCGCGGATCGTTTTCGTGAAAATTGAAAACAGCATTAGCGCGGCCGATGCCCTCGAGTGAGAAAGCTTCGATCAATTCTTCCTTCGAAAGAATTTCTTTGCCTTCCGGCGGCGACCAGCCCAGCAGCGCCAGAAAATTTCGAAAAGCTGCCGGAATGAATCCTCGATCACGATAAGTCGTCAGCGAAACGACTTCACCATGTTTGCGCTTTGAAAGCTTCGCTTTATTCGGCGCGAGAATCAGCGGCAAGTGCGCGAACTGTGGCACGGGCGCGCCCAACGCCTGATAAATCAAAATCTGTTTGTGCGTGTTCGTCAGGTGATCCTGGCCGCGAATGACATGCGTGATACCCATCTCGATATCGTCAATCACAACCGAAAGGTTGTACAGCGGATGGCCGTCCGAACGAAGCAACACGAGATCCTCAATTTCTGAATACGCGCGATCCTGTTCGCCATAGACGATGTCGGCGAAGTGTGACGCGCCTTCGCGTGCAACTTTCAAGCGAATGGCAAACGGCTCACCGGCGTTGGCTCTTCGATCGGATTCATCTAATGGCAAATCGCGAAAAGGATTGCTGCGATGATCGATTCCTTCGGCGGCGTGCGCGCGCGCGCGGTCGACGATGTCCTTTTTCACGTTCGCGTCCGCGCGCTGCTCTTTCGGTGTGAAGTCGCGGTAAGCCTTACCCTCTTCAACTAATTTGCGGGCCGCCGCCCGATGCTTGTCCGCGTTATCTGATTGAAAGACTTTCTCTTCGTCGTAATCCAAGCCCAGCCATTCCAAGCCTTCAATAATCGACTGCGTAGATTCATCGGTCGAACGCTGCAGGTCCGTGTCTTCAATGCGGAGCAAGAATTTGCCGCCGACTTTGCGCGCGTACAGCCAATTGAACAGCGCCGAGCGCGCCGCGCCGATGTGCAAATAGCCGGTTGGTGATGGAGCGAAGCGAACGCGAACCATAAAACTAGAGGTCAGAAACCAGAGGTCAGATGTCAGAAGTCGGATGTCAGTATGTTCGCGTTTCCGCCGTTACTGACCGCTGATCTCTGACCGCTGATCTCTGATTTCTGACCTCTGCCTTTCTGGCGGAGATGACAGGATTCGAACCTGTGAAGGGCTTTTGACCCTTAACGGTTTAGCAAACCGCCGCCTTCAGCCACTCGGCCACATCTCCACGACGAAAAGTTATTCTAAGCGCAGCGGGAGCAAAGTCAAGAATCGGTAAGAACATGTTACTTCCGCCCTTAATGCCGCTTCCGCATTTTCTCTTCGCATGGCGACTTGGCGGCAAACGCGTTTGCTGGTTCGGTTTTTTGAATTGGCCGCGCCTCGTCGTTTTGCTCTTCGGGCCACACTTCGGGCCAGGTGTAGCCGGGTCCCTTAACGTATTTATGCTCTTCCCAGAGGCGCTTGCCGCTCTCGTCAAAATAGATTCGATGTTCCAATTGCGCGCCGTTCGCCGCACCGCCGGTGATGAACACGAATCGCAGATGACCCAACTGATCGTAGTAGTGTCGCCACGTCAGCATAGAATCGTCTGAGCCGGCCTCGTTCTCATATCTGCGCACCACGCCTTTGGAATCCACGGCCATCTTCCGCATCGTGTCTTCGTAGGACTCGCAGTATTCGAACTCGCGCTTCGAGACCTTGAAAGATCCTTTTTTGATACCTGCGTCAATCGAATTAACGAGGGCGCGCACTTGCAGGATCTTCGGGTGATGTGACCAGTTCGATGCGGTGATCTTTTCGCCCTGCATCGCGCTTGTGCCAAGCGAGAGGCAGAGAATAGTCGCGACGAACAAAATCACAGCCAGATTTCTCATAGGGTTCCTCCGAACCGTTTGACAGACGTCTCGCGCCGGACTCGGCTCAAGATCACAAATCAAAAAGTCTCTATCTGCTCTTAGTCACGAAAATACTATCGGCAACTCGAATCAGAGCACTCCCGCTGTGGTTAGGGTCGATGTAAACCTTCGCCCAGAGCTTTGGTGTTTCGCCCGGGTCGAATCCTGCAAAGAAATTCTTCCAGAAATTGGATTTGACCGCGCGTTCTTGCGATCTCGGGGGGATGTCAACTTCAAATTTGCGGCCGAGCGAATCCGGCCAGTTCGAGCCGGGCCGTAACTCGCAAAGCCGAAAATAGGAGTGCGGATAGCGACCTCCCCGAGCTTCATACTGCAATTGTGCATGAATAGGCGTGACAAACCGACTGACCTCGCCCAGCCGGTAATAGCGGAGGAGCAATTGCTTTTTACTGAGCAGCGAATAAACGCTGGCTCCCATGACGATCGGCGTCGCCGCGACGACGAGCCAGAAGAGCAGCGGCGCGACACCTTTTCCGCGCGATGAATAGAACAGAATGATTCCGATTGAAACCGGACCCAACGAGAACCCGATCAGGAACTCTTTGTATTTTT
>DATLVM010000152.1:0-7719 GCA_035577445.1 Pyrinomonadaceae bacterium
CGGAACGATTTCAGGGACGGGAAAGTTTTTGAAAGAGAAAGATCAGAACATCAAAATCATCGGCGCAGATCCATTCGGATCGATTTACAAGACTTACAAAGAAACAGGAGAGATTCCGGAGACCACGCCTTATCTGGTCGAGGGCATCGGTCAGGAAGTTTTGCCCGGCAACGCGCACATGCAGTACGTCGACGAGGTCATCAACATCACCGATCACGACTCGTTTGAAACTGCGCGACAACTGAGCCGTGTCGAAGGGATTTTCTGTGGCGGCTCAACTGGAACGAACTGCGCCGCCGCGCTGCGCATCGCGCGCGACCTCGACGAATCAGCGGTGATCGTCTTTATCGTTTGCGACACCGGCGAGCACTATCTTTCAAAATTCCATTCCGACGAATGGATGAAAGAGAAGCGTTTGCTCGAGCCGCATAAGATCACCGCCGGTTTAATCAGCGAAACCAAAGGCAAGCACGCACCGCGCGCGCTGATCGCGATGGCGCCCGGCGATTCAGTCGCTGCAGCTCTTGCGAAGATGAACGAAATGGGTTTGTCGCAGATTCCCGTGGTGGAAGACGGAAAATCACTGGGATCGCTGCGCGATAATCATTTGCTGTCGAAGGTCTTTGCCGATCGTGATTTGCTGGAAGCGCCGGTGAGCAAACTAATGGACAAGAGTTTTCCGGTCGTCGATGTCGATGACGACTTCAACAGTGTTTCGCGGAAACTACGGACGAGCCCGGCAGTGCTCATCGAGGAATTCGGCCGCATCACCGGCATCATCACACGTCATGATGTGTTGGATACGACGGGCGAAGGGGACTAGTCTCACGAAGTTGCTCTTCGTTCGTAGAACTCGACGCGCAGTTCTTCATCTAACTGGCGCACTTCATAAAGCTCGAAACCATCGAGGAAGTTGGCTGGCATGAAAGTGTCAGCGCCTTCGACGTTGAGCGGAATCTGCGTCACAACCCACCTTTCAACGTGCGGCATGAAAGCTTTGTAAACTTTCGCACCACCGATTACGAACAGGTGACAGTCAAGCTCCTTCGCACGGTTGAGCACGGCATCAACATCATTTACGACGACGATGCTATCCGCGTCTGTGACATTGCCGTTCGCGGTGAGCACGATGTTCTGGCGATCCTTCAGCGGACCCTTGAGAGTCTCCCACGTACGTCGTCCCATCACGACTGCGTTGCCAATCGTGGTCTCTTTGAAGAACTTCATGTCGGCAGAATAATGCCAGGGCAGCTTGCCGCCTTTGCCGATGGCGAGATTCCGATCGATTGCGACGATGCCGATGATTGCCATGTTCAAATTGACGTCAATGATTGGACTAAACGGCGACGGGTGCGGCGATTTTCGCGTGCGCTTGATAGCCGACCAGGCTCAGGTCTTCATAGCTGAAATTCAACAGCCCTTCCAGGCCGCGCAGCTTCCTCTCAGGATCATTGATCTCCAGCGTTGGTAATGCCAGGGGCTCGCGTATGAGTAGCTCTTCAACCTGCTCAAGATGATTCTTATAGATGTGATAATCGCCGAGCGTGTAGATGAAATCACCAACCTCAAGATCGCAGACATGCGCGACCAGGTGCGTCAGCAGCGCGTAAGAGCTGATGTTGAAAGGCACCCCCAGGAACGCGTCCGCCGATCGCTGATAGAGTTGGCAGTGGAGAACCGGACGCTTTGATGTCGTGTCAGGACCTCGCCCTTTGGAGAAGGCCTCGTTCATATTCTCGATCTTGAACTGGAACAAAGTATGACACGGCGGTAGATCGACATTGTCGCATTCGCGCGGATCCCAACCGCTGACAATCAATCTACGAGAGTTAGGATTCGTTTCGATTTCGTTTATTAATCTCGCGATCTGATCGACGCCGTCGCGCACCGGATAGTTTCCACCAAACGATCTCCAAAGGTAGCCGTAAACGGGCCCCAGGTCTCCGGCTTCACGTCCGAAACGACTTGTGTGCTCTTCATCGGCCCACTCTTTCCAAATGTCCACGCCCCTCGCGCGCAGGTTCGCTTCGTTGGTGTCGCCCGACAAAAACCAGAACAACTCTTCGGCGATCCAGCGAAAGGGAACTCGTTTGGTCGTGACGATGGGAAAGCCCTCACGCAAATCAAAGCGCGTTTGAAAACCAAAGTGCGAGATAGTGCCGACACCAGTACGATCCTGGTGTTCAGTGCCGTGGTCGAGGATCGAGCGAAGGATGTCGTGATATTGCTTCATGCCGGAGCAGAGCTAAGAGTTCAGAGCTAACTTGCGAACGCGGTCGATCAGTCGATCAACTTCTTCATCGCTGGTGTAGCACGCGCAACCGACACGCACTAAACCTTCCGGCTGCAAACCTAAGCGATCGACAACTGTCTGCGCATAGAAATCCCCATGCGAAACAAACAAACCTTTTTCAGATAACTTACGAGCAACTTCCGTTGACGCGACATCTTTCAGCGTAAACGAAACGGTTGGCGTGCGCTCGACATGCGGCGGCGGCCCGTACAGCCTGACGCCATTGATGCGTGATAGTTCTTCCCACAGAAGACCTACCTGCGGCGCACTATGCGCGCGCAAACCTGCGAACGCAGATATCAACGCCTCACGTCGCGTGGCGGCTTGATCGATCCGCTCGCTACTGCTCGCAGTACTGACACTTTTGCCACTGGCGGCGCTATGAACAGCCAGCGACGCGTAGAAGTCAACGGCCGCGGCTGCGCCGGCGATCCCTTCATGATTCTGCGTGCCCATCTCGGCGCGCTCAGGCGCATAGTTTGGCGCGGGTTCGAGTTTGGGGAAGTCAATCGATTCCAGCAGTTCCTTCTTTCCGTAGAACACACTCATGTGCGGACCGTAGAACTTGTAAGCCGAGCAGGTCAGAAAATCGCAATTCATCTCTTTCACGTCGCAGAGAAAGTACGGCGCGTAGTGAACCGCATCGACGAGTGCTAACGCACCCACAGAATGCGCCAAATCAACTGCGTCCCGGAATCGATTTACCGTGCCGAGCGCGTTACATCCTGCTCCGAAGGCGACGACTTTCGTCTTGTTGGTGACCAATCGCTCGAAGTCGCTCCAATCAAGCTGCCCACTCTCGATGTCCATCTGCGCGACCTTCAGCGTGACACCTCGCTCGATTACCAAAGCCTGCCACGGCGCTACGTTAGCGTGGTGTTCGAGTTCAGTAATCACTACCTCATCGCCGGGGCCAAGCGTGCGTCCCAGCGCGCGCGACAGGTGATAGATCATCGTAGTCGTATTCGGACCGAACGCGATTTCGTTTGACTCGGCGTTTAAAAAATCGGCGAACACATGTCGCGACGATTCAATGATCGCATCGGTCTCGTGGCTGCTCGGATATTCCCAATGAGTGTTCGCGTTGTGATTGAGAAGATAATCGACAACCGCGTCGACTACGACCTGAGGCGTTTGTGTCCCGCCCGGCGCGTCGAAATATGCGACCGGGTGACCGTTGTGGACTCGCTCAAGAGCAGGGAACTCTGAACGAATCTCATCTGTCGATTTTATTTCTGTGGTTTGCTTAGTTGATGGCGTGCTCATGATCATTCCAAACGATTGGCGATGCTACCAGAAACAAATAAAAAATTCCTCTCGTCCGCGCTCCAGAGGCATTCGGTTTGCACACCGTCAGTATTCAGCACACAACGGACTGTAAGTAAGAGCGTGTTGAGTCGTAAATCGGACGCCGGCAGACGCGCAGGTGTACGTGAAGGCGACATTTCAAAACAGAATGCGCGGAAGCGAATACTCAGTATTGGCAGCGCGTACAAACGTGAAGGGAGTTACGAATGCTTTGTAGAGAAATCATGACGCCAAATCCCGAGTATGTTCTGCCGTCGGATCCAGTGATGAAGGCGGCGAAGTTGATGAAGTCGGAAGACGTGGGCCCTATCCCAATTGTCGATGACAAAGACGGAAAAAGACTTACCGGCATCGTGACGGATCGCGATCTCGCGATTAAGGTCGTGGCCGAAGCGCGAGATCCGAAAACGACACTGGTCAAGGAAGTGATGACTAATGACTTGATCACCTGCAAGGAAAACGAAGACGTGCGACAGGCCTTGAAGCTGATGCAGGAGAATCAGGTGCGACGAATTCCGGTCGTCGACGGGAGCGACCACTTGCTCGGGATAATTTCCCAAGCGGATGTGGCCACGCGATTGGGTAACGATCGGGCGACGGGCCAGGTGGTCGAAGACATTTCGCATTAGCGCAAGCGGACTGGCGAACGTCCTAAGACGGGCATAGACTCGTTGACAGATGAAAGCCTGTATTCTTCGTTCGCCTGCGCCGATCGATGAGCGGCCGTTGCAGTATCTCGACGCTGAAAAGCCGACGCCCGCTGGTGATGAAGTGTTGGTGCGCGTGCGAGCCTGCGGCGTTTGCCGAACCGATTTGCATGTGGTCGAAGGTGATCTGAAACCACGATCGCCGCAAGTAATTCCGGGCCATCAGATCGTCGGCGAAATTGAAGAGATCAGCGCAGAAGTTCGCACGCTGAAGCGCGGCGATCGAGTCGGCATAGCGTGGCTACGAAAGACGTGCGGCATCTGTCGCTTCTGTCGCGCAGGTCGCGAGAATCTTTGTGAACGCGCGGAGTTCAACGGCTGGACCGCGAACGGCGGATACGCGGAATTCACCGTCGCGCCGGCTGAATTTGTTTATTCATTACCGGCAGGATTTGATGATACGCAGGCAGCGCCCTTGCTGTGCGCGGGAATTATCGCGTATCGAAGCCTGCGGCTCACGGGAATTGATAAGGCGGCATATTCCGGCGCGCGCCTGGGCATTTACGGATTCGGCGCAGCCGGCCACGTGGTAATTCAAATCGCGCGAGCGCGCGGCGCCGAGGTCTATGTTTGCACGCGAGATCGCGAGCGGCATCAGGCGCTGGCGACTGAACTCGGCGCGTCATGGGTGGGTGATGCGAATGAGCATCCGCCGGTGAAGTTGGATGCGTCGATCATTTTTGCTCCGGCTGGAGAGTTGGTGCCGCCCGCGCTCGAAGCGTTGGATCGAGGTGGCGTGCTCGTGCTCGGTGGAATTCACATGAGTCCGATTCCGTCGTTTGACTATTCGCTGGTTTACGTCGAGCGCGTTATTCGCAGCGTTGCCAACAACACACGCGAAGATGGCCGAGAGTTTTTGCAGGAGGCTGCGCAAATCCCCGTGCGCACATACGTGCAAACGTTTGCACTCGAAGACGCGAATGATGCGCTAATCGCTTTGAAGCATGACGCGATCAAAGGCGCGGCTGTGTTAGTTGTCTGAACACCGTCTCCCTTTGGGAGAGGGCTGGGGTGAGGGAGCGAAGCTTAGTGTGAATTTAAGAGATCGAGATTCTTATTCGTCGCAAGGCTGTGCCTCGCGAACAAAAGAGAATTATTCAAAAGTTAGGCCAAGACCCTCACCCCTGACCCTCTCCCAAAGGGAGAGGGAACGTTTATGCTGCGCAAAATCAACATTAGCGCCGCGCTGATTGTGCTCATTTGTTTTTTCCTGCCCTGGGAGCAAGTCAGTTGCGGCGGCGCGAAAGACACGCTGAGCGGACTCGATCTCGCGCGGCACGATCATACCGCGCTGTGGATAGTCCCGCTGCTGATGTTGGCGGTGCTGATAGTTGGGTTGGTGCGACGGCAGAAGGCTAAGCGAGCTGAGTTGGGGGTCATTTCACTGATATCCGGCGCAGGCTCAGCGTACCTGATGAACGATCAAAGGACGAGAGTCTACGATACAGCGGGACTAATCTCCGCGCAGTTAACCGGATGGTTTTGGCTGGCGTTCATCTTGTCGCTTGCACTCATCATCAGCGGCATTGCACTGCTGGTGAAGAGGCAAGAGAGAGCATCATCACCATAAGGTTCAGGGAGAATCGAATCAAGAAACTATTAGCAAACTAAGATGGCACTTTCACTGAAACCAGAAAGGCTTAAACGCTACAAAGATGTTGTGGCGCTACTCGTGAAGTATGGCCGCTCCGATCTCGTCGAACATGCGAGCACCAGTCTGCTGCATGGCAAGCCGACGTCAGCCGCTCTGACAGCTCAACCAAAAGCGGATGAACTTGCTGACGATCTGGAAAAGCTCGGGCCGACGTTCATCAAACTCGGGCAGCTTCTTTCCACGCGCGGCGATCTGCTGCCGCAGCCTTACCTCGACGCCCTGGCGCGTTTGCAGGACAGAATTGAGCCGTTTCCTTACACAGAAGTCGAGCGCATCGTATCTTCGGAGCTTGGCGGGCGCCTCTCAAAACTTTTTCTTGATTTCGAAACTCAGCCGACCGCGGCGGCGTCACTCGCTCAGGTTCATCGCGCGATGATGCGGGATGGCCGCGCGGTAGTCGTCAAAGTTCAACGGCCCGGCGTGCGCGAAATCATCGTCGAAGATCTGGAAGCGCTCGAACAAATTGCGGAGTTCATCGACAGTCACACAGAGGTCGGCAGGCGTTATGAATTCACGAACATGCTCGCCGATCTTCGTCGTAGCCTGTTGCATGAACTCGATTTCAAGCGTGAAGCCGGTAACTTGCAGCGATTGCGGCGGGCGCTGGTTGAATTCGAACACATCGTGATTCCTGAGCCCATCGATGATTACACGACCTCGCGCGTGCTGACGATGGACTACATCGAAGGGAAAAAGATTACCGATGTCAGTCCGCTGCGGCTGATGGACTTCGACACGCAGGCACTGGCCGAAGAAATCTTTCGCGCGTATCTCAAACAGATTCTCGTTGACGGCTTCTTTCATGCCGACCCGCATCCGGGAAATGTCTTTCTGACTGAGGACAACAAGGCAGCGCTTATCGACCTGGGAATGGTTGCGCACATCGGCGGAAACTTCCGCGATCATCTGCTGCGAATGTTGCTCGCAATCAGCGAAGGACGCGGCGATGATGCGGCTCAGGTCGCCATCAAGATGGGCGAGGCGAAGCCCAACTTTGATAAGCGCGATTACGAGCGGCGCGTGATAAAGCTAGTCGCGCGCAATGCCGATGCAAATCTCGAGCACCTGAACGCCGGAAGGATTGTGCTCGAGATTCAGCGCATCGCCGCGGATTGTTGGTTTCGGTTGCCGACAGAATTCACGATGATTGCCAAAGCGATGATGAATCTCGATCGAGTGGTGTACGTGCTCGATCCAATGTTCGATCCCAACGCAATCATTCGTGATGAGGCGGCGAACATACTGACTCGTCAGGTGATGCAGAGCGTCGAGCCCGGATCGATCCTGGCGCGGGTGGTCGAGGTCAAGGAATTCGCTGAACGTTTGCCAAACCGCGTCAGTCGAATCCTCGATGTGATTGGCAATAACGAACTGAAGATTGGCGTCGATGCCATCGACGAGAAGGTGGTGCTCGAAGGGCTTCAGAAGGTCGCGAACCGCATCACGCTGGGGTTGGTGCTGGCCTCGTTGATTGTCGGCGCCGCTTTGATGATGCGCGTCGAAACGTCTTTCAAAATAATGGGTTATCCGGGTCTGCCGGCGATCTTCTTTCTGCTCGCGGCTTTGGCTGGATTAGTTCTGATCGCGAGCATCTTGTTTACCGACGAAAAGCCTAAGAAGAAAGAGGACGAGGACTAGGTTTAATCCCCGAATGTGTCAGAACCGCGTCTATGAAGCAGGCGTCGGAGTCAAGCGAAAAATGAGTAGGCTGCGCGCTGGTTGCCAGGGCCGTGCGGTCGCAGGCAACAAGGTACGCG
>DATLVM010000153.1:0-5774 GCA_035577445.1 Pyrinomonadaceae bacterium
AGATGGCAAAATCGGATATCGATTGATTGAAAATCTCTCGGGACAGACGATCAGCGAACGGCCGGAGGTGAATCAGAATCTCGACGCCGTCCTGCGCGACTTGAAACAGGCGCTGGTGGCGTCTGGCTTATATGACAAAGAGGCTGACGCGATGATTAAGACCTGGCGCAACAGTTGGTTTGAGGAAGGCGCGCGAGTTTTCTATATCCTGCCGCGCGCGATTACGGATCGCGTTTTGCCGATAACCATCGATCCGCAACCGATGGATCTGGTGCGCGTGCTGGTCGGACGCACCGAGCTAATCACCCCGGAAATGGAAAAGTCGGTTAAGCGGCAAGCGCAATTGCTCAATGCTCCGTCAGCAAGAGTTCGCGAGCGGGCGCGGCTGGCGATTCAAAAGTACGGTCGCTTTTCAGAGCCGATTCTAAAACAGATTGTCGAAGACGAAACGAATCCGATCGTGCGGGCACGAATCAAGCGATTGCTGGAAACGCCAGTCTCCGAATAGCCGATGAAAAGAGTTCTGAAAATTACGGCGATCCTGCTGGTGGTGATCCTGATCGGCATTCAGTTCGTTCGTCCGGCGCTCACGAACCCACCCGTGGATGAATCACAAACCATCAACGCCCAGTTGCAGATGACTCCGGAGGTCGCATCGATCCTCGATCGCTCCTGCCGCGACTGTCATTCAAACAAGACGGTTTGGCCGTGGTACACGAAGGTCGCGCCGGTGTCGTGGTGGCTCGCCGATCACGTGAACGAAGGACGGCACGACATGAACCTGTCCGAATGGGGCAAGCTGCCGAAAGACCGCCAGGACCGCAAGCTGCGGCAGATTTGCGACGAGATCCAGGACGGCGTGATGCCTCTGTCGTCGTATCTGCCGATGCACCCGACCGCGAAATTATCCGAACAGGACAAGAAGACGCTGTGCGATTGGACCGACAAAGAACGCGAGCGACTGGAGCGGTAACAGACACCCCGCTAAATCATCAAGGGTAGTCAGCCAGTTCACGCACGAAACGGATGAACGCCCGTTGGTTCGCAACAAGAAGCAGGCTTCCTACTTCCTGGTCAAAACCCAATGATCAACTCTGCTTCGGAGGTGCTTTGAGAGTGAATCGTCGATGCGATTCGTCAAGAAGTTCGCCAAAGATTGACCGTTCGGAACAGAATTCGCGCGTCGAGTTCCAACGACCACTTATCTATGTATTCAAGATCGTGCTCCATCCACTGTTCAAACGAGAGATTGGACCACTTATCTATGTATTCAAGATCGAGCTCCATCCACTGTTCAAACGAGAGATTGCTGCGACCTGAAAGTTGCCACAGGGAGGTTAGACCCGGCTTAACACTGAATCGTCTCTGCTGCCACGCTTCTTCCATGCGCAACACGTCGCGGACCGACAGCGGTCGCGGCCCAACGATGCTCATGTCGCCCAGCAGCACGTTGATGAGTTGCGGCAGCCCGTCAATCCTGGTCTTTCTTAACCAGCGGCCAATTCTAGTCAGCCGGGGATCATTGCGAATCTTGAAGATCGGGCCGATCCTTACGCGCATATGTTCGATCTCACTCATGCGCGCTTCGGCCATCGTCCGAAACTTAAGCATCCGAAAACGTCGCCGGTTGAGGCCTACTCGTTCCTGCACAAAAAAGATCCGACCTCGCGAGTCAATTTTGATCGCAATCGCGACGACGACCAGGACCGGAGCGGAAATCAAGAGCAGAAACGTTGCGACCACAAGATCGAAAATGCGTTTCACCATCGTGCGCCAACTAAACAGCGGTGCGCTGGGCAAAACGAAGGACACTGCGCCTAAGTCGTTGGGCTGGGATCCCACCGTTCGGGGGAAAAGATCGGATAACAAATGGATTCGGATTCCTTGATCTTCCAGCACCCCGATCGTTGTCGCGATCTGCAGGTATTGCGATTTGATCGGTAGCGCAATCGCAACTTCATCAATGGCTTCGGTGGCCAAGATCCGGGGTAGTTCTTCGACCCTTCCCATCCAGCGAGCGCCGTAAGCTCCAGCACCAGCGAAGGCCGGGTCGCTCTCAACATAACCTAGCACCCTGTATCCAAGGTCCTGCCGCAAGTTGAGTAGACTGGCAAGGCGCTGTCCACGAGCGCCGCCACCAACAATCAACAGAGTCTTTGTGTCATACCCCCGCTTGTGCAGTTGCCGCAGAGTTAGGAGGAGAACAACGCGCATGCTACCAATCAGAGCGAAGCCCACTAATCCGAACATCGCCACCGTGCGCCAATTGATCGCGGACGAACCGCCCAAGCCTACAGCAAAAAGCACCAGCGTCAGCGACGAAACCAGAACAGCCCGGCTGATTTCCTTTAGCTCCAAGCCGATAGGACGCAGCCTTTGGGGAGAGTACAAGCCCTGAGCCTCAAAGGCGAAATGCCACGAAATGATCAAGAGAAGCCCGAGGACTGCATTCGTGACGTTAATTCTGTCCGAGAAATAATCGATTACGAAAGAGGGATTCCGGGCCGGCGGGTGGCGGTACATGATCGTCAGGCCAAGGGAAATCAAAAGCAGGACAAGGTCGCTCAACTTGAGAAAAACTCTTGATAGTCTTCCGTTATGAGCTGTTGCTGGATGTGCCGGTATTGTGCTGATAGCCGGCGATAGAACTGGTTCGGTACTTGTTCGAAAGACTTGACTACAACTTTCGCGACATGAACGCGACCACGCTTGCATAATCTGGCGATGATTGCGCCACGCTTTCAGCGAGGAATTGAGGCCGGCAGTCACGAAGAAAGTCGAGAGCTTGGCTTGAACCTCATTCTGCGAGTCAGCCATCCCCGGCTGGAATGCGCTTGCTAGCGATACCACTAGAGAGCGGAAGAGTCCCTCTCTAACGGCGGCGTGTTGGTATTCGACCTTGAGTTCATGGCTCCCGAATAACTTCGTTGGAACAACGTCCCAGGCCGCGCAAATCTGAGCGATTACCGATTGATGCTCCTCAAATCGTCGGAGCAAACCGAGAGCACCTGCTAAACGTGAGTCGGCGCAAAGCTTCAAAGCCCCGATCAAGTCGCCATCTTCAGGCATCGGACGGGCATAGAGAACGTTTTCCAATCGCACGACCAACTGGTTGTCAGCCAGTAGCTCATCGAGGTCTGTTAATGCGTCCTTCCGAATGTCGGTTTCGAGTTCTGGGTCGAGAGAGATCAGAGTGAGATCGAGAGCGAGATTCAGATCGGCGTCGGCTCTAAGTTCCCCAGCAATCGACTCGATGTCCGAGTTCTCGATTATGCGGAGATCTCTTCCTTCACCGAACAGGAACGGTAAATCTGATTGTTGCCGGATCATCACGTTGGACGGATCGTTAACGTCGAAAGACTTTAGCGAGTTTCCGTCTATCAAGAGCGCCCTTCCGGCAGTTCCTGAAATCACCGCATTCATCAATTCACCTGAACGTTATGCTTCGCGAGTTTAGATTTGATGGCTCGAATGATGGTTGCGCGTTTGGAGGTTTTCGACGCCATTACAATAACCTGCTCCATTGTCAGAACCGTGATCGGCCCAAAAATATGCACCTCAATGAAGTCGTCGTCTTCTGAAGTCGCTCCTCCGCTGAGGAGTATTCGCGAGTATTTATCAGGTATCGTTGTCGAGTCAATCTGGCTATAAAGTTTGGCTACTCCAAGCTTCGCCCGCTCGGCCCAAGTAGCTCGATAACCTTTAGGCAGCTTCGGCTTTTTCGATATTTTGACTCCGTGACGCTCCACAAAGAGTGCTGAATTCTCCTCAAACACCGATGCCCGATGAGAGATCATTCCGTCACGCAGCACGATTGCACATTCACCATAGTTCTGCAGGCCGCCACGGTCCAATGAAAGCGCCCCAAATCTTATCTGTTGTTTGTAGTCTGGGAAGAGTACAGTCTCGGCGAGTTCGCGCAGGATATCCCATTCGTTTCCGTCTGGAAGCCGCACTTCGGCATCTCTCAGTTTGTAGTAGGTGCTGTAGAGTTGTCTGGCGCTCTGAGCCAGCCGCTGAATCTCGCTTTCAGAACGTGATATTACCGCTTTAGACATCGAGAGCGCTTTTTCAAAATCAAGAAGAACAGCGTCTGCCTTGCGAGCGACTGCATCCTTACGCGCCACTTGGTAGCGGCGATCCAACCGCGCGCGCTCCTCTGGCTCGTCTGCCGCGATTACGTTCCAGAAATTGCCAGGTCGACCGCAGTGCGGACAAACCTGCGACGGTGGCGGAACCTCGTTATTACAAAAGGAACAGTTTATTGAGGGAGCCATTCGTTCAAGTTAAATTGCGACTGAAAGCGCGTCTCCTTTTTGGCGACGAAGCGGTTAGAGGTCGCCACGAAGCGCGGGGTTAATATCATAAGTCGCCAATCTAATCCAACACCTTGTACCTTCCGCAGGATTCAATTAGGAGCCATTCTACTCAACGATGAAACTCAGGCTCCGTTTCTTCCTGCGTGAATCAGGAAGGTTCATAGCGGCGGTGCCTAACGCGACTTTGCGGCATGCAATCTCCTCTGGGTGACAAAATCCGTCACCGCTGCGAACTTTGCGCTTGAGTTATTTTGGAATCTCCTGCTATATTCCTAAACGAGCGCACCAATCAGCGCGGTGCGCGCATCCCCCAAACGCCTTCTCGCCCAATAAGAGGGACAACAGGAAATGCTCGACAAACAAAACGGGAATGCCTTGCCTCATTCAGTTGAAGCCACGGCGACCGCTGCTGCAACAGCACCGGCAACCTCTCTGCTGGTGATTGAAGACGACGACAACATCTCAACCGCGATTCAAGAGTACTTCTCTCGATCCGGGTACACCGTGACGACCGCCGCTGACGGCGTCGCGGGCGTCGAAGCCGCAGTCAAAGCGCGGCCGGACGTGGTGGTGCTGGATTTGATGTTGCCGAAGATGGATGGTCTCGCCGTTTGCAAGGAGTTGCGATTAAAGAATCCGCAGATGCCGATCGTGATGCTCACCGCCAAAGATGATGTAGTCGATAAAGTGCTCGGTCTCGAGATGGGCGCGGACGATTACATCACCAAGCCGTTCAGCCTTCGCGAAGTCGAAGCCCGCATTAAGTCGGTGCTGCGACGCGCGCGGGCCACCGCGGCGGCCGGCGACGGGCTGGATGAAACGCCGATCGTTCATGGCAATCTGCGGGTCGATCCGGTTCGCCGGGAAGTGACGATCGCCGATCGTCATGTCGATCTCACGCCAAAGGAATTCGACCTGCTGCGACTGTTCGCGGCAAATCCGGGTCGAGTGTTCCCGCGGAAATACTTGCTCGAAAAAATCTGGGACTACTCTTACGAAGGGTACGATCGCACGATTGATTCTCACATCAATCGCCTGCGTGCCAAGATCGAAGAGAACCCGGAGAAACCGCAACTGGTGCTTACCGTCTGGGGCATCGGTTATAAATTCACAGACGCTGAATAGACCGATCCCGTCGCCTCGACCTCAAGGGGCACTGCTCTCAACTCAAAAAACGATCACTGCACTTCACGCCGTGCATCGCTTTCAATGAATGGTGAAAGTCATGCCAATTAGCGATTCAATTTTTCGCCCGCTTCGCACGCCCCGCGTTCGTGCTTTTTCCGCCAGCGTGCTTTTGCTGCTGGGTGCATCCGTCAATTCCCAGGCCGCAATGCTGCAATCAGGGGCCGACGATTCGTCCTCGCTCTGGACCTTCGGACTTCCCGCGTTGCTGATCGCACTGCTGGTCGGATTGTTAGTTTATAAGATCTGGAAATCACACAACGCGATGAA
>DATLVM010000154.1:0-4374 GCA_035577445.1 Pyrinomonadaceae bacterium
AATGCTAATTCAGATTGTGAGCCAACCAAACTTGAGATCGCGTACCTTGTTGCCTGCGACCGCACGGCCCTGGCAACCAGCGCGCAGCCTACTCATTTTTCGCTTGACTCCGACGCCTGCTTCATAGACGCGGTTCTGTAACCCTCCACATCCTGGTCGAACGGCGACGTCCGAAATCGACACCATGGAACAAAGTTCTTATGATTCCGCTTCGACCCTGTCACAAATGATGATTTCCACGGCAAATGCGACAGTTGAAGCGACTTATCAATCGGATTGGGGCCGCATCGTCGCCACGCTAATCCGATCGTTTGGCGATTTCGACGTCGCTGAAGAGGCCGCGCAGGAAGCCTTCGCTGCCGCGACAACTCAATGGCCAAACGACGGAGTGCCTGAATCGCCCGCGGCCTGGATCATCCAAACCGCGAAGCACAAAGCCATCGATCGGCTGCGTCGCCAAACTCGATTTCAAGAAAAAATCGAATCGTACGCGCTCGAAGTTGATTCGACAACTGAGCAACCGGATCCATTTTCCCATCAAATTCCCGATGACCGGCTGCGACTAATCTTCACGTGTTGTCACCCCGCTCTGGCGCCTGAAGCCCAGGTGGCTTTGACGTTGCGCACGTTGTGCGGGCTGCAAACAGAAGAGATCGCGCGGGCTTTCCTCGTCCCGGCGCCGACGATGGCCCAGCGCCTGGTGCGCGCGAAGAAGAAGATTCGCGAGGCGAAGATTCCCTATGAAGTGCCTGAGGCTTCAGAAATCCCCGAGCGAGTGCATGCCGTTCTGACGGTAATTTATCTGGTCTTCAACGAAGGTTACGCGTCGACCCAGGGCGAGCAGTTAATGAGAAGTGACTTGTGCGCGGAAGCGATTCGTCTCGCGCGATTCGTGCGCATGTTGATGGCGCCATATCCTCCGGCGGAAGTCACCGGCTTGCTGGCGCTGATGCTTCTGCACGATTCGCGACGCGACGCGCGCGTCGATTCGTCGGGTGATTTAGTTGTGCTTGAAGAACAGGATCGCAGTCTCTGGAATCAGGATCAGATTGCCGAAGCCCTGCCGCTCGTTAGGCAAGCGCTGATCGCCCCCGATGCCGGATCATTTACTGTGCAGGGCGCGATCGCAGCCGAACATTGTCGCGCGGTGCGAGCAGCAGACACCGATTGGCGTCAAATTGTTTCCTTCTACGATCGACTTGGGTTGCTTCTGCCGTCGCCGATCGTCTCGCTCAATCGCGCGGTGGCAGTGGCGATGGCCGAAGGAGAACAGCGCGGGCTCTCTTTGATCGATGAGATTGTCGGGTCAGGAGAGCTTGACGATTATTATCTGCTGCACGCTGCGCGCGCTGACATCCTGCGGCGAACAGGCGCTTATGACGCGGCGGCTAAGAATTACGAACGCGCGCTGGCGCTCGTCACTAACGAAAGCGAGCGAAGGTTTCTCGAACGGCGATTGCGCGAGGTCAATCAGGCTGTGGCTTCAAAAGTGTGAAGCAATGCTGCGCGATCAAGTCCACTGCGTTATCCACGTCGCGAACGCCAGCCAAGCATGCGTCATGCCTATGACCATGCGTAGTGGATGCGAAATCACCAACAACGCAGCGCCTAAGACCGTGGCGCGGTGCGGACGGCCGCGCGTAACAAAATCAAAAATCAACAAAGGGATGAGAAAGAGATCGCTCAAGCCGAAGAAGATGAACGGCCCACCGGTTTCGATGAAACCGATCGGCAGACGCGCGACCGCCGCCGGCAGGAGAGCGATCGTCGCGATTAGCATCAGTCGTTTATGGATGTCTACGCGCTTGCGAAAATAGAATGCCGCGCCAATTAATATCGCAAACACCAACATGTCACCCAGCGGGATGGTGAGAAATGAAAGCGGATTGATTCCCGGAATCGGCGACGGTCCTTTCGCGCGCACAATCGCCGTGACGGTGCCAACTATGATCATCAAACTTGCGAGCACGCCGCCGGCAATTCCCAGCCGCATATGAGTGCGCGTGCGCCTCGCCGCGATTAACGATGTCTGGGTGATAAACAGCGCAATCCATGAAGAGAAAAGAAGTCCATGGAGAACCAGGAGCGGGATGAGTCGTTGCGGCTGGGGAAAGTAAGGTCGCAGAAACCACGTGCGCGAGAACCCGGCGAAGACCGTAATCAGGATCGCGACGGCCATGCCGGTGTAAAAGATCCGTTCGCGTTGTTTCGCGTCCGTTCGTAAGTTGATTGCTTCAGCTTGTGCGGCCATGTTCCTCCCAAGTTCTATGATTACGCCCAGCTAAATCCTTGCTTAGACAACGGGAGCATCCGAAATTCGGTTGCCTCTAAAAGTTGTCGTTAGCATGGACCCCTTCGCGTATTGGGTCGCTGCACTTCAATATTTGGATCGCCACCAGGCTGTTATCGAGTCCAGTTCTCAACACGAAGTCCGTCTATACGACGAAAGTGTCCCTCATTGTTTGTAACGATCCCAAAACCGTTTACTAACGCTGAAGCAGCGATCAAGATATCAGCGTCACCAATCAATTCGCCGCGTCTGTACAAATCGCCATAAACTTCAGCCGCCCGGCGAATCACGTCGTCAGAGAGTGCCAGCACCGCGTAAATCATCGAAGTTCAAGGCTTGCCGCGCGGCTGTTCTGGCGTTCAGACCTCGCAGGATTTCATATTGAGTAATAATTGATCTGGTGAAGTGATGGTGTTCAGACAAATACGAACTCGCCTTCGCTGCCACCGCGACGTTTCCCCGCATTAGTAATGACAATATGTCGGTATCAAGGATGGCCGAAAGTGCATTCATGGGATTGATGGGTTCGGGAAGAACTCACTGCGATCCAAGGCGATACGCTCCACTTCATCAATCTCGTCGGCAGCCAGACCGTCAAAAACATGCGCTGCAAGCTCAACCAAATCTTCAGATTCCTTCGGGGAGGTCTCAACCGTGAGTCTCACCCGTTGACCCTCTGAAAATGGCAGAGAACCATTTTCCAAAGGCTTGAAACTTCCGTCTTTGAAAACCGCTTCGAGTGTCTGGCTCATTTCATGCTCCCAAGTCCTTTATCGCAAAAACCGCTGCGGCTTGCAATCTACGCCCAGCTAAATCCTTGCTTCGACAGCGGCAGCGAACGAATTCGCTTTCCGGTGATCGCAAAGACCGCGTTGCAGATCGCCGGAAGCACTGGCGGCAGCGCTGGCTCACCTAAACCCGTGGGTGGAAATTCCGTCTTAAGAAAATGAACTTCAACCTGGGCCGGCGCTTCTGAGATTCGTACCGGCGTATACGTATCAAAATTCTGCTCGACAGCGCGGCCGTTCTTAATATTGATTTCGTAACCCATCACATGGCTCATGCCTTCGATGACCGAGCCCTGCACCTGATTCAGTGCGTTCAGCGGATTGACGACCTGGCTGCCGATATCGGCGGCGACCCAAACTTTGTTGACCTTAACTTTGTTGGCGGCATCGACGCTGACTTCGGCGACTTCGGCGAAGTAGCCCGCGTGACTGAAATGAAAAGCGACGCCCTCTCCCGTGCCTTTCGGCAGGTTGCGTTTGCCCCAATTCGATTTCGCGGCGACGAGTTCCAGCACGCCGCGCATTCGTTTGGCGTTGAACGGTGCGCCCAATCCTCCAGTCGGCGGCGGCGCCTGACCGGGTGAGGGTGAAGGCAAAGGAATCGCCGCGGCATCGAGAATCGAATAGCGAAACTCAACTGGATCTTTTCCGGCGGCTTGCGCGAGTTCGTCAATGAACGACTGCATGACAAACGCGATGCCGTTGCTGCCGGGCGCGCGCAACGCGCCGGTTGGCACGCCCGACGCCATCACGGAAACGTCCATGGCGAAGTTCGGGACGAAGCGAGCAGGGAATTCGTTCGCGCCAATTCCCGCGCTCGACGCGAATCGATCACCTGAGCCAAAGCTCACGAAGTGATTGCGCCAAGCGATCAGTTTGCCGCTCGCATCGACTCCGCCCTTCAAAAAGTGGAAGCCTGCCGGACGATAGAAGTCGTGCGTCATGTCGTCTTCGCGCGTCCACAGAAGCTTGACCGGCACGCCAATCTGCTTGGCGATTGCCGCGGCCTCGACGACATAGTCGTTACTCAAACGTCTGCCGAATCCGCCGCCGGTGCGCAGCAGATGAATCTTGATATCACCGGGCGCGATACTCAGCGTGCGCGCCACCAGGTTCAAAGCGCCCGCGGGCGTTTGCGTCGGCGCCCAAATCTCGATCTTGCCTTCTTTGAAATGCGCCGTGCAGTTTTGCGGCTCCATCGGCGCGTGCGCAATGAACGGATAAAAGTACGCCCCTTCGACCACCTTCGCCGCGCTCTTGAATGCGGCCTCGACATCGCCGTCGGTGCGCAATGAG
>DATLVM010000155.1:0-13166 GCA_035577445.1 Pyrinomonadaceae bacterium
AACCGCCCAAGCCATTCCCAGCGCCGTCTGCTTGTAACGAATCTTAACGTCGCGCCAGGCAAGGAAGTACAGGAGTTCGCGATACTCCCAGAGCCCTCGTAGATTCAGCGAGGCCCAGCCCTGGGTAGGTTGGATTAACACTTCGTTTGGCGCTAAGAGTTCGACGCCAGAGTGTTCACGATGCGTGCCGGCTCGATTATTGGTCAACTCTGCGCTCTTCTACAGTGACAATCTTTGGGTGGTTGTTCCAACAAAGGTGTTTTGTGGCTTTGCCTAAAAAGTGGTTCACGCCAGCGGCTCTGCCGCCTGATGTGCGGAAGCGCTGCGCGCTTCCGCACATCAGGCCCACAATGAATCTGGGGCTTCGCCCCAACAAATTGGGCGTAGCCCAAAATTGAGAAGACAGTCTTGCCGGAAGGCCAAAGGCCTTCCGCACATCAGCCGGCATAGCCGGAGATTTTTGGCTTCATCCAAGGTGTTTTCCGGAAGCGCTCCGTCGCTCATGGTTCACGATTCACGGCGGATTTGCCTGTGTTGCTTGACTGCAGATTCAAAGACTTGGCAGACCCTGGGAGCGTGGAGCGATAAAGAATATCCAGCTTCAACAGTCGCCCGTCCAGCTTGGCCGAGACGTTCGCGTAATCGCTGCGAATGGAGCAACCGAGTCAGCTTCTCGATCCATTGATCCTCCGTTTCAGCAAGCAATCCATTTTCTCCATCATGAATAATTGTTGAATTGGCTCCGACGGGAGAACAGACCGTAGGAATGCCCAGCGCCATGTATTGTAAAGCCTTTTGACCGCATTTCCCGCGGGTCCAATCGTCGTCGGGTAAGGGCATGATACCAATGTCTATCGAGGCTAAATCGGCGACCTCGGTTTCCGCTCGCCAGAGAATTGCCTCAACGTCAACGCCGTCGATTTCATAATCGGTCGTGGTGCCGATCATGCGAATGCGAAATTTCTCTTTTTTGGCGAGTCGGGTCAGCGCACGACGGACAATATCGAAGTGTGGCAGCGTACTGTAACTTCCACTCCAGCCGATTACCGGGCGATTTCCTTTAGCGCCCAAACCGTTTACCTCATATTTCTCAGTGTCGATAGTTGACGGAACGATCGTAACCTTGCGATTGAAGCGAGAAGCGTACTCGGCGAGATAAGCGTTACCTACAATTACGTGTGACGCCAACGCGCAAATCTGCCGTGTTTTCTCGGGAAACTTCAATAAACGAAAATAGCGATTGGCGGGGGTGCCGTAGGGCGAGTGCAAATAGATGGCGTCATCGAAATCGAACACCATGGGCACATCCTTCGAGCCGATGCAATGTTCGATGAGCGCCGGCCCAACCAGCGCTACCTCTTTATAGATATAGACGAGATCGTAATCATTGATCACCCTGAGCACCTTCAGGCGACGGACTGATTCAAGCGCAGTTAGCAGAACCTTCTTTGACGTGTTTCCCGGGCGCGACAGCAGAGAATGCAATACGTCACTTCGGAATGGTTCGAAAGTAATTTGGATGCCCATCTGCTTGAGTAGCGGAGCCCACTGCTCAATCCGATAGCGCTGACCCGGAGCAGTATCGTAAGGGTATGGTACGAGGGCTAGGACGCGCATGATTGGGATGACTGACAGTTAGACTCAAGCGACGGCGCAACATGTTTCGTCGCAAACAAGCGGGTCTCTGCGATGGTAATTTGCATCCAACGTACTTGCCAGGGTGATGTTCAGGAAAGAATCAAGGTCGGAACGACGATAGCCCCCGAACCAATCACTTTTCCACAAACCGTATATGGTTTTGGGGGCTAGAAGATCGTGGTGAGCCGAGCAGGACTCGAACCTGCGACCCACTGGTTAAAAGCCAGTTGCTCTACCGACTGAGCTATCGGCCCACGAATGCCTGAGTTTAAGGTTTAAGTTTTCAAGTTTCAAGTTAGTGATTTGAAACCTGAAACTTGGAACCTGAAACTAACCGCGAATCCATCCCGCCACCGCCGACTCTCTTACAATGATCGTTTGTGATCTTTCAGGGCCGGTTGAAACTAATCCAATTTCAACGCCGATCTGGTTCGACAGGAAGTTAATGTACTCGCGGGCCTTGGGCGGCAGTTCACGAAGATCTGTGATGCCCAGAGTTTCAGATTTCCATCCGGGTAACGTCTCATAAATCGGCTCGACTCGCCGAAGATCCTGAGAGACGGCCGGCAAAGACTCGCATTTCTTTCCGTTCAGGTTGTACCCAACGCACACCTTGATCTCATCGAGTGCGTCGAGGACGTCGAGCTTCGTCAACGCCACCGAAGTAAAGCCGTTGATCTCAGCGGCGTAACGTGTAGCAAAAGCATCGAACCAGCCGCAACGGCGTGGTCGTCCGGTGGACGCGCCATACTCGCGACCGCGTTCACGGATCAACTGTCCGAGCTCACTTTCGCTTTCGAGCATCTCTGTTGGGAACGGCCCTTCGCCGACGCGAGTGGTGTAGGTCCGAACGATTCCGAGCACGCCATTTAGACGTTTCGGCGCCAGACCGGTGCCCACCAGGGCGCCGCCCACGACGGTGCTCGATGAAGTGACGAACGGGTAAGTACCATGATCGACATCGAGCAACGTCGCCTGCGCACCTTCGAGCAAGATCGTTTTGCCGCTCGCCGCAGCTTGATTAAGAAAATGACTCGTATCGGTGATAAACGGCGCGAGACGCTCGACCAGGAACGCAGTCTCCATGATGATCGTGTCGGCGTCGAGTGGTTCGCCCCCGTACGCGACTATGATCCGATTCGCATCTTCGAGATTGCGCTCGATGCGTGAACGAAGCACGTCAGGCACGAGCGCGTCGGCGACGCGAATCCCGCGGCGCCCAGCCTTGTCTTCATAGGCCGGTCCGATTCCACGCAACGTCGTCCCGACCTTTTCATTACCGAGCCGCTCTTCGCTCGTGTGATCGAGCGCCCGATGGTACGGCAGAATTAGGTGCGCGCGCGAGCTGACTTTCACTCTCTCCGGCGTGATGCTAATGCCTTGGCCCATTAGCCGATCGGCTTCTTCAAAGAAAGCTTTTGGATCGATCACCATCCCGTTTCCGAGCACGCATGTCTTTCCTTCGTGCACGATGCCGGAAGGTAACAGGTGAAGGACAAAAGATTGGTTACCGATTTGGACCGAGTGCCCGGCGTTATGGCCGCCTTGATAACGGACGACGATGTCGAAGCGCTCCGCGAGCAGATCGACAATCTTGCCCTTACCTTCATCGCCCCATTGGGCGCCGATGACAGCGATAACCATAACGAAGAGGCCTAGAGATTAGAGGTCAGAGATCAGAGCCCTGGCAAAGCTCCTGACAACAAATTCGAGATTCCAAATTCAAGATGAGCAGAAAGTAGGCACAAAACTGGCGCGGCTGCGTTACAGCATGAACGAAACCGCGCCCGTGAAATACTTCAACTTAGGCAGCGGTGGCTGCGCTAATGTGCTTTTCGATCATGCGGGAAATGGCGGCTTCCGACGTGGCGCCGACGACGCGTTCTTCCTCGCGGCCGTTCTTGAAAAGAATCAGCGTGGGGATGCCTTTGATGCCGAATCGCTGCGACACCGACGGATTATCATCCACGTTTAGCTTCACCACGCGGGCATTGCCGGCGTATTTGTCGGCGACGGCTTCGACGGTGGGCGCGAGCATGCGGCACGGCGCGCACCACGAGGCCCAAAAATCAACCAGCACCGGTTGATCGGATTTCAGTACATCATTCTCAAAACTGCTGTCGCTAACTTCGGTAACGTTGTCACTCATGAATAACTCCTTGTGTTCTACTGTTGATTCGCTTCAGTTCGATGACTGCGAATTAAAGTGGGCCGGGGATGTGTTCGTAAAGCTTGATGTATTTTTGCGCCGCGGCTGACCACGAATTATCTATCGTCATGCCGTTGAGCTGAATCTGTTTCCACGTTTCCGGCTGGTTATAAAAGTAAAGCCCTTCTCGGATTTTTTCAAGCAGGGCCGTGGCTGCATACCGGCCGAACTTGAATCCGTTTCCGGAACCCGTTTTCACCTCGAAATTTTGCACCGTGTCGTCCAGTCCCCCCGTGGCGCGCACGACCGGAATTGTGCCGTAACGCATGCTGTACATTTGGTTCAAGCCGCAGGGCTCATATTGCGACGGCATCAGAAAAATATCCGCGCCGGCTTCGATCTGATGTGCGAGCGGCTCGCCCGCGAAACCTTTGTATATGCCGACGCGACGCGGCGCTGCGTCATGCCAGCTTTGGAGAAAAGCTTCGTACTCCTGCGCGCCTGCGCCGAGCGCGATGAAGAATGCGCCTGTATCGAGAATCCCGCGCGCAGCTTCGCGAATCAGATCGTAGCCTTTCTGCGCGACGAGCCGCGAAATGATCGCGATGATCGGGCGCTCGGGTTCTGCGGGCAAACCGAAGCGCCGCAGTAGATCGATTTTGCATTCGCGCTTGCCGGTTAGATCTTCAGCCGAATAATTCGCTGCGATATTCGGATCAGTCTCGGGATTCCAAACCTCGTAGTCGACGCCGTTGGTGATTCCCACGAGCCGATCGCGGCGGGCTCGCGTCAGCCAATCCAGGCCGTATCCCTGTTCGGGAGTTTGAATTTCCTGCGCGTAGCGCGGGCTCACCGTCGACAGCGCGTCCGAAGCGAGCAGGCCCGCTTTTAACGCAGAGGCCGCGCCGCGCACCATGAAATCGTCTGTGTAAGACGCAAAATCCATCCACCAAAGATTGTCGGGATCGAACAATCCCTGATAGGCCATGTTGTGGATAGAGCAGAGAGTCTTCGTTTGTCGAAAGAACTTCTCGTGGCGTCGTCGGGCGCGAAGCTCCACTGCCGCAAATCCGCACTGCCAGTCGTTCAAATGCACGACGTCGGGCGCCTCGTCCAGCCGGTGCATGAGCGCGACGGCGGCTCGACAGAAAAAAGCGAAGCGTTCGAAATCATCGTTGTCGCCATAGATCTTGCCGCGCGCGAAATAATAAGGCGCATCGATCAAATACGTGGGCGCATTTAGCGTATCGCTCTTCAGGACGCGAATGCGTGTTTGCTTTCCACGCCACTGAACTTCCAGATCTTCAAAAACGACTCCGCTGACGAGTGACTGATCGATCTGATCGTAAAACGGTAGGATTAAGAACGAATCAATATCTGCGGCGTGCAGCGCTTTGGTGAGCGCGCCGGAAACATCAGCAAGGCCGCCGACTTTGGCGAAGGGAACTGCTTCCGGTGAAAGAATTGCGACGCGCATGCATTAGGAGGAGCGGCCGATGCCAGCTATTTTGTCACGAAGGAACGCGCGATCGGCGATGTCTTTGTCGCGATAGGTTTGCTTCATTCGCAATAGAAGTTCCGCCGACGCGAACGGAATCAGCACTCCTTTGATATCCCGGAATTCTATTTGTTTCGCTGCCTCGTAATACCTGATTCCGCATGTTGAGAGCATCAAGTCGACAACCACTTCGTCGGCGACTCGCACGACAGTGTATTCGTCTAAATCGTTCGGGAGGACTTGGAGAACGGCCTTATCGGGAAGTATCTCGAGCGCGCGAAGTACTCTGGCTTGGTTGTCCTTCGAATTCTCGAGCAGAAGATCGATATCTTCGGTAGCTCTAAGGAACCCGTGGTGGTTAATAGCGACACCGCCGACAATGAGATAAAGCGCACCTTCATCGTTGAGCGCCTTACATATTTTTACGATGTCGTCTTCTTCGGGAGTTCTTGGAACTGGTATCGGTTCTTCCATTCATCGAATTCCTCGAAACTTTTGAAACGAAAAACTCCCCTGGGACTAACTGGCTTGCCGAGTAAGAGTTGGGATCTTCGCTGCAAACGTGTGAACCGTTCCCAAACCGAGCGACGATTCTCGTCGCCCACGGTTTTCATTGATTGGCCTCGATTCTGTTGTGCCATTAGGTTTGCATCGAGGCGAGGAACTCTGCGTTGCTCTTGGTCTTTTCGATTCGTTCGAGCACGACTTCCATCTGCTCAGTGGGCGAGAGCGGATTCAGCACGCGACGCATCACCCAAATGCGGCTGAGGTCGTCTTTCGGAAGAAGCAGCTCTTCCTTGCGCGTGCCGGAACGTTGCAGGTCGATCGCCGGAAACAAGCGCTTGTCGCTCAAGCGACGATCGAGATGGATTTCGCTGTTGCCGGTGCCTTTGAATTCTTCAAAGATCACGTCGTCCATGCGCGAACCGGTGTCAATCAGCGCCGTCGCAATGATTGTCAGCGAGCCGCCTTCTTCGATGTTGCGCGCCGCACCAAAGAACCGCTTGGGCCGTTGCAACGCGTTTGAATCGATACCGCCAGAGAGAATCTTACCGCTGGGCGGCACGACGGCGTTGTGCGCACGCGCCAAGCGCGTGATCGAATCGAGCAGAATCACGACGTCGCGCCTGTGCTCGACCAGCCGTTTCGCTTTTTCAATCACCATGTCGGCCACCTGCACGTGGCGCGTCGGCGGTTCATCGAAAGTGGACGAGATGACTTCGCCCTGCACCGAGCGCTGCATGTCCGTGACTTCTTCGGGTCGCTCATCGATCAGCAACACGATCAAAGTTACTTCGGGGTGATTTTGAGCGATCGAGTTTGCGATCGTCTGGAGCAGCATGGTCTTACCGGTTCGGGGCGGCGACACCACGAGCGCGCGCTGGCCTTTGCCGATGGGCGTCACGAGATCGATGACGCGGGCTGATAGATTGTCCGGCGTCGTTTCCATCCGCAGCATCTCGGCCGGATAGAGCGGCGTCAGGTTGTCAAAGAAAACTTTCTCGCGCGCCTGCTCAGGCGATTCGAAGTTGATCGCTTCGACTTTGATCAGCGCGAAGTAGCGTTCGCCCTCTTTTGGCGGGCGAATCTGGCCGCTAATGGTGTCGCCAGTGCGGAGATCGAACTTGCGAATCTGTGACGGCGAAACATAAATATCGTCCGGGCCGGGCAAGTAGTTGTATTCGGGCGCGCGCAGGAATCCGAACCCATCCGGCAGCGTCTCAAGCACGCCTTCAGAGAAAATCAACCCGCTCTTTTCGGTCTGCGCCGCCAGGACTTTGAAGATCAATTCCTGCTTGCGCATGCCGGTCGCTCCCGGCACATCCATGGTCTTCGCGACCTGGGTGAGCGCCGAAATTGACATGTCCTTCAACTCCGAAAGATTGAAGACATCTTCCCTTCCGTCGCGTCCTCCAGTTCCGGATGTTTCGGGAGGCGCTTCAGCCGTGGCTACGCCGCCTCCGTTTTCGCCATTGCCGTTGTTTGTTCGTCGTTTGTTTGGCATATCAGTTTTTTGGGCACGGGACTTTCGCCGCGCGCCTATGCTTCGTTGCTTGTCAGTTGATTTCAAGAATGCCGGTCAAAAGGAATTTTCCGCGCGGTGTGCTGGAAGCTCGTGTGGGGGCCTCCTGCCGCTTTGATATCTCTAGCCAGCTTCTCCGTTAGAGGCGGAATCTACAGGACTGCGTCGCTGAAGTTGGATGCCGGTTAACGGGGATTGCGTGGTCTCAGGTCAGATTCGGGTTTCAGCCAAGGCTGGTTGACTAACTGATTTCCCTTTTGCTTTCGTTTGGAAGCTTCATTCTAAACAAAAGCTGGAAAATGGCAAGCGCTCACGGCTGAAAACCACCAGTAATATTCTAATGCTTCAGAGACTTTTCGATTGCGCTCCACAGTTCCACTCGGCCACGTCCGCTGGTCGCGGAATAAATAATTGGATCAGTGCTGGCAAAAACCTGGATCAGGCGAGCGATGTTACGACGCAGTTCGTTATTTGAAAGTTTGTCGGATTTCGTAGCGACGATCAAATTCGGTCGCTGGTAGTGTTTTAACCAATCCTGAAGCTGCAAATCATGTTTCGTGGGTTCGTGACGCGAATCGACGATATGAATTGATAGCACAAGCTGTTCGCGCTTCGCAAGGTAATCATCGGCCGCTTTGCTCCATTTTTGTTTGACCGCTTTGGGTGCGCGCGCATATCCATAACCCGGCAAATCGACAAACCGAAACTTTCGATTGATGACAAAGAAGTTGAGCGCTTGCGTGCGACCGGGCGTGGACGACGTGCGCGCCAGCCCTCGCACCCCGAGCAGGGAATTCATTAGGCTCGATTTACCAACGTTCGAGCGGCCCAGGAAGGCGATTTCAGGAATCGAATCGCGAGGCCAATCAGCTTCGTCAAAGGCACTCTTGAGGAATTCGGCGCTCGTGATCTTCATTTGGTCAGCGAGCGCCTCATTCCTGTCGTTTTCAATTGAGCGAGACTACTGCTGGCCGGCGGCCTTGGCTTGGTCGGCGCGCATGGCGGCGAATCGTGACATCCGCTCACGCATCTTCGGTAGTTGCGTCTCAATGTCGGGAATGCGCTTGACGACGGTCTCGAGATTCTTGCAGAAGTTCGGATTGTCGAACATCTGGCGAATGGCTTCGAGGACCGGTTCGATCTTCATGTAAACGAAAATGTGCTCGCCATTCGTTTGATTGAAGAACTCTTCGTCGATGGCGCCGTTGGTGACCATCGCGCACGCCATGTCCCAGTACGAAACGACCATGCGGAAGTGCCCGCTGTGCTCGCCCATCATGGTAGTCATGACATCCTCAACGCTGGTTGGATTGAAAGTGAACAGCCAGTTGCGCGCTTCGCGCATGACGGTCTCACGCCTGAGGTCGTAAAGCTTCAGAATCAGATCTGCATCTTCATGCTTGCCCATTTGTTTTTGCTCCTTGGTTGATGATCAAAGCACAAGGCACACTAATGTCTGCCTCGTGCTCACTTAAGTTAATGGAATCAGAAACTGTTTGCGCTACTGCTCGGCGGGCGTTTGCAGTCCCGGCGGTGGTTCAGTAGTCCAAATCGGCGGCGCTTTGGTCTCGTCCGTTATCGGCGGAGGCGTTTGCTCCTCGAGTGCCAGCGCGATCACTTCATCAATCGTCTCGACCAGATTGATTTCCAGGACGCTGCGTACTTCTTCAGGCACTTCGGGCAGATCCTTTTCGTTGTCCTTCGGCAGAAGGATCGTATCGATGCCGAAGCGATGCGCAGCCAAAAGTTTTTCCTTTACGCCGCCAATCGGCAAAACACGTCCGCGCAAAGTAATCTCGCCGGTCATCGCAACGTTCTTGCGAATGGGCTGGCGCATCAATGCGGAAGCCATGGCCGTGGCCATGGTAATGCCGGCCGATGGGCCGTCCTTGGGAATAGCCCCCTCAGGAACGTGAATGTGCAAATCGCGCTTGCGAATGAAATCGAGATTAATGCCCAGCCGTTCGGCGCGCGCCTTGATGCAAGTCAGCGCGGCCTGCGCGGATTCCTGCATCACGTCGCCGAGTTTTCCAGTCAAGGTCACTGCGCCGCGGCCTTTGACCAGGGTCGCTTCGATTTGCAGAACCTCGCCGCCAACTTCAGTCCACGCCAAGCCGGTGGCCAAGCCGATTTCGCTCTCCGCCGCGACACCCTGCTGCCGAAACTTGATCGGGCCGAGCATCTGCTGAACCCGCTCCGGACCCACTTCGTCCTTGAAATCTTCAGCCACAGTTTGGCCGACGAACTTGCGGGCAATCTTGCGGCAGCACGAACCAATTTCGCGTTCCAGATTGCGCACACCGGACTCGCGCGTGTAGTGACGAATGAGTTCCAGAATGCCTTCGTCAGTAAATTCGAATTGTTCAGTGCGCAAGCCGTTCGCTTCGGCCTGCTTCGGAATCAGGTGGCGCTTCGCGATTTCGAGTTTTTCGCGTTCCGTGTAGCCCGACAGCCGCAGCACTTCCAAACGATCCTGAAGCGCCGGCGGAACCGTGTGCATCACGTTCGCGGTGGCGATGAAGAAGACTTTCGACAAGTCGTATTCGACGTCGAGGTAGTGGTCCTGGAACATGTGGTTCTGTTCCGGATCGAGAACTTCCAGCAAAGCCGCGCTCGGGTCGCCACGAAAATCGCTGCCGAGCTTGTCGACTTCGTCGAGCAGCAACACCGGATTCACAGTGCCGGCTTTCTTCATCATCTGAATGATTTGGCCGGGCAGGGCGCCGATATAAGTGCGACGGTGGCCGCGAATCTCAGCTTCATCACGTACGCCGCCTAAGCTGAGGCGCACAAACTTGCGTCCGGTGGCGCGCGCGATCGATTTGCCGAGACTGGTCTTGCCCACTCCCGGAGGGCCGACAAAACAGAGAATCGATCCCTTCGGGTTCTTCACCAACTGGCGAACGGCAAGGTATTCGAGAATCCGATCCTTGATCTTCTCGAGGCCGTAATGATCTTCGTTGAGAACTTCCTCGGCCTTGGTGAGGTCCCTGATCTCCTTCGATTTCTGTTTCCACGGCACGCTGACCAGCCAGTCAATATAGGTCCGCGAAACCGTGCCCTCAGCCGACATCGGCGGCATCGCTTCCAGCCGGTGCAATTCCTGAAGCGCTTTCTCTTTCGCTTCCTCGGTCATGCCGGCTTCTTCGATCTTCTTTTTCAGGTCATCCAGTTCGGCGCGCTCATCTTTGCGGCCCAGCTCTTTGTGAATCGCTTTGATCTGCTCGTTGAGGTAGTACTCTTTCTGGGCCTTCTCCATTTGGCGCTTAACGCGCGTTTGGATCGTGCGATCGAGTTGTCGCTTCTCGAGCTCAATTTCCAGGATTTCAATTAACCGCGCCAGGCGAGCCTGCGCCGAAAACATTTCCAGCAGTCCCTGTTTGTCTTCGACTGAGATTCGCAATTGCGAAGCCAGGGCGTCCGCCATGTGTGACGGATCGGCATTTCGCATGGCGGTCTGCAGCGCATCAGGCTGCACATCGGGCGCCAACCGCAAATGCTGTTCGATCAACTGCGCGATCTTTTGGACCAGGGCGTCGGTGCGGACGCCTTCTTCGCTGACGACCGGCGCGCGACGAACGGTTGCGGTGAATGCGCCGGCATTGTTCTCGACGCGAATCGTGGTCGCGCGTTCGCGGCCTTCGACGACGACTTTGATTTGACCGTTCTCCTGCCGCTGCGATTGCAGAATCCGCGCGATCGTTCCTACGCGATAGATCTGCTCCGGAGTTGGTTCATCAACCGTTGCATCATGCTGCGTCGAAAGAAAGATCGTGCGATCGGTTGCCAGCGCCATCTCGAGGGCGCGCACAGATCCAGGACGGCCTATCTTGAATGCAACTTTAGTGAAGGGAAAAATTACGACATCGCGAATCGGCACCATTGGATAGCGGGCGATGTCAGCGGGGGTTCGGTCTGAATATTCTTCCATGATTTGTTACTGCCGGCGTGAAACGCTGAGATGAAGCTCCTGAAAATTGCGTCGAGCTACGGAAATAAATGACGAATGCGACCGCTCTCTTAGCTTTTTTGAGTTCGGCCAGCCCTCAATCGGTTCGGCTATTAGGGCAACCTGCCACATCCGATTCGTGACTGCATCGATTGTAAACCATTTATGAAAACCGTGCTACCGAATGCTGGAAAATATGGAAGTTTCCCGAGCACATCCTGAATGAATTCGATCAATGCTTAATTTCGCCCCGCAAATTCAGGTTCTTTACCAGCCGGTGTAGATAATTTGGATGAATTCCCAGAATCTTCGCCGCTTCAGTGTAGCTTCCGTTCGATTTCTTCATCGCATCGAGAATCATTCGTCTCTTCGCGCCGGCAATGTTTTCGTGGTAACCCGATCCCGTTGAAATCCCGTCAGAGGAATTCACATCGAGAATCGCTTCGGGCAAGTCCTCCGGCAGGATATGTTCAGCAGTACCCATCACCACGGCGCGCTCGATCGCGTTTTCCAACTCACGCACATTACCCGGCCAGTCATAACGCCGCAGTCGTTCATGAGCTTCGGCTGAGATACCAGTGATGCGACGGTTGCAATTCTCAGCGTGCTTGGCGGCGAAATAGTTCGCGAGCATCGGGATATCGTCATCCCGTTCGCGTAGCGGCGGCATCTTCAACTCAACCACGTTTAGACGGAAGAAGAGATCCTGGCGAAACGATCCACTCTCGATGGCTGAGTCGAGATCTTTGTTTGTGGCCGCAATTACCCGGATGTCGATCTTTATAGGTCGCGTCCCGCCCACGCGTTCGAATTCGCGCTCCTGCAGCACGCGCAGAAGCTTCGACTGCAACGTTGGTGAAAGCTCGCCAATTTCATCAAGGAAAATCGTTCCGCCGTCAGCAATTTCCAGGCGGCCTTTGCGTTGATTCAAAGCGCCGGTGAACGAGCCTTTTTCATGGCCGAACAATTCGCTTTCCAGCAATGATTCGACCAGAGCTGCACAGTTCACGGCGACGAACGGCTGGCCCGCGCGCCGGCTATTGTTATGAATTGCGCGCGCCGCCAGCTCTTTTCCGGTGCCACTCTCGCCCGAAATCAAAACGGTCGAGTCGGTGGTCGCTACGCGCGAGATGAGTTGATACACCTGCTGCATCAAAGTACTTTCGCCCACCATGCTATGCGCGAGATTGGCTTCACTTAGCAGTCGATGATTCTCGTGCTCGAGCCCTTCGACGTGACGAATATTCTCGATAGCGACCGCGGCGATAGCGGCAATCGCGGTAATTAATTGCAAATGATCCTGGTCGAAATGAACATCCGGAACATCTGTATCGAGATAGATCACTCCCAACGATCGTCCTTGCATGACGAGCGGCACGCACAGAAGTGACCGTGAATGCGCTGCGATCAAGCTGTCAGTATTCATCGCGTCATTCTGAGCCGTGTCGCCCACCAGCATTGCCGCATTATCTTTGAGCACGCGCCGGACGACGGTGCTGCTGACCGTAATTTTTTGGTTTGGTCCCAAGAGGCGGTCGAGGCCAAATATCGACGCGAATTCACGATCGCTCCGGTTTCCTTCGTCAGTGAGGAGAATGGCGCCGTGCTTCGCGGGAACGACCTCAAAGATTAGTGCGAGCAGTTGCTCGTGCAAGTCGTTCATCTCGCGCGCCGAGTTAATGGCCGTGCTGATCTTCATCAACGCGCAAAGATCGCGCGCCATCAGGCCCATCGCATCGTCATAAGTCATGCGGACGGTAGCGGCCGGAGCAATCTCGCTATCGTCGAAACGAATCTCGCTGGTGCGTGCGGGTTCGTCGGTGTCTTCAAACAGAAAGAAGAACTGCGATTCGCCGATGCGCACGCGGTCACCGTGCTGCAGTTCACGGCGCTTTACCGGAATGTCGTT
>DATLVM010000156.1:0-3051 GCA_035577445.1 Pyrinomonadaceae bacterium
GGTTCGAATCTACCCGCGGAACGCCAAGTTATTGCCAGCGAACCACACCGAAGAGGCCGGCTTGAGACATTACCCTAATCGCCGTATACCTTTATTATCCAATATGCGCGACCGAAGACGTGTCACAACTAAGGCACAACGGAGTGCTGAAGGTCGAGATAGTGGAAACAGTGTAAAATCGGAAAGTGCGAAATTCTTAGCAAAGATAAGAAGCTCGCCAAAAGCTGCGATAATTTAAATGGTCTCTGAGTCCTACCTGCGGAGCCATTATTTTAATGAGAAGGGGAGGCTGATGCCTCCCCTTTTGTTTCGTTGCGTTTTGCGTTTCCAAAGGCCTCGTGCGCGTCCACCACCTTCGACGCTCAAGCTTTACGCCGCCGGCGGCTTAATCAGCAGACGCCAACTATTAAGTTTACCTACGTCTTGTGCCGCGCGGTCTGACACTCTCAGCCGCCAGGTTCCAGTCACGGTCTGCCCGGCTAACGCGCCCATCCCCGGCGTGTTTGTGGCTGTGAAGGTGCGGACCAGATTATCGGCGTCCTCACCGGTGCTGTCCTTCAGTAACACTTCCGTGCCGGTGGGCGAAACCAGGCTCACCCGCAGGTCGCCGATCCAAGTGTGTGAAATGTCCACTGAGACTTCGACGGAGCCAACTCGCGCCGTACTCGTGGTCGCCAGCCCGCGTTCGATCCCGGCGTCCGGAAAGTCCGGGATTGGCGTGCCTGGCGACTCCTGCAGTTCAACCGGCGCGACCACTGCCGCGGCAGTTGAGATCTCCAGCCCCCAGCGGTTCAGCCGCCCAGTGTCGGCGGCCGCCAGGTCCTGGACCGTCAGCTGCCACGCGCCTTGAGCGCCGCGCCCACGAAGGGTGGCCAGCGCCGGCAGCGTGTTCTCGTCAAAGGTAACCTTCAGGTCGTCGGCGTTGCCGCCGCGGCCTTTCGGGTGCAGCTCGATCACGGTGCCCAACGGGGTGGTCAGTGTGACGCGCAGGTCGCCGCGAAAGGTGTGCGTGATGTCCACGCTTACCTTGATGCTGGAGATCGTCACCGCCTGAGCGATGTTGATCGTGTCGCTGATGCCCGTCGAGTTGTTGTCCGGGATCGTTCGATTCGGCGTCGATGTCGGGTTCAATGTCTGGGGCGGCGTCACCGCGTCCGATAGCAGACAGCGGAAGCTGACTGACGCGCCGGCAGCCGAGATCTGATCGATCGTCAGGTTCGACGAGGTGCCGTTCCACCACTTGCTGTTGGGCGCCGTGTCGTCGGCGAAGCGCGCGCCGGGACCCGCGTAGAGATCGTCCGCATCACCAAGTTTGCCTCGCTGGCGTTCGAATTGAAACAGCCCGTCCGCCTGCACGAGCGACAGTTCGTAGTGGCTGGCGGTGGTCATCTGCTCGTGGCTGTTATCGCCGTCCTCGTCAACATGCCAGATTGCCAGCCCTTCGTCGGGCAGGGTGACGTCGCGACCGAACTTCCGGCGGTTCTCGATGAGATAGTATTCGCGCCCGCCGCGCGAGTAGATCGCAAAGTCGTTGCTGCCGGCGGCTAGCGTGACCTGGCTGCCATGCTCCAGCGTCGTCACGTTATTCGCCCAGCCGGACAGGCGCTTGAGATAGGCGCTGATCGGCAACGGGTTCTTCTCGGTGAAATTGCCTGCGCACATCAGGCAGAAGAGGCCGACGCCGCTGGACTCGTTGCCGTAGTCATACAGATCCGGATAGTCGCACAGCATGTGACCGTTTTCATGGCAGAAGGTGCCGAGTTCAAGCTCCGAGCCCATCGCCGTGAACTGGTAGTCAAACGCCGACGCGCCCGGCCGCAGCGACACCGGACTGCCCAAGTGGTGGGAATGCGGCCACAATCCCTGAGCCCAATTGTTCGTGACTGGCCCAGCGTAGTAAACGTTCATCGCATAAACGAAACCTTGATTGTCGGCTGTCAGCTGTGAGAAGTCGAAGCCATTTGCTTTGTGATGCGTCAGCGCCTCGTTGATCAGCTCGACGGCGCGCCGCACTTGCGGGATCGATTCGTCGGTGTAATAGGTCTTCGGATGCAGTGCCCGGTAATACGGCGCGACGACGTTGGTGTAGCGGCAGCGGCCGATCGAGTTGTCCCGAAAGAAATCGAACACCGAACCGTTATTGCCGAAGCCGTCGTAGCCCGGTTTATTGCAAAATCGGTCGACCTCTTCGCGTGGAATCGTTGCCGGCGAATCGCTAAAGTCGACCAGCAGGCACAGACCGACGAAATCGCCCACGGTCTGACGCTGCGGCGGGGCCAGCAATGGACCGCCGGCGGTCGCCATCGCCCGCATCGCGCGCATCTGCTGACGTCGTTCCTCGCGGCGCTGGTCGCAGCGCCTCCCAGAGGTGATCAGCGCGGACTCGCGCGCCGCCGCCATGGCGCTTTCGCGCCGCACGCGCAAACCGCGTGGCACTCCGGCTGCTGCGCCATCAAGGGGATCACCTGGGGCGGAGGTCGGCTGCAACGCGTTGCCGTCGGGACTCAACTGCGCCACTTCGTAGTAGCCAGTAGTGGGGTTCTTGGTTACGGTGTAGCCGTCGAGTGTCTCGAAAACTGCGTAGTGCTGGTCGCCAAAGCCGCGCAGTTGGATCGTGCTACCATCGGGCTGTGTGAAGGTGAAGATACGGCCATTAAATAGTGTTGCCATACTAGACTGCCTTTCTGGGTTTCTGTTTGAAAGGTCGTTGGTGGTTTACAAAACCTAACAGCAGGAGAAACAAACCACGTTCGGGCCTGAGAGTACCGAGTTGAGTAACTGATAACTTGCACGGATTGTAACCCTCGTCTGGATCTGATGCAAACTTTGCCGGTCGTTGCGCGAGTCGCTTGAAAGTGTGCGATACGGTTTGATTCTTGAGGTGGAACGCCGTGAATGGAAATTACGAACCCGATCTCTTCCCTATGGCGAGCGCACGCTCGTCAGGGGAGTACTGAACGCCTCACAGCGTTGAAGAGTGGGTTAAGAATCAGTAGTCCTGAGGTCCGCCTTCCGCCTTTGAAGCGTGTTTTGTCGGCGAACCTTCAGGCC
>DATLVM010000157.1:0-2018 GCA_035577445.1 Pyrinomonadaceae bacterium
CTCGGTGGGAGCGGTCGTCGCGGTGCTGACCTGGGGATACGTTTCAAGTCTCGTGCTCCTGTTTGGCGCTCAACTCACAGGCGTGTTCCATCGAGTACACATGGAGCATCCGCTCCCGGCCCCCGGTATTAATGTTCCCTCGGCCTCTTATTCTTAATCTCATCCGCGCGAGCGGCCCAGCGCGATGTACATTTCCGAATTCGATTACGAACTTCCAGAAGAACTGATCGCGCAGCACCCTCTGCCAGAGCGGGACGCGTCGCGAATGCTGATCGTCGATCGCGCGTCGCAAAGCTGGGAAGATTCCATCTTCCGATCGCTTCCTGCACGAGTAAACGACGGCGACGTGCTGGTGCTCAACAACACGCGAGTCTTCGCCGCCCGGTTGCAAGGACAGCGCAATCCTACGGGCGGAGGCGTCGAATTGCTGCTCCTGCGCGAGCTTCGGCCGAATATTTGGGAGGCGCTGGCGCGCCCGGCAAAGCGTCTGCCGACGGGCGCAGCTATTAGATTCGGCATCAGCGAGTTGAGCGCAAAAGTCGTGGACGCGCTCGCAAACGGCGTTCGCGTGATTGAGTTCAAATCACAGAACGATGCACTCGATCGCGTGATTGATGAGATTGGAGAGCCACCCCTTCCGCCCTACATCAAGCGAGAGGCCTCGCTCGCCCGCGAGGATTCGGAACGCTACCAAACGATATATGCGCACGAACGTGGAGCTATCGCCGCACCAACTGCGGGTCTGCATTTCACTCCGGCGGTTCTCGATGCTGTGCGTTCGCGCGGAGTAAGAGTCGCGGAGATCACACTGCACGTCGGCTATGGAACCTTTGAGCCCGTTCGAGTCGCCAACGTTTCGCAGCACCAGGTGCTTCCGGAATGGTTCTCGATAGATGAAAATGCGGCCGGCACGATTAACGAAGCGAGGGCGCACGGCGGTCGCATCATCGCGATCGGAACCACTACCACGAGGGCGTTAGAATCCGCCGTCGATGAAAGCGGAAAGATCGCTCCCCAATCGGCATTGGCAAACCTGACGATTGTGCCCGGCTATACCTTTCGCGCAGTGGACGCATTGCTGACAAATTTCCATCTGCCCCAGTCGTCTCTGCTCTTGCTTGTTGCCGCTTTCGCCGGCCGCGATTTGATACTGAATGCGTATCGCCAGGCGGTACGAGAGCGATATCGTTTCTACAGCTACGGCGACTGCATGTTTGTTATTTGATTTGGAAACTTGTAATTCGCGGTAGGTGCGGAGCTATAATCGGCACCTCAGTTTCCCCGCGGACGAACATCGCGTATGGCAGTTCTCAAAAAATTTAGACCCAGGTGGTGGAGCAGCCGGCAAACGGAACCGTCAGACGGCTATGCGAATATCGCGCTTGTCCCACCTCTCAACGCGCGTTATGACGTGCGGCCGTTGACGATGTCGCACATGGACGAAACGTGGCGGCTGGATCAGCGATGCTTTTTGGATGGTGAGGCTTATAGCCGCGATACCTTCGAATATCTGCTCGGATCGCCTGAATCGGTTTCGTACCGCATCGTCATGCAAAATGGCGTCATGGCCGGATTCGTTATCGGACTGCTTGAGCCAGACCACACCGGACATATCACAACGATCGGCATCGCTCCTGAGCACCGGCGACGGCGCTTGGCGAGTTCGCTAATGGAGACCGTTGAAGCGGGATTCCGCCGCCGCAATGTCCGGATCGTAAGACTGGAAGTTCGCGCCAACAACACTTCTGCACAGAAGCTCTACCTCAGCCTCGGCTATTCAGTAACGCAGCGCTTGCCTAAGTATTATTCGAACGGTGGCGATGGTTTGCTGATGGTGAAGTCGCTCGGGACCTAATTCCGCCGCAACTCAGTCAGCACTTGTTTGGCGACCGCTTTGAGCGTGTCGAATACGCCGACGCCTGTCGCGGCAACGGCTTCGATCACCGGCTCACCTTTGCGCACAAGCTCAGAGCTAAGATCGGGTGCGGGAATGACGTTAGGCAGATCGCGCTTATTCA
>DATLVM010000158.1:0-2986 GCA_035577445.1 Pyrinomonadaceae bacterium
CACATACCTAGCCACAGATGCTCACAGATCTTCACAGATAAGAAAACCAAAGCTCTCAGTCTTGTATCTGTGTAATCTGTGTAAATCTGTGGCTGGAAGTTGCAGTTAGTCTTTCGCGGCAATCGTCGGCGACGTCACATAACTATCTCTTGCCCGCACGACGAGGTTGGGATACCGCACGCGAACTTTAATCGCGCGTTCGCCGCTGCCTGAATTCTCTTTAGGATAGTAACCCAGCGTGTACTGCACGCCGAGCTCCGCAGTTATGGCTTCAAACGCCGGAGCGACATCTCGCAAATCGTCCGCCTTGTAGAATCGGCCGCCAGTCTTGTCGGCCAGCGCGCGCAGGTAAGGCTCGCTCGCCGCGTAACCTCTTAGCAGTCGCTCTTGAATCTTGCGTCGCGCTTTCTCGTTCTTAATCGCGCTCAGACGCTGAGGCAGTTGCGGCAGAGTGTTGTATTGCACCGTGTAGACGAGCACGTCCTGTTCAGTCATCGCGTCAATTGTGCTCTGCAGCGTCGCGGACTTGCTGCTCTGATCCACACCGTCGGTCATCAACACAATCGCTTTGCGTCCGGGAATCGCGGTCATCTTCTTCGTGGCGAAATCAACCGCGTCATACAAAACAGTTCCATCGGTGACGGCGGGAATTCGCAGCTTCGTCTGACGAATCGACGCGACGCTGGTGGGCTCAGTCAACAGATGAATCTGGCCGTCGAACGTAATCACCATCAAGCGATCGTTCGAACGCAGCCGGCCGACGAAGGTGTTCGCCGCTTCACGAATCTGCGCGAGCTGATACTGCGTCGAACCGCTGACGTCCAGCATCAACGTCACCGTAAAAGGCTTCTCGATCGAATTGAAGTAAGTGAGTTGCTGCTCAACGCCGTCTTCGTAAACGCGAAAGTCATCTCGTTTTAGATTCGCAACGTAGCGACCGTTTCGGTCCATCACGACGGCGGGGACAGTGACTAATGACGCGGAATTGCTGTTGCGATTAGCTCGTGGCGTGGCCGATTCAGAACCGGAGGTCGGCGGTGAATTCTCTTCGCCGCGATAAGTTCCGCCTGATCTCAGAACCGGCGGCCGCGCGGGCCGATCGGTGGACTGCGCAAGAGTTTGAGAAAATGCGGATAGAAACAGAACTAGCAGGAATGGGGCGATAAACCGGCTCATAATGACGTGACTGCGATGCTTTCGAAATACTTCAATTCAGCTTACGAATAATGAAAACGACGAAAGGCGGGCGGATTCCGGCGTGGGAACTGATGAGCGGACAGAATGGAGGGGCCAACAAGCGTCTATGAAACAGTACCGCCTCTGGCGCTCGCGTGGAGTATCGTCAACCCAATTATCTCTCCGTTCTCGTAACGGACGATGACGTCGTCGTCAGTGATGTCGCTATCAGTAGCGCTGCTCGGCTTTTTAAAGTTGATGTAGAGCGTATCAGCCTCGGCGTCATATGATGACCAAAGCAGATGGCTCGGCGCTTTTTTTAGCGTCGGCAATAGTCTCAGATACTCTTCAATGTTCGCTACGGCCATATCTGCCTTCTCCTCTCCAGCGAGCGCATCCGGCGAGTCAGGAACGCCGTGATCACGAATCCATCGCCTTCCAACTCACGATACACGACGACAATAAATTTTCCCAGGTCCAACTCACGGACGCCGAGCAATTCTCCTGCTGTCCCAGCAAATACGCGGATTGGTTCTGCGATAGCTTTCATAACTTCCGCCTGGAACGGGGCTACTTCAGCATGCTCTTCCACAATATGCTGCCATCGTTCCTCGGTAAGGCGAATTACGATACCATTCTTTGAGGTTGCCGTTAGAGGCATTCAGGAGGATTCCGCTCGCGCTATTTCGGCATGACTTCTTCGTAGGACACGGTGGGAATGCGGCCTTCTTTATACGCTGCCCAACGTCTCCGCGCTTCATTGGCCCAGACCCGATCTATTTCCGGATCAGGTTTATCGAGGTCGGAAAAGAATCGCGTCGACCAGACGGAGCTTCTCACTGTCGGGCAAATCGCGAATCTCTGAAACCAAGTTGTCCGCATTTGTTGACATGCTAATCATGATACTCCCGAGCGATCCTCGCCGCTAGTGCCCACCTTGCCCTGCATTGAGTTCCGCGTCGTCACTCATCACTCATCACTCATCACTCATCACTTGGTCCCCACTTTTCCCTTCCCCTTTTTACTTTTCCCCTTTAACCTAACGTCTAATGTTCAGCATGTTCCGCATCCTCCGCTACGTCGTCTACACCATCAGTGGAATCATTCTCGGCGGTCTTATCTTCGAAGCGGCCACGCTGCCGCGCACGGGAGCGCTCGCCACTGAGAATCCAGCGACCACGTCGATGATCGAGACCCGTATTCGCCAGGCGCAGGAGAACGGCCAACAACCCAAGCGCGTGCAGATTTGGGCGCCGCTGGAGAAGATTTCGCCGCAGCTTCAGCGCGCGGTCATCGCCGGCGAAGACGACAACTTCGCGACGCATCACGGTTTTGATTACGACGCGATCCAGCGCGCGTGGGACCAGGCGCAGAAAGAAGCTGACAAGGAAGCAAAACAGGAGGGCGACAACGATTCCTGGCTGCCGAACCTGCCGGATTTCAAACGGGGCGCCTCGACGATTTCGCAGCAGCTCGCCAAGAACCTCTACCTCTCCAGCGAGCGATCGTTCATGCGGAAAGGGCAGGAAGCCCTCATCACCTACTTCTTGGAGCGCAGCCTGACGAAGCATCGCATACTCGAAATTTATTTGAACGTGATTGAGTGGGGCGATGGAATTTACGGTGCGGAAGCCGCGTCGCAGTATTACTTTCACAAACCGGCGGCGAACCTGAATGCGCGCGAGGGCGCATTTCTGTCGGCCATGATTCCCAACCCACGCACAGTCTTCAATCCGCAGCGCGATCCCAAGCGCGTCGCTCGCAGGCAGAGGATTATTTTGAAATTGATGCCGGGTGTGAATATGCCCGC
>DATLVM010000159.1:0-12786 GCA_035577445.1 Pyrinomonadaceae bacterium
ACTGCTCGCCGAGAAAACCGACGTCCGCAAGATCAGCACGCGCGACATTCCCATCGCAGTCGCCCGGGGTTGGGATGGCGCGACGACAGTCGCGTCGACTACGTGGATTGCGCGTCGCGCCGGTATCAAAGTGTTCGCGACGGGCGGAATCGGCGGAGTTCATCGCGGCGCGTTGCCGGACGTTTCAGCCGACCTGCCTGAACTGGCGCGGGCGCCAATGATTGTTGTCTGTTCCGGCGCGAAGATCGTTTTGGATCTGCCGGCCACACGCGAATGGCTTGAGACTAACGGCGTGACTGTCATTGGTTATCAATGCGACGAGATGCCGGCGTTCTACTCAAGGAGCAGTCGCTTACCGGTTGATGTGCGTTGCGATTCACCCGAAGAGGTGGTGAAGATTTTTCAGGCGCAGCGCGAACTTGGAATGGAGTCGGCGCTGCTAGTCACAGTGCCGGTGCCGCCTGAAGCAGAAGTTGAATCCGCTTTGCTCGAAAAGGTCGTCGCCGATTCACTCGCCGAAGCCGAACGTCAGAAGATCACCGGCCGCGAGGTGACTCCCTTCCTGTTGGCCCGCATGTCTGAACAGAGCAAGGGCGCGACGTTGAAAGCCAACCTCGCGCTGCTCGAAAACAACGCGCGGGTCGCTGCGCAGATCGCCTGCGTGCTTCATACGTAAGACATTCTCCGTCAGATAATCCAAATGTCGGATTCAGCTTTTCGGATCTTTCTACAAAAATTTCTGATCACCCGACAACCTACTCGATCACGATTTCATCTCACGCGCAGATCTCGAAGTTTCTCCCCAGACTGTGATTGAAGTTTTGGCGGACGAGAAGTTCACAGAACTTAGAACAAGCGGTCTAACGTCGAGCGCCTCCTCAGGTTCGATCAACTTTCAGTGAAGTGACAACTGGCCGGAACAACCGTTATCCGGTCGATGTCTAAGTCTGCGTTGATGACGAGGCCTCTCCTCGAGGCTGCTACGTGGCCGTGTGTCGCGGGAAGGAGTCCACTTATGTCGGAGCCAATCCGCTCTCTTGATCGAATCACTATCCCCAAGCCGTGCGATGCCGACTGGGACGAAATGATCGGCAACGATCAAGTTCGCTTCTGTGAGCATTGCAGTTTGCACGTCACCAATCTGTCGAGCATGACGCGACCAGAGGCAATGCGTTTTGTCGCGAAATCAAGAGGTCGATTGTGTGTTCGCTTTATTGAAACACCACTTGGTGACGTTCTTGCAGAAGGCCCGGAGAAGCTGCATCGAATCAGCAAGAGAGTCTCGCGAGTTGCCACCGGCGCCTTCAGCGCAACGTTGAGCATCGCAAGTGCGGTTGCGCAAAACACAACGCCAACCCAACCGTCACAACCGCTATCTATCGCCGGAGTGATTACGCCGCCTCGCCAAGTTGGCGCGGTTATCAACGGCACCGTGACCGATCCAGTTGGCGCGCTCGTCAGCGGCGCGGTGGTGACCTTGACGAATGCCAAGGCGCAACAGGCCTTTATCTACAGCACTACGGACGATGGGACTTACGAGTTTTCGTCGCTGGAACCGGGCAAGTACACGTTGGCCATCGAGTCTCCTGGTTTCGCAAAAGCCGATTTGCCTGAGGTTGAGGTGAAGGGCGAAGAAAAGATCAAGCGAAATATCGAACTTGCCCTTCCAGTCCTGGTCGAACAAGTTGAAGTTCAGATGGATAAGTCCATAGAACTTACAATGACGATGGGAGTGGTTGCGTTTGTCGAGCCAAAGGACCCGTTGGCACTCGCAGCCTATAAGCAGGATCTGGATGCAGTAAAGCAACTTGTTTATGTGTCTTTGGATATCAATCGGAGAGACGAAAACAGCAGCATGACGGCACTTGAGCACGCGATTGAAGGAAGCAATCTTGAGATAGTCCGCACGCTGATCATGGCTGGGGCAAGAGCAGATACCAAAGATGACTCTGGCCGAACGCCGCTCATGCGGCTGGGCGACAAAGCGAGCCCTGAGCTTGTTCGCGAGTTGCTGTCGGCCGGCGCAAGAGTCAACGACCGTGACGAAACAGGCAACACCGCGTTGATGTATGCCGCGTCATCGAATTCGCCAGCGGTCATCAAAGAACTGATAGATAACGGAGCCAAGGTCGATTTCAAAGATCAGGAATCCAAAACCGCATTGATGTTTGCTGCGACTGACGGTGAGAATGGCCCCGCGAACGCCAAGCTGCTCATTGATGCTGGGGCTCGCGTGAATGACAAAGACACCAGCGGCAAAACGCCGTTGATGATGGCCGGTGAAGAGGGCGACCCGGAAACATTGAAGTTATTACTGAGTCATGGCGCCGAGGTAAACGAGAAGGACAATGAAGGAAATACCGCGCTGATGCTTGTGGCAGGAACCACTGACGACGAGAGCCTGCTCGCGTTACTCAATGCCGGGGCCGACATGACGTTCAGGAACGCGGAAGGCAAAACCGCATTAGGGATCGCGCGTGAAGCTGATCACCATGAAATCGTGAAGCTACTCGAAGCCCGCGGCGCCCCCGAATGATTTCAAGTGTGTCCTCATCAACCCGAGCGGGCCAGAGCCTCATCTGGCCCAACCTCACTTCACTCTCACCCCTTCAATCACACACTGAACGGCGATTCCGTCGGTACGATTCGAGCCAACCTGAACCGGCAGATTCATACAACGCGAAACTCATCTTCCGTGCGTTCTACGTCCCCCTGACTTCTTGTTATGAAGTTAACGCCATCTAAGGCTTCTTGGGCTTTAGGACCATGGGAGCCGGAGGTTTCTTCAAATCGATCTCCTCGGGCTTATCAGGCGTCGGGGATTTCTTTGAATCTTTCTCCTCCGGTTTATCGGGCGGAAAGTCTTTCTCGTCGATATCTTTGATTAGAACTTCAGCGCCGAATTTGCGATAGCCGCGGAACAGAATCTCGTTGCGCGTCTCTTCGGTCTGGCCACGATCGCGCGCGGTCAATTCCACAACGGCGCGGGAAGGCAGCAGATGCTCCTGTTCATTAATCTTCACCCAATCGTAGTCGATCACTTTGCTTGCCGCAGTTATCGGAAAGCCCGATTCGATCTCGGTACTGATATCTTCCAGGCGCAGGACCCGACCGTCTTCACGGTCAACCCAGATGCGGCCACGATATCCTGAGATTGTTTCCTGCTTTACCGATCCGCCTTCGCCCCATGCAAGCGTCTCGCGCGAATTTTCGCGCTTCACGACGTACTCGTAGATGATCGTGCGGCGGCCGTGCAAAGTGTCCGTATCGATCGCCGTGAATTCAGTGCGCGATTCAGGTTTGAATAACTCTGTGAGTGCAGTGACGTATTCGCCAGTCGAGATCGTGCCGCCGAGCTTCATACCGTAACTTTGATCCTCGGGCGCGGGCATGCCGTTTACTGAAAGCAGCTTGTAATCCTCGCCCGCCGTTTGTCGATAACTGACCGCGATGCTCAACCGATCGTATACCGCCCAATTCTTGCTCTGACCATACGCGTGCGAGCGCGTGATCTGTTGCTTCACGAGATAGTCCGGCATCTTCTCAGCCGCGCCGAGCGTGGCTTTGCGTGTGCGTTCGAGTAGTTCGGCGGCTTCAGCAGGCGGCGGCAAGGTAGCGGTGGTCGGATTGTCACGTCGGCGCACGGCTTCTTCCAGGGTGTGAATCAGTGAAGCATCGTTGCCGCTCTTGGTCGCGATCAGCGAACGCAAGCCTGGCGTGATCGCGAAGGCAATTCCGCGCTTGCGAATTTGATCTTCCAGGTCCGCGCGCTGTTCAGGATGTCCCGGCAGTTGATAGAGCAGCTTCACGAACTCCTGGTTCGTGAGCGGCGCGCCCTGCTGCAGGGCAGTTGTTTGGGGAAAAGGAGAGTTGTCGGTCTGAGCGGAGACACTCGCGCAAAGTCCAATTACAACCAGCCCAACGGTGAATGCCCAACTAATTCGCGAAATTACTGATAAATTGCGATGTTTCAAGGAGTGCCTCAGAAATAGTCGATAAGAATTATAACGCTTGATTCGAGGATCGCGTTACGCGGCTGGTTGCCTAAACAACAGCGACATGTTCAGGTACAGAATTTTTGAATCGCCTGCTGCAGGATTTGGACGGAAAGCTGAAGCTGGTCGATCGGCACGAACTCGCCGGTGCGATGCGCGACGCGAATGTCGCCCGGGCCAAAGACGACGGCTTCGGCGCCGAGCGCGATCATGCTGGGGGCTTCAGTGCCAAAGGCTACTGTCCCGGATGATTCCTTTGACTCTTGTTCGAGGAATTCAACCAGCTCTGAATCAGCACGCGTTTCGAAGCTGTCGTCTGCGCGGTCAGCGTCGATCTGGCATTCGAAATCCGGATCACCCCGCCGCAGATCCGTGATCGCGGCGCGGACTAGATCAAGGACGTAATCGGATTTCTGACCGGGAATCGTGCGCCATTCCAAAGTGAATCGGCATTCGCCGGGAATGATGTTTTTGGCGCTGCCGCCATTGATGAGGCCGATGTTAATGGTCGTGAACGGCGGATCGAAATCCTTGTGCTGATCCTTCTTCAGCTCCTCTGCGATCGCTTCAATTCTTTCGATCAGCCGCGCCGCGCGAAAGATCGCCGACGCGCCAATCTGCGGATAGGCACTGTGCGCTTCGCGTCCTCGCATCGTCACGTGAGCCAGACAGTAGCCTTTGCCCGCGCGCCTTGGTTGCAGCGAAGTTGGCTCACCCACGATTGCGTACTTCGCCGTGAAAGGCTTCGCGTCAGCCAGGCGCTTCGCGCCGAGACAACCAATCTCTTCGTCGGACGTGAAGACGAGCGCGAGTGGCTTGCTCAACTTGCTTAACTCAACTGCCGTCAGCGCCGCGGCGATGAAGGCTTTTGTGTCGCAAGCGCCCCGGCCGAAGAGTTTGCCGTCGCGCTCAGTCAACGTCAGTGCTTCTTTCCAATTAGCATCGTAAGGAACGGTGTCGGTGTGGCCGACGAGCACGAGTTCGATCTGATCAGTTTTCGATGTGCAGGCAACGAGGTTGATCTTTTCGAGGCCGCGCTCGTCAACGTGAGCATATCGCTGCGTCCTCAATCCGAGCGAGCGACACCGCTGCTCTAAATAAGAAACGATTTCCGCGTTGGAGCGCGACGAGACGGAATCGATCGCGACGAGATCCGCGAGTGTTTGATCGACGCTCATACTTTCAGTTAAGTCCACAGACGCTTCTGCAAATCGGTGAAGCGTTCGATGACTTCTTCCTGAATCAGATGACGGCCTTCAGACACGACAGGCTTTCCACCGATTACGACTTCGCGCACGGCTGCGCGCGAGGAAGAAGACACTATCGCGGCAAGCAAATCATCCTGGGAAGCTCCGGCAATCGTTGGATCGTCGAGATCGACCGTGAAGAAATCCGCAGGCTTGCCGGCTTCGAGCGCACCGTTCGGTGCACCGATGCTGCGCGCGCCGTTAACCGTGGCGCAGTCGAATAAATGATCAGCGATATCGGAAACCCGACTCCGGGGTCCCCAGCCGGGCAGCCCGGCTGGAGTGGGGCGGTCAGGGAGGGTGCCAGTATCCTGACGCGCAATAGACGCACCCTCCCTGACGGTCGGGTTTCCGCCCAGGATCGCGCGCTCCAGCTTCTGCAAGCGCAAGTGATACTCAAGCTCGCGGGCGTCTTCCAGTAGATCGATCTGTACATGGCTGTCGGTCCCTAAACAGATCGGCACACCATGCTTTAAGTATTCATCCGCAGGTACGACTCCGTCGCCGAGATTTCGTTCGGTCGTTGGGCACGCACACACCAACGCGCCGGTTTTCGCGAATGCCGGAATTGATTTCGGCGTTACGTGGATCGCGTGCACGGCAGTGAAGCGCTCGCTCAACAATCCTTCGCTTTCGAGTAGAGCGACAGGCGTTCGGCCGTATTCTTCAACGCACGCCGAGACTTCGGCGGGTTGTTCAGCGACGTGCATGTGAACTTTCAAACCGTGACGGTTCGCATAGCTTACGACTTCTTTTAGATCAGCAAGCGGAACCGCGCGCACACTGTGCGGCGCGACGCCGACCCAAGCGGTGTCTGACGGTAAGCTTGCCTCTGGCGTGCTCTTATCGTCTGACACTGAAGCACGCGAGCCGCGTGCGTACCCAACGTTGCCCTCGCTCACGCTCGGGCCTCTGACGCTCTTCGCCAACGCTTCCAAGTTCTTAAGATAGGTAGCCGTTTCAGTTTCGATGAATCGTGCCTGTTTTGGATTGGGCTCAGTGTTGTAACCCGATCGCGCATACGCGACGCGCAGGAGCGCAATGCGCAATCCGACGTCGCCCGCCGCGCGAATCACTTCCTTCGCCAGCAAATTCGGATCGTCGTAAGGCTTTCCGTCAGGCGCGTGATGAAGGTAATGAAACTCGCCGGCGGCAGTGATGCCACTCAGGGCCATTTCGAGAAACGCCATGCGCGATGCGTCGTAGACATCTTCCGGCGTGAGCCGCGTGGCCGCCGAGTACATCATCTCTCGCCAAGTCCAGAAGCTGTCGCGATCTGTTGCGCGATATTCGGTTCGTCCGCGAATCACGCGCTGAAAAGCGTGCGAGTGCGCGTTGACCATTCCCGGCAGCATGGCGCGCCGCGGCAGATTTATCGTCTTCTCATCTGTGAGTTCATCAACGCGCGCAATTCTTTTGATTGCTCCCGAGTCATCGCAAACCAGCGCCATGCCGCTGGTGAAGCGGCCGTCGGCGTAAAGCATGTCCGGAATCCAGGCGATCATCATTCAGCGGTTGAGGCCAAGCAGTCGCACCACAAATGAAGGTGCGGGCGGCGGCGGTATCTTTGCGCGTTCCTCATCAGATGATGCACGGCGGCGACGCAGCTCGAGTTTCAGACTTTCTTCACCGCGGCTCATTGTCCAGTTGTGATTCGATCGAAAGATCGGTTTCAGCAGGAACGAAAGTTTCTCGACGATTGGTTTGTTCGCGCGAATCGTCCAATCGTAAGTCACGTTGACGAACGCGCCGTCTGGTTCAAACGTCCAGATGCCGCGGCCTTCCAGGTCGCCGGTCGCATCCATCGTAAAGCCGTGTGGATAATTCGACTCAACGGTGCGAAAGTTTATTCGCAGCGTGTAGGGCAACCAGCCGCCTGCGTGCAGGCTAATCAATTTGCCGGCGCCGTGCGCTTCGCCAGGCTCAATCTCTTTGACATCGAAATAGGTTGAACCCCACCAACGCGGCAGACTAAGAGCATCTTCGAGGATGTCCGCGACCTCTTTGAGATCGCCCTCGACGCGCCAGCGATCGACGAAATGATAAGCATTTGTGGCCATTAATGGAGCGCGAGGATATCACAGTCGCGATCGGCTTACGCCGGTTCGCGGAGGCCGTTGAATCGGTATTGACATACTTGACTCATCAAGTACCTGGCCCTTTCCGGTGCAAGCGGGAGCTGCGGAGCAGCGGTAGGAGCTAAGCCCAGGGCGAGGCTCTGCGAGCCTTGGCTGGTGGTCGTTGGTTATCTCAGAGCCGCGGAGCGGCGACAGAGAGTTAACGGGCAGGCTGAACTATTGAGGCTTTCGCCCCTTGCGGGGCTCAATCGCTCTACTTGGTTCGTTAACCCAAGGCTCGCGGAGCCTCGCCTTGGGCTTAGTTCTGAACGCTGCTGACGCAGCTTCAACTCTAATTCGAGTGACCGCGACTAGCTCCGTCGATAGCTGACTCAAATATATCAATGCCGTTGAAACGGCTGCCAAAACTTAAATGCCGCGGTCCACCTCGCTAAAGCGAGGTGTGAATGAGATTTGATTCGCTAATCATACTGCCTATAAAGTGGTAGCGATGGACCCGTTAACTTCATCGCTCGCCGTGTTGACGGCGATGATCACGCCCGCGGTTTTGATTTCCGCCAGCGGCACGATGATCCTTTCGACTTCGTCGCGGCTGGGGCGCGTCGTTGACCGCACGCGCTTGCTTTCGGATCGGTTGCGACGGCTGACGACCGAAGAGGAAACGAGCGAGTTTCTCGAAGAAGAGCGCGCCATGCTCTATGTGCAACTCGACAAACTAACCAGCCGATCGCGCTTGTTGCAACGCGCGCTGACTATTTTCTATCTCGCAGTCGGAGTCTTTGTAGCGGCAAGTGTGGCGATTGGAGTCGTCGCCTTTTTCAGTGCGCGTGGCGCATGGGTGCCGGTGGCAATGGGCTTGGTCGGCGGCTTATTCCTTTTGTACGGCAGTGCTCTGCTAGTGTTCGAAGCGCGGCTGGCGCTGAGCACGACGCACGCCGAAATGGATTTCATCTGGCGCATCACCAAGCGCGTGGTGCCAAAAGAGTTGGTTGAGCAACACAAGGCGCATCACGTTCATTTCAGGAAGAAGAGTGATGTGTTGGAATGAATGATGGACCGTCTGGACCAGCGTGAACCCGGCTATCTTCGGTTGATGCAAACCGCCGAACTGAGGAATCGTGTCGAGGCGCTCGAAGTTTTGCTGGAACGCTGCACGGTTTGTCCCCTCGACTGCGGCAACAATCGATTGAATGATGAGTTGGCGCGGTGTTATTCGGGACGGTTGCCGATCGTCTCTTCGTACACGGCACATTTTGGTGAAGAGCCGCCGCTGACGGGCACGCGCGGCGCCGGCAACATCTTCTTCGGCAATTGCAACCTGCGCTGCGTCTACTGCCAGAACTATCAGATTTCTCAAGCTCACAAAGAACAGCTCGGGAATCAGATCACGCATGAGCGTCTGGCCGAGATGATGTTGGAGCTGCAGCGAACCGGCTGTCACAACATCAACTTTGTTTCGCCGACGCACTTTGCGCCGCAAATGGCCCGCGCGATTTTGATTGCCGTGGAACAGGGTCTGCGGCTGCCGATTGTTTACAACACGAACACTTACGATTCAGTTGAGGTGCTGAAGCTGCTCGACGGCATCGTCGATGTTTACTTGCCGGATCTGAAGTACGCGGAAGACGAGGCTGGATTTCTTTACTCGAAGGTTCGTTCCTACCGCGACATTTCGCGCGCGGCGTTGAAAGAAATGTTTCGCCAAACCGGTGATGAATTGCTTTACGAAGATGGATTACTCAAGCGAGGCCTGGTGATCCGTTTGCTGGTTCTGCCAAATGATCTGGGCGGCTTGCGCGAGTCGCTGCAGTGGATAAGCCGTGAACTCAGCCCACGCGTTACTGTGTCGTTGATGGCCCAGTACTATCCGACGAACGTGGCGGGAACAAATCCTCGTTACACGCTGCTGTCGCGCCGCATCAGCGAATCTGAGTGGCTACGCGCGGTTTCGCTGCTCGATGAATTTGGGATTGAGAATGGCTGGATGCAGGAGTATGACGGCGCCGCGTTTTATTATCGTCCTAACTTCGACGATTCCACGACGCCGTTTCGAGACGTGAGAGATTTCAACGGCGACGACTCTCCAACCTGTACCCTGGACCGGTCGCTACCGCTCGCGGTTCTGTAACTACTGCTTGACCGGCAACTGCGGCCGTCGCGCCGGCAGAGCTTCCGGCTCGTCCTCGCGAACGCCTTCGAACACTTCCTTGTAAATCTTGATCGAACCGTCCTGCTTCATGCGCACGCTCAGCGCGTTGAGATAATCCGCAAAGATCTGGTTCTTTCGATCGCTCAACGCCGACTGCGTTAAAGAGTCGCGCTGCTTTGCGTACTCAGTCATGTCGGCTTCCGTGCGCTTGTTCACGCCGATGATCAAATAGTTGCTGTTCAGAAAGATCGGTTGCAGCACATCGCCGGCTTTGGCCGCATACAAGGGATCGTCGATAAGGACGCTGGAGCCGGCTTCACCAAGCGGTGTCGAGATCTTGTAATTGGCTTCGGCTTTTGCTTCAAGGCCCATCCGTTCGGCCGCAGCTTTTAGATCGCCAGGACTTTTAATACCACTGGCGAGTTCCTTAGCCTTTTGTTCGAGCATCGCCTTCGCTTTTTCCTCTTTGACGGCATGGGCGACTTTGTCTTTTACCTCATCGAACTCGGGAATGCGCGGCGGCTTCTGTTCGACCAACATCGGCACGGCAAAACCATCCTTAATGCCAACTCGCTCGCCAACGTCGTTCGGATTATTAAGAGGCGCAATCGCATCTTCGAACTGCTGCGAGCTGCCAATCTGCGGCACGTCATCGCCGGGCTTAACGAAAGGAGTTTCGCGGACCATATCCGCCGCGTTCATGCTGGCTTCGGCCGCCAGTTCCTGCGCGACCTTCTGTGGATCTTTTGTTTGCTTCAGACGATCCTGGGCCTTCTGTGCGATCTTCTGAGCAATGGTATAGCCACGTCGATTGCGCAGCGAGACGGTTAGTTCCTTCTTCGCATCTTCGAACGTCTTAGGCACTGAGTCGCCGCGGCGAAAAATGTAATAGGCGTTCTTGTACTTGATGGCGTCGGTGACTTCGCCCAGCTGCATTTCGAGCACGCGTTGATAAGGATCGTCGGGCTTGTTTGGATTCTTTTTGACGATGCCGTTCAGCCAGCCGCCGTTCTTTGCGGTAGCCGGGTCCTCTGAATTCCCTTTCGCGAGATCCGCAAACTCCTGTTCAGTTATCGTCTCTCCGTTCGCGCGAGCCTTAGCGACCAATCCGTCGGCTTTAGCTTTGACCGTCGCGTCCAGGTCTTCGCGCGCGACTTTTAAAACGATCTGTTGAGCCTTGACTCCGGCCTCTTTATACTGCGGCTGTAAGTTGTTGTATTCGTCCTGAAGTTCCTTGTCGCTGATCTGGACTTTCTCGCCTGATTTATTCTGATCGACAAAGACGTAGCGAATTCGCTTCTGCGGTACGAGGATGTTGTAATCCGTCTTGTGCTTATCGTAGAAGGCCTTTAACTCGTCATCAGTGGGCGTGATCTTCTCGGCCAGTTTCGTAGGCGATACCACGGCATAACTTAGATCGAACGTGGTGTTCTTCTTTTTGAAATCTGACTGCAGGTCCTCTTCGGAAACGTGAACCGCCGCGGTCACAAACGCTTCGAGCTTCTCACGCGCGATATCTTCAGCAATGCCGCGTTCAAAAGCCGCGACGTCGCCGACGCGCTGTTCATACTTCGCCATATCAAGCCTGCCGTTGGCATCAACCAAAGTAAGCTTGCCGGCCGCATCGCTGAAAGTCTTTCGAATTCTTTCGCTGACTTCCGACGATGAAGCTTCGAGGCCGAGACGACGCGCCTCAAGCACGGCGATCTTTTTCTGAATCAGCCCATCCAGGATTTTGTCGTCGGTGTAACCCATTTGGGCCAGACTGATCTGCCCGCCGAAGCGACTAAACTGCATTTGGATGTTCTGCTTCTGCGACGCGAATTCGCCCACGGTAATGTCTTCACCGCCAACGGAAGCGAGAACCTCGGTGCTCTTAGTCGGTTCCAGCGCCGCCCCGCCGCCGCCCGGACGAAAGAAAAGAACGAGGCTCACTGCCATCAAAGCGACGAACCCCAAAATGAGCACCTTGCTGGTGCGTTCGAACTTACTTAATTGTTTGAGCATGTATGGAAAACCTTTGCTGCCGTTTCAAAACGACAAATTCTAATTGAGCGTGAGAGCGCCTGCAACCTGCCGTCAGCCTTATCGCGCTTCTGAGAGGAGCGCTGCGGATGTTATCTTAAGTAGTTAGATGCACTCACTGGCGACTTCGACACTCGCATGGGTTGGGTTTTGTGCTTTTATCTTGATAATGCTGGCGATTGACCTTGGTGTCTTCAATCGCAAGCCTCACGAAATCAGTTACAAGAACGCGGCCATCTGGAGCGCGGTTTGGATCGCGCTGGCGATGATCTTTGCCGGCTTTCTGTTTGGGCCGCTCGGTTGGGAGCTGTTCGGCGTGGCGCGGCAACAAAAGGCGCTCGAGTTTCTCACCGGTTACTTAATCGAACTCTCGCTCTCGGTCGATAACCTTTTCGTCTTCCTGCTGATTTTTTCTTACTTCAAAGTCCCGCCGAAATATCAGCATCGAGTTCTGTATTGGGGAGTGCTCGGCGCGCTCGTTATGCGCGTGGCGATGATCATTACGGGGACGGCCCTCATCAATCGCTTCCACTGGATCATCTATATTTTCGGCGCCTTCCTTATCTACACCGGCATTCAGATGCTGCGCGGCGGTGAGCAGGAAATCGACCCGGAACACAATCCGATTGTTCGGTTCGTAACGCGTCATGTTCCCATTGTCCGCCACTATGAGCGAAGAAAGTTCTTCACCAAAGTCGACGGCAAGCGGGTTGGCACGTTGCTGTTGTTGGTGCTGATCGTGGTCGAAGTTACCGATCTCGTTTTCGCCGTTGATTCGATTCCGGCGATCTTTGGCGTCACTACCGATCGATTCATCGTTTACACATCGAACGTCTTCGCGATTTTGGGACTGCGCACTTTTTATTTCCTGCTCGCCGGCGTGGTCGAAAAATTTCATTACCTCAAAGTCGGCCTCGGCATTGTGCTGGGATTCATTGGCTTGAAGATGCTTCTGCCGCTGATCGCGAAGATCGTGGCGGCCGCATTTCATGCGACTGGCTTCGATTCGGGCGCGTCTGTAGCTAAAGAAGTCGACCACATTCCGACCGGAGCCGCGCTGGGTATCGTCGCCATTGTGTTGTTGTGCTCGGTTGCCGCTTCTTTGATTTGGCCGAAACCGAAGGCTAAGAAAGAAGAAGAGGAGTAAATACGACATCGCCCCGAAGGGTTTTCCCTACGGGGCGACGGAGCGCGCGCCGGAAAGCTCCGGCAGCATTTTTTGGAAACGGTACCTTAAGTTACCTCAACTGTAGAGAACCTCGGTGTTGATTCTACGCCCGCCGAGAACCAAG
>DATLVM010000160.1:0-2742 GCA_035577445.1 Pyrinomonadaceae bacterium
ATCATCGAGAGCCAATGTGGTGTGCGTCAGATCCGATCATGCGGCGACTTGATGAGGAGATGACTCGCGTTGCCCGATCAAAGCACCCAGTCCTGATCAGCGGGGAATCTGGCACCGGAAAAACGACAGTTGCCCACATCATTCACGAGCGGAGTCCACGGGCAAACGCCACTCTCGTTGATATTAACTGTGCTGCCATTCCAGAGGCGTTGATCGAAAGCGAGCTATTCGGTTTTGAACGGGGTGCCTTCACCAGCGCGTCTGGAGAAAAGAGAGGTCTCATCCAGGTGGCAGAGGAAGGCACATTGTTCCTTGATGAAATTGGCGAGCTTAAACTCGAGTTACAAGCAAAGCTCCTTAAGGCGATTGAGCAGCAGAAAATTCGGCGACTCGGCGGGACCAAAGATATTCAGTGCAACGTGCGCGTCGTCGCAGCTTCGTCACGCAACCTACAACGCATGGTAAAGATGCGAACCTTTCGCGAGGACCTCTATTATCGACTTGCGGTCTTCGAGCTTGACGTTCCGCCCTTGCGTAACAGAAGAGACGACGTTAAAGAACTGGTTGACCGGCAGCTCCAGATCGAACAAGCCAGACTCGGACGAACAGAACCGCTGTGCATAAATGAGCAGGCGATGAATCAGCTTTGTGCCTATAGTTGGCCGGGAAATATTCGGCAGCTGAATAACGTTGTCATCCGTCTCGCCAATGCAGCCAAAAGCCAATTTATCAGCGCCACGGACGTTCGTGAAGAACTAACACGCTTCAGGACTCTAGAACCCGAAACCATCATACTTTCGGATTGCTGTAGCACCTTGTTTTCTGGCGAATCGCTGACCAGTTTCTTAAATCGAGTTCGTAAGACCGTAATCGACGAAGTCAAGAAACACATGAACGGCAACTCCACGGAGGCCGCACGATGGTTAAAAGTAGATCGTACAGCCTTGCATAAGATGGTTCACCGGCTAAATACTTAAAACGACCAACCTCCGGGGCAATAAGATTCGACGGTTTCCAGGATTCTGCGGATGTACGTTGCTGATTGGAATCAGTTGCTGTAGGAAGCTGCGTAGTTAAGACCATTCGAACTCATGTGCGACACGGGTTGCCGGTGCTGTCATTCTGAAGGATTACGCAAAGGTAAACACAAGTTATCAACTGGAAGATCTGGTCTTAGGCCGATTGCTTTCGCCGCGGCCCAGGCTTCCTCGCCGCATTGGCGTAAGGTCGTTCTAAATACAGCTCTAAGAAAGATAATACTTTACCTACGACAAGGTTTTCGAATAGAGTAAGGGCGTGCAGCAGAAGTTAGATGATCTTCTGTCGACCGCAGAAGTGGCGACCAGGCTTGGGGTCACACGCCAGCGTGTGTTGGAGTTCATAAAGACCGACAGATTACGCGCGAAAAAAGTGGGCCGCTCGTATGTAGTGCATTCGAAGGACGTCTTGTCACTTTCGCGATTTAGGGTTGGTCGACCGCCTAAAGGCAATGGGCCAAATCGCGAGAAGATTCAGAGGACTAAATTAATCAAGCGTTGATTGAGCCCTGATATTCACGACGATCCGTTAACGCACGGAGACCATATGCCAAAACAGAGCGGATTCGAAGCTTACACGAAGCAATTAGAAGCCTTAGCGATTGACAGGTTAAGGGCAGAGTCCCCTGGTGAGAATCTGAAGAACGCGGTTACCGTCGCATTGGATGGGGGCTCTAGTGCCGCGCTCAGGCGGATCGTCCCCATCGACAAACGACGAGAGCTCGGCGCGTATTTCACGCCCTCGTCATTGGCAAATGAAACCGTCCAAGCCTTCCAAGAAGATGTTCCAACCAGCGTGACGTTCATGGATTCTGCCTGCGGCGCCGGCGATCTGCTTCTCGCTGCAGCTCGCCTACTACCGGTCCGACGAACCTTATCTGAGACCTTGGCCGTTTGGAACACACAACTGGTCGGCTTCGATCTTCGAGAAGAGTTCGTTCGAGCGGCAAAGGTGCGCCTACTGCTATTGGCGATAGAGCGCGGTTGCACAGTCGACCTGAAATCTATTCCGCCCAACACAAAATTCTTCCCATTACTTACTAACGGTAACGGCCTGGACGATACCGTTGATTACACAGGCATAACCCATATCACTATCAATCCATCGTTCTCCAAGCAAAACGCTCCAGAAGGTTGTACGTGGGCAACAGAAAAAGTCTCTTCCGCAGCGGTTTTTCTCTACGACTGTGTGTCGAGGGCAATTGCGGGCACGAAAATTGTGGCAATCCTTCCCGATGTTCTTCGATCCGGAAGCAACTACAGCAAGTGGCGAAGTGAGATTGTAAAAAGGGCAACGATTGAAGAGGTGAAGATTATTGGCACGTTTGACCGCTGGACGGATGTCGACGTTTTTCTAATTCGCCTAACAGTTGGTACAGCAAGAGCCGAAGCCAGCACGCAATGGTGGAACGGCTTAAGAAATTCGCAGGATATGACGATAGGGGACAGATTCGAAGTTGAGGTAGGCCGTGTTGTACCTCATCGCGATCTAAAGAAGGGTCCTTGGTGGCCCTATATCTATTCTAGGGTCGTGCCCCAATGGCAGACCGTGCGAGAATTCCCCAATCATCGCCGATTCGCAGGCAAGGTTTTTAGACCGCCGTTTGTAGTAGTACGACGAACATCTCGGCCGGGGGACCAGTATCGCGCGGTCGGCTCCGTGATATGCGGCAAAAAGAAAGTTGCCGTCGAAAATCATTTAATG
>DATLVM010000161.1:0-5072 GCA_035577445.1 Pyrinomonadaceae bacterium
TGGCGAGTCGGAGCGAGGACGTTTATTAATAGCTGCTTACACAGCACGCGGCGATCGAATTCGACTAATTAATGCGCGAGGAGTAACAGAAGCTGAACGACAAGCTTATGAAGAAGACCAAACCATCCACTAGCGACGAGCTGAGATCAGAATACGATTTTAAATCGTTACGCGTAAGACGATTGGGACCTGGCAGAAAGAGTTTTGGTGCCGTGGTTCGGCTCGAGCCAGATGTCCAGAGAGCCTTTCCGGATGCGGATTCGGTCAACGAGGCGTTGCGCGGTCTTATTCGAACAGCAAAGAATCTAAGCAAGAACTCCCGGAATACTCCGCGGAGAGGTCAACCGTGAAATGCCTCGACTCTTTGCCGACGTAGTTGAAGACGTAAAGCAACTCTCGCCTGCTGAGAAAGAAGAGTTGCAGGAGCTCCTTCGCAAGTACCTCATCGAAGAAAGATGTCGTGAAATTCGAGAGAAGGCGGAAGCCGGCTTGAGGGAATACCGTGAGGGCAAACTCGAATTCTTCTCGAACGTCGATGACATAATGAATTACCTAAGCAACTGAGCCCTACTCTTTCTTTGTCTGACGCGGGCCCGTACGGAGCACCTCATGAAATGTTTCGTAATAATGCCTTTCGGCAATCCCGATGTTGATGCGGAACACGCTCACAGGCTGGAGTTTATTTACTCTGAGTTAATCAAGCCAACTGTTGAATCAATCAGATATCACGACACTAGCTGCATCGAATGTCATCGAGCAGACAAGGCGCTTCGACCCGACGAGATTGTCAGCCATATCGTGGAAAACTTGGTTTCGGCCGACATCGTGATTGCAGATCTCTCTGATAGAAATGCCAATGTTTTTTACGAACTCGGCGTTCGACATGCGGTAAATAACAATACAATCCTCATAGCTGACAATTTATCTGATGTGCCATTTGACCTCCGAGCCCTGCGAACAATTGTCTATGGCTGGCACCCTGAACAAATGGTTCGTCTAAGGCGTTCCCTTGAACAAGCAATCAGTGAAATCCTCCGCGAACCGAAACGAATCGATAATCCAGTTCGCAGGTTTCTCTATGAGCGCGAAGTGGACAAACTGATCAAGGAAACGATTCCACCTGGCTACAATGCATTGAAGGACATAATAGCTGAGGTCGGTTCGCTTCGTAGAGAAGTCAATGCTCACCTGGCCGAAGTCCGTGACGTTATGAAACTGATCACTTCCAAAGACGCTACGTCTTCTCCTGCACCTGCACAGAAGTTTACCCTGCATTTCTTTGAAGGAGCGTGGACGAGTGTGCCAACAGGTAGCATGTACTATGGTCGCGTTGTCGGTGATGAGTTATACATGCCTTATTGTTATGGGGCGGACAACAAGTTAACAGGTCATTACTATAACCTCCGTGTGATCGCCGATACCCTTGTCGGACGCTTCCAGTGGTTCGGCGATAGCGGCATTTCTGGGTATGCACTAAATAAGGTTAAGTCAAATGACCTTCTTTCCGGAGCGTGGTGGTATTCAGAAGACGTCCCTGAAGAAATATTGGGAGATATTTCCAGGATCAATTTGAAGCTGCCGAGAAAGAACAAGAATACATTTCACAGGTTACCTGACAAAACTTTTCCCGACTGGGCCGAGGAGTACTTTCGGAAGGGTCTGTATGCATGACCTACTTCGCGATCGTTGATGGCGCCATCGCGGCTTTGCCCACGGTTAGGTCCACGTTCTTCGGAACGTTCTCTGCAGTCAACTCAATCAAACGATCTACGACAGCTTTCAAGTCGTTAGTTTCTTTATAAACACGCAGCTGTTCGTCGGCTGACGTGCGGCGTTCGAGGATCGTGTGGATGTGCTCGACCTCTTTGCGCGAACCTAGTTCATCGAGCACCGGATCGACGAAATCCAGAAGTTCGCGCACCAGATCTTTTGTCGGCACTTCCTTGTTTTTGCCAAAGTCGATCATCATGCCGTCGAGCCCCCAACGCACGGCGCGCCACTTGTTTTCCTGAATCAGCATGCGCCGGTACAGACGAAAGCCCAGGTTCTTCTCGATCAACCCGGTGAGCCTGGCCACGATTGCCTGGAACAGCCCGGCGATCGCCACCGTGTCATCTACGCGCGTGGGAATATCGCAAATGCGAAATTCCAGCGTCGGAAAGAATGGATGCGGCCGCAAATCCCACCAGATCTTCTTGCCGTCGTTGATGCAGTTGGTTTTGACCAGCAAGTCTATGTAGCGCTGGAATCCGCTGTACGAGTCGAAGTGATCGGGAATGTCCGTGCGCGGAAATTTTTTGAACACCTCAGTCCGGTATGACTTGAGCCCGGTATTCTGGCCCATCCAAAACGGCGATGAAGTCGAAAGCGCCAGCACGTGCGGCAGAAAGTACCGCGCGGCATTCATGATGTGAATCCGCCGCTCTGGGTCGGCAACTCCAACGTGAACGTGCAGCCCAAAGATCAAAAGCGAACGGGCCACGTTTTGCAGCTCTTCGACCAGCAGTTCATATCTTTCATCTTCGAAAACCGTCTGATCCTGCCAACGCGAAATCGGGTGGGTCGAAGCGGCGACAATCTTCAGACCATTCTTCTCGGCGAGCGAGGAAATCACGCCGCGGAGATGTGAAATATCAGCGCGCGCTTCCTGAATGTTCTTGCAAATACCGGTGCCGACTTCAATCTGCGATTGGATCATTTCAGGCTTGATCTGCTCGCCGAGGATCATCTTGCCTTCGTCGAGAAACTCAGTTACGTGCGACCGCAGCTCGCGAGTCAACGGATCGACGATCTGAAACTCTTCTTCGATACCCAGGGTGAATTGATCGAACATAATCGCGCCTCTAGTCCACCACCGTCTTCATCAGTTTCCAGTCAGGTCTAAACTTTCGCCAGCGCTCATAGAACAAATGCTGCGCCGTCGTAACCATCGAGCCGTACGGCCCATAGTAATCAAGATGCACGTGCCACTCGCGATCGCCGCGGGGCGGGTCGATGTAAAGAAAATGGAGCGCCGCGTGCTTTCTTCGCTTCTCGAGAAAACCGCCGGTGTTATCTCGGTGCCTCGCAAACGCTCGCGTGAAATCATTGCGTTTGCTTAACTCAGATTCCAAATCGCGTGTCGCACTCAAGTACAAGCCGACGCCACCAGTTCCGTAGACATTAACTATTCGGCCGACGACTTTCCAAAGATCTACTTCAATCAAACGCTTAGCCAGCAGAGCCAACGCTTCCCGCTTGTCATCGGGCAACTTCGCGTAGACATCCTCGTCACTTCCCCAACCATACATTCCGGCGAGTTTCCCGCGAAACCGTTCTGGCACTCGCTCTGTTGGAGACAGTGCACTCACGGCTGCGGCAGTTCGCGCTCCATCAAAGTGCGCACATCCTCTGTCAACCGATGGAAACGCACGCCAACGCCATGGCCGGGGTTGCTGTAAACAACGTCGCCCTTGAGGATGACCTGCTGCCCGCCGAGATCTAATCGCAGCGCCAGAGTTTTTCCGGTCGGGATTTCTGTCTGAGTGCTCATATAAAGCCCGCCCCGGCTTATGTCTTTCGTGCTTGCCACTCCCGTGGCATCGCCACCGTCGAAGCTCACATCGACGATTAGCCGCGAGCGATCGTAATGGCGTCGCTCATCGGTTGTACTTCCATCATCGCGATCTTCATCAATCATTAAAGGTCCTCAGGGATTCGTTATGCGTGTCGCGAAGGCCAACGGCCAAGGCGCCGAATTCAGCAGGTACTCGATGCCCGAAATAATAACCGATTCTCGATGGTACGGAAACAAGTGTCGTGCCGCGATGGAATCGTGAGAATTTGAGTCGCGGTGAATTGACACTAAATTCGTGCGCAGCTACTATCCGAGTCTCGCATTTCTTCGCTCTTGATTGTTAGCTCCTGAGTCTGTTGACCTTTATGGGTTTCGCAACTACTGCAATCCACGCCGGTCAGGAACCGGATTCCGCCACTGGCGCCGTCACTGTTCCGATCTATCAAACTTCAACCTATGCCCAGGAGGGCTTGGGGAGGAACAAGGGGTTTGAGTACGCGCGCACATCGAATCCGACGCGGCTGGCGCTGGAACGAAATCTCGCGGCGCTGGAAGGAGCGAAGTTCGGTTACGCGTTCGCTTCCGGCATGGCGGCGATCGACGCGACGTTGCGTTTGGTGAAAGCCGGCGACCACGTTGTCGTTTCGGACAACACCTATGGCGGTACTTTTCGACTGTTCCAGCGCGTGATTGCCAATTACAACGTCAGTTTTGACTTCGTCGACACCTCAGAAGTCGCCAACGTTGAAGCCGCGATCAAAGACAACACGAAAATTGTTTTCATTGAGACTCCTACAAATCCCGTAATGATCGTGACTGACTTACAAGCAGTTTCGGATGTCGCGCACGCTGCGGGTGCGCGCGTGGTTTGCGACAACACTTTCATGTCGCCTTACCTGCAAAGGCCGCTCGACTTTGGCGTGGACATCGTTGTCCATTCCACTACTAAATTTCTAAATGGCCACTCAGACGGCGTTGGCGGAGCGGTTCTCCTGAACGACGAGGAAGACGCGGATTGGATCGCCTTTATTCAAAACAGCGCCGGCGCGATCCTGTCGCCGTTCGACTCCTGGCTCGTGCTGCGCGGCACAAAGACTCTGGCGCTAAGGATGGAGCAGCACGACAAGTCGGGACGCGCAGTCGCGGCGTTCCTTGAAGATCATCCCAAGGTACTCAAGACTTATTATCCGGGCCTAAACTCGCACAAACAGCATGAGCTCGCAAAACGCCAGCAGAAGGGTTTCGGCAGCATGGTTTCGTTTGATGTCGGATCGCTCGAAGCGGCGCGCACTGTTCTCGAATCGGCTAAGGTCTGCACCTTGGCCGAAAGTCTTGGTGGAGTGGAAACGCTCATTTGTCATCCAGCTACGATGACGCATGCGGCCATGCCCGAAGAAATCAGAGACAAGTATGGTATTTCAGATGGCTTAGTGCGTATCTCGGTTGGTATTGAAGATACGGATGATATTATTGCGGATTTGGATCAGGCCTTGGGGCGCATGTAGCTTCCGTCAAC
>DATLVM010000162.1:0-7647 GCA_035577445.1 Pyrinomonadaceae bacterium
GGCAAGCCCCGCCACCCAGGTCTAATCAAGGATGCATCGGTGGTGACGTTGATGGCGCCGGCTTTCGCACCCCCCTGTTCGGCATAATCCGTTTGAAATATGAGTGCCCCGGGTGGATTCTCGAAACCACCGTTGCTCAGCAGGTTTGGTCCATCGCAGCAGTCGGGAACATCAGCAGTCGCGATCACCGCAGGAGTTGTTCCTGGTTTTGGTTCTGCGGCTGAACCAGCGGGCGGACACCAGTTACGGTCGGTGAATACTTTTCGACAGGACACGAATAAGGGTGACAGAGGAACGTTCGTTTCGACGCTCAACGCTTCGGCTCGCATCACAGTCGCGGAATCGCGTTCCACATCGAACTCAGCCGCAAAGAACAGGTTGTCTTTCAACTCTGCTTCGATCAGTGCCGGGCAATATTGTTCGATAAACTGCAGCGGCAGTGTCGATGGATCAATGGTGGCGCGCACGGTGGCATATTTCGCCGGATCGCGGAAATGAATGTAGACCACCGTGTTGGTATTGGTGATGGTGTAAACCCAGAAGGCCAGCGCATCGTTAACCACGTCCGGCTTAACCGAAAAATCAACGATAGTGGGAAAACGTTTGAGGTACTGCGAACGGAACAACGTCACGTAGTCGCCGGGACGGTTAAAGTTGATGGTTGTTTCAGCGTAATCGCCTTTCGGAAGGTGCGTTTCTCCCAAATTCCGTAGCAATAACCAGCGCAGGTGCGCGCCGTAGGTGCTTCCGTCGGCGCCGGTCGAACCCACCGCCTGCAGGTACAGGAAGGGCGATTGGATCTTGATTTCCTTCTCGGGGAACACTATCTGAGTTTGGTTACTCTCGGCCATACGTCTTACCAATCGGAGCTGGGCAATTTCAGAGAGTCGATACGCTCACGCCAACAGTCGGTGTCGGGATGAAATCAGAGACCACCACACTGCGATCCACATAATCGCTTCCATCCCATTCAATGTAGGTGAACCGGAACTTGATCTGACTCATGGGGATCACTCTCGCGGGATGCATGACGAATGCTTGCGATCCATCCTTCGAGAAGAGCACGCTGTAACTCAGGTCGACGTTGAGACCGTCTAACACGCGCAGACTCCTTTCCAGCACGTCGCGAGGAAGTTTCGGATTATTAAAGGGTTCCGGGTTGCGAATCCACACTGCGACCGGCGCACCAGTCGTTTTGTTACGCACAACATTGAATTCCGTGCTAATCGCTGCATCAAGTGGCGTCAGTTTCATAACTCCGGCCACCAGGCGATCGAACGGATCGGCCCACGAGCTAGCCAGAGCCAAGTTTCCCGGCGACATATTTCCCGACACTACGTCGTACATCAGACTGAGGTCCGCCACCGAAAGCGGCGACTCAATCTGGAAAACGGCGTCTCGCTGGTTCCCTTTACCGTCATCCAACCGATAACTCTTAATCTGAGCAACGAAGTCCGGATACCGCGATGTCTGGAAGACATACTGGTGAACTTCTTTTATCTGTCCCTGATAGACGTTGTTCACGATCGCCGTGTAGAGCTTTAGCGGTTTCAGATATTTCGGCTTCACAGACGTGTACACGCTGGCGGGCTTAATCATGTTGCCGCCTGACACCCAGCAATCTCCGCCCTCGAAGAGTGGATTCAGCAGTTCGGGATTGTGCAGATTCAGCAACGCGCGGATGTCCTCCGAGATGCGCGGATCGTCATCAGCCGGCCAATCGACCACGGCCTGTGGAATTTCGGTAGTAATAATGTCCGGGGGTGGCGGATTCGGAATCGACGTGTTTTCCGATGGGTCTTTGATAATGATCTGCATCGCATTGCCTGTCAGCGCCGGCAGCCCGTTGTAGGCTGGCCAATCACCAAAAAAGTGATAGACGTATCGCTTGGTGAAAAAGAGCAGAATGCGCGCATCTTCATAAAAGAGCGGCTTTGCTCCGATTAACTGACCGCTGGGATCCGGGTAAGAGCGGCGGTAATCGATATATCCCTTGAGGCCAGTGAGCATGTGTTGGTCAGCCGTCTTACCATGAGCTTTGTCCACATAGTTAGCGAATGGATCGGTATGGAAGTGGCCGACGGGGCCCGCCGTCCGGAAGCCAAAATAGAAATTGGTGTCCTGCGAGGTGATGTCGTTTACCGTATCGGTCACTTGCAAGCGAACGCAGTATTTCAGTCCAGGTCTCCACATCGGAGTGAGCCACTCTTGGATCGCCTGGACGGCATTGCCGTAATCCTGATCGATGGCTGACTGCTCCGGCACAGAAAGATTGAACTGGTAGTCCTCCAACGAAAGACAACAGGCTTCATGCAACAACGTCGAGCACGGAAAATCTTTCGGAGGGAGCAACACACCATCAGGGTCGAGTGAATTGAGGAGTTGCTGGATGGCTGCAAGTTGATCGCTCAGCGCCTGGCAGGCCGCGCTCTGGGTTTCAACTTCATGCGTCAGCTCCTCGCAATGGGTGGTCAACTCATTGAGCAGTCGTTTGTTGCAGGCATAGAGCTCGCGGTACAGCTTATTGTATTCGCGACAGAACGCTTCACGCGCAGAGAGCATTCCGTTCACAATTTGCTTGCACCTGTTTTTACCCGCGGCGCCCATGAACGGTAGTTGATTCCAACAGGCGAGATGATTGAGGGATTCGTCGCATGGCAGCTTTCCCGCCACCCGACGCGGAAGCGCAAACTGTCCAGCCGGCTGTGCCGCGCGAAAGTTGACCTGCGTCTGGTTCACAAATGCAAACAGCTCAGCCCAACTGGTGAAAAGTTTGGGACTGACTGCTATGAATTGTCCCGAGGTATCGACTAGCTGAAAGAAATATTTCCCATTCTTGTCAGCCATTAGCGCATAGTCGCCGAGATAGGGCGCAAGTTTGAGCGTAGCAGACAACCCGGTCTTTGCTGTCGCAGCGTCACGGTATTGCTGTGTGCTGGTAAACAGCACAGCGTCGGTCAAATCGTCGTACACACGGAAACGAAATCCAAACGGATTCACGGCGGTGGGGCGCTCTTCGATAATTTCATGACTGAGCGCCGATGGCGCAGACGGAAAGCACTTTTCAAACTGAGCGTGGAGCTCCGCTGCTTCCTGGCATGCTTTCGTTTGCGCCGCCAGCAGGGAGGCGAGTTTCTTGCGGCATTCTTTGATCTTTCGTTCAAGCACGGGGATCTCATGCCTTAATGTCGCTTTATTAATGCCCTTCGGCCTGCATCCCTGATCATTTAGCCGCTCGATTTCCTTTTGAGAGTTTGTGATCTCCTTTAACAGCGCATCTTTCCGGCTGCCGTCCAGTGTGGCCTCGTGGAGTTCCCGGTAGAGCCCGTCGAGCTGTACCTGCAAGGCGTAAATGGCGGCAGCGTCGGCTTTGATCGGTTCAATTTCCACTTTCGCGATCGTTTGTGCGGCGTCGTTGTAGTGAACCGGCGCCAGCAATTGCAGTTGCGTCAGCGATCGAGTTTCCACCAGCGTATACACAAAACCTGCGTCCACAGTTTCGCGCTTGTAGAACCGGATGACGGCCCCGGACGAGAATGTCGTTAGTTTTAGATCAACTCTTACGCATGGCTTGTTGAATACAACTTGCGCGGTTGCTTCGTTCGGAAACGTAAGCGATCGTGGAATGCCAAAGTGACTATTCCAATCGATTACTGTGCCCGGCCCGCCTGAAACGCGGAAGAGCACGGTTTCGGTCTGACGCCAGGCTTCAGCCTGGTACACGGTCCCCGGCGCAACTTCGATCCAACGAAGGCAATTCATCTTCCGCAGCTTGGTGCGGCAAAACAGAGTTGCACTCGTGATCCCAAATTGCTCGGGAGTGTACCAGCCGGGTTGACCCTGCTGCATATAAGACATCGACGTTTCAGCGAGCAGACGAAGTTTGTTGAAGCCGGAACCCGAGTTTTGCCAGAACCCATCTTTGAAAGCGGACGGATTGGCATTAAGCGCAGTCAGGGCATCTGGCGGACTCATTGCCTGATACGGGCGATATTCAACCCAGGCGCTGCCGTTCCAGGCCTTAATCTCCACTGCCTTGATGGAGTATTCATGCTTTGTCTTGTGCGGCACTTCGGCGGGCGGAATGTAGTCGATGGTGTTGGACGGCGCTTGCCCGGATAGGCGGCCGATCCGCGCATCGACATTGGGCATCGGCAGCAGTCCCTTAAGAAACTCCACGTCAACCCACGAATCGAGCGGCAGCACCGCATCGTCAAACTCTTGGGCACTTGCCGATGGAAGAGACGTTCCCAGATACCTCACCTTGAAGGACTCTCCCGACAACATGTTAGTGGCCATCGCCGGCGGCAATAGGTTTGGATTCGTGATGAGGTCGGCGAAAGGCAGCACGGGAGAAGTGTCGATGGTCTTATTCTTCTCCCACTTGAATTCCACGTCGAAACACTTCTCGATGTGTTTCTTGAATTTCCAGAAGCCAATGGTTACGCCGACGCACAAATGCACGCTTCCCTGAATGTAGAAAGGTTTGGGCACTTCCACCGAGAGCGACGTGTCGATGCTCAGGTAGAAGCTGAACCACATCAACGAAACATCGACGTGGCCGCCCAACATGGCAAACCCGCCAATCTGTGGACGCTCGAAACTGATGAAGCCTCCGACCTTGATGTAGACGCCAACCGACGCGTGGACCATCCCGCCGGCATAGCTCTTGTTGAAGCCAAAGGTGACTCCGGCGCCGGCAGCAATCCCCGCCGCTGAGAGCATGACGTACGAGTAGGCATCGAAAATGGTCAGTATTCGCGCCGTCGTTGGATTCGCAATCGTGCCGAAGTTGACGTACCACGCCGATGAATTCTGAAAGAAGAACGCCGCGCGCATCTCGGCATTGAGGTCGAGGATCCATCCCTTATTGTCTTTTCGCGGCAACTGGTAGCTGACGCCCGCTCCTAACTCCACCGATTTTGAACTGATCGCAAGCATGGCGAAGAAAGGTGGATCTTCTCCGTCAAGACCCACACGCTCTCCAAGAATATTTGCCTTGCCTTCGAGATAGATCAGATCGGGCAGCGAGAGCAGGAGGAAGAGCTTGCAGGAAAAAGTCTTGCCGTCGTCCTGGGCGGTGGCCAACGATACGCCGGCGCCGATCGAAAAAGCACCGTCATAACTCTTCGTCAGCGACGGTCCTTCAAACTTGGAAATGTTCACGCCCTGCGTGGGCTGCGGCACTTTGTAATAGTCGAACCATGTGTCGGATTCTTTAGTCAGACCCGCCGCGGCCTTTGTCGCCACATAGCGCTGGCCGAACAGACCGCGAAATCCATAAATACCCAGACTCGTGGAGCCCAACGGGATAGGCGTCGACAATTCGACGAAGGCATCAACAATAAAAGCCGGGACCTTCGGCCGAAGCATCATTGAAGCCCCACCAGCAATCTTCGCTTTGGGGAGCGCGAAACTTATCCCGCCTGCGTACTGGGGATCTGCCTGTGTTCCGTCAATGCTGAGGAAGCCGGAAATCAGAAGGGTTGCCGTCTCCTTACTGGCGCTTCCCGGAATCACAAGGTCGATTGCGATGCTCTTGATTTCGAGATAACAATCCGAAGGTGTGAGGTCCTCGGGATAAAAGAACTTGATTCCCTTCCCGCGCACGTCGACTCCGCCGGGATTAATGTCTACGCCACCGTCAAAGCCAAAGTAGCGAAAGTTTCTGATCGAACCGGTTGTTGGATCGATCCGCTGGTGAGAACCCATGTGGATGGCGGTAATGGACAATTCTGCCGGACCAATCGGGAAACGAATGTTCTTCGGCATCGGAATCGTGCCGCCTTCAATTTCGAATCGTCCATCGCTCCAGATGATCAACTTCTCGATTTCGATCTCATCTTTGACGACAGTTTTTATTAAGTCATGCGTGAACTTAATACTTCCGGCTACGCCGAGATAGAAATCATCATCCTTCTTTCCGCAGAACACCGATTTCAGTGTGAGGTTAAAAATCTTTCCGCATTCAAACGTCTTGAAGCCCTGATCCTCGTGGGCGGTAATATCAAAGTCGCCGTCCTGACGAATCGCAACTTTGATCCGAATCTCCGCAGGTTGGCCAGTGGCATCCTTCAATCCCGGGATTACCAGAGTGCCTTTTATCTCCGACTCTTTGATCGCGTTCTGCTTCAGAACGATCTTGAACGCGTCGAAACTGACACTAAAGTCCTTGCCGAAAGTGAACTTCACCACGGGAGCTGCGACAGGTGTAGAACTCCCTGCGGTGATTGCTTCGAGTGCAAGCGAGCCGGAGAAACCACCGGTTCCGATGAGAAGGTTCCTCGCCTTAATCACTCCGGTGGAACCCGGTGCGCTCTTCCAGAAGGCGGGGAAAGTTATCGTCCCGTCTTTCACATATACGCCGACAAAATCTTCCGGCCGGCCATCGGCAATTGCTTCCGGAATGTTGCTGGTGCGGCTGAAGTCGACCTTGATCTCGTGTAATTCGAGGATTAATCCAGACTTTAGAATCTCCGACCTGGGAAAATTGATCTCGAGACTGTCGGCGAGGTTGAATTCCAATCCGCCGATCGTTGAGTAATTCAACGACGCTACGTTGAACGAGAGCATCGCCGGCTTATCTTGGCCCGCGTGGTTCGGATCGCGGACCGGCTTTCCCAGCGCGTCGACTTCTCTAAGAATGGTGGGCGGAAACTGAATTCCGACGGGCATTGCGTCAATCGAAGCAGACAACTGGGGAATGAGTAGTTCTTTGATGTCATCACCTGAAAATGATCCCAACCACTTCTGAAAAAGAGCGACGAGTCTGTCAACGCTCTCGTCGAGATTGTTGAGATCCTCGATCACGGCCTCGAATGCCGACTCGAAGACATCGACATTGGCCGCCTCCATCTGCTGAAGGATGTATTCGATCTCGGTGAAGCCCGACGGCGGATTCGCAAGGCTGAGGCCGGCCAGCGGCGAGGCTCCTCCCTGCCACTGCTTCAGCTTGTCGACCAGGGCTTGGTAAGGGGCAGGATCATCGATGAAACACTCGATGATGCCCGTCAGAAACTGCGCTTCCGTGATATCAACGAGTTCGAGAAAGATATCGAGGACGGCCTTGCCGGTACCCGCGAAGCTCAACATTTCGAAATCCGGAACATAGCGGAGTATGGCCCAACGATATTCAATGGCGAGCTTGAATTCTGATTCGGCCGAATTCTGATCAGCGGCGGGAAAGAGCACTAGCTTTAAACCTGAGCCAAAAAGATCGAGTGCCAGTTGACGGGTAACGAGTGTCAGACCGTAGTAGGCTGTAACATTGTCCGGCGACCGTTCGATTATCAGATTGCGATAGCGAAGCTTCGCCAACGCGGCGTCGATACCAGCCTCGACACTCGACAATCCCTGCGGAATCCACTCCTTCGAGATCAGAGTGGAAATTGAAGGCAAGTTTTTCGCTTCTGTCATTTCACTCCGCGCGCACTAATATGCGTACTTGCGAAACATGTTGTAATCGATCTTGACGCCTGCTTCCCTGTCCAGCCCGACCTGCATCAGCCAGCACGAAGCCTGCGTATCCAGAAAAGAATCCAATTTGTTCTTAATCGCGTCTCTTTGTGTCGCGCTCAACTGCGTCGGTGTGAGATCGTCAGCGCAGTCCTGAAGGCGCCGTACGATTGCTTCGAGGATGCCAAACGC
>DATLVM010000163.1:0-3285 GCA_035577445.1 Pyrinomonadaceae bacterium
CAGGGCGCGATGCTGATGTTGCTCGGCGCGCTGATTGTCCCCATCTTTGGAGTGATGTCGGCCTTCGCGCCGGGAAGATTGGAAAACGTCTTCGCGTTTTTCGCCGCCATGTCGGCGATCGTCTGTTTCGTTGGCGGGCCGTTGCGCATGCTGTTCGCCGCCATCTTCGAACAAGGCGCGCCGGCTCAATATCAATTCCCCGCGCAGACCAGTTTCGCACCGCCGCCTATTCCAGCGGCGCGCGTGTCGGCGTTGCCGCCACCGTCAGTCAATAACACTGCTCCGTGGCGACGACCGCAGACAGGAGAAATCCTCGCGCCTCCCAGCGTCACCGACAGCACGACAAAGCTCCTCGATAAAGAACCCAAGCCTGAATAACATTGGGTACGCAGGCCTCTGGCCTGCTGCACGCCGGAGGCGTGCGTACCCAGGCTGCCGTTGAAGCGCGGGCATCCTTGCCCGCCTGAGCGCAAAGCGCGAACATCTTTCCGTGACCGAAGCTGACAAAACAAACCTCGCGGATCGCCTGCGTGAGCGAATCAGACGCGAAGGCCAGATTACGTTTCGTGATTGGATGCAGGCTGCGCTCTACGATCCGCCCGAAGGATATTACCGCCGCAAGCGAATCAGGCAGGGAAGGGCGGGCGACTACCGAACGGCGCCTGAAACAAGTCCGCTGTTCGGCGCCGTGTTCGCGCACTACTTCATGAAATCTTATTTCGATCTAGGCGCGCCGGACGAATTCACGATCATCGAGGCAGGCGCCGGCGCGGGTGATTTCGCGCGCGCGGTGCTGACGACTTTGCAGCGCGAGTTCCCCAAAGTCTTCAACGCGACGCGCTACCTCATCGACGAGATCAGCGATGATGCCCGGTCGCAAGCGCTCACGAAACTCGGCGAGTTCAAGGATCGAATTCAGTTTCGATCCCTTTCGGAAATCGAATCGCCGTTGCCGCACACGATTATTTTTTCGAACGAGTTACTCGATGCATTTCCGGCGCATCGCGTAATCGGGCGAAGTGGGAACCTTCGCGAACTGCGCGTCGGCTTGAATGAGGAAGATGAATTTACCTGGATCGAAGATGAGCTGAGCGGCGACGTTGCGGAACACTGCGAGAGAATCCAACGGCAATTGGCCGAAGGTCAAGTTTATGAAGTGAATCTGACGGCCGAAGAATTCATTTCACGAGCTGCCAAAGCCATCGGCGAGGGATTGCTGATAACGGTGGATTACGGCGCCGATCGAACTATGTTGCTCGAAGATCCAAATCGCTTTCAGGGGACGCTGAGAGCTTTTCACAAACACAGTTTCGTTGACGATCTCCTCGCGCGTCCCGGCGAATATGATCTGACCACCACGGTTGATTGGACGCAAATTCAGGAAGCCGGCGCGCGTTCCGGCCTGGAGACGCTGCGGCTGCAACGACTGGACGAGTTTCTCATCGCCGAGGGCGCGTTTGAGGTGCTTGGTGAGGCCACTAGTCGAATCCGCGACGCGGCTGAGTTACTCAATTTCAATGCTGGCGCACGCGAACTGATCATGCCGAACGGCATGGCGGCTTCGTTTCAAGTGCTCGTGCAGCGAAAGATCCTCTGACACATCTAACACGGGAATTACCCACCCAAGTGAGACTCTCACGGGGAGAAGTATGCACCTTTGCGAAAAAACATTACTGATAAATGTGTTCGGCCGGAGACTTTACCGTTATCATGTACGGCATAAGTTGCCGAGTCCGTTCGAAATCCATTTGGCCCCAAGGAGCGAACCGTTGCTGACACGCCGACTAACCCTGAAGTTCGTTGCTTCCGCACTTTTTCTTTTGCTGCAATTCGTGCCGGCTTCCGCACAGGACAAGCCGCAACCTGCGGCCCGCTTGAGCGGCCGTGTCGTTGACGCGCGCACGGGTGAGCCAATCGGCAAAGTCAAAGTGATCGTCAGCGGCACCGACAAAGAAACGACGACTGACGACAAAGGAGCGTTCGCGTTCGATGGACTTGCGGCGGGCAAGATCGATCTCTACATCACCACAGTGACCTTCGGCCTGGTGAAGACGACGATCACTTTGAAAGCAGGCGACAATTCCGATGTTCAGATCGCTTTGAACGAAGACGCAGCGGCGCTCACTGAGAAAGTGACGGTGACTGCCGCGCCTTTCGAAAGCACCGACAGTCCAATTAACCAGCAGAGCCTGAACAAGCGCGAGCTGCAACAACTCTCGAGCGTGTTGTTGAACGATCCCATTCGCGCCGCGCAGGCACTGCCGGGTGTAAGTGCAAATGATGACTATCGCAGCGACTTCTCCGTCCGCGGAGCTTCGTTCGATCGCGTGGGTCTGTATCTCGATGGAGTGTTGACGGAGAATTTTCTGCACACGGTGGCCGGCGGATATCCGGATACGGGATCGGTTTCAGTCATCAACGCTGACACCGTCGATTCAGTCTCGCTGATCGCGGGCAGTTTTCCGTCGAGCTATGGCGATCGAACGGCGGGGATTCTCGACATTCGCACGCGGGAAGGCAATCGAGTGAAGCCTGCGGGGCGCTTTCAAGCATCGCTTGTCGGTATCAGCGGCGTGGTTGACGGCCCAATCGCGAACAAGCGCGGCTCATACTTATTCGCGGCACGCAAAAGTTTCGTTGGTTATCTCGTGCGGCGCTTCAACGACCAATTTCATTACACGAACAATCCGCCGGTGATCAATGTCGCTGATTTCCAGGGCAAGACGATTTACGACCTGTCAAAGCAAAATCAGATCGGCGTGAGCGTCATCTTTGGCGATTTCGTCTTCGATCGAAATCGAGATCGCAATCTGCTCGGAATTAATGAGGTCTTTCGCGGCACTTCGCGCAACTTAATGGTGAACGGGCACTGGAACTTTACGCCTGACTCGCGTTTGTTTTGGCAGACGCGCTTCTTTGTCTTGCACACCAGTTATAAGAATACGAACCAGTCTGACAACGTTTTGCTTGATGAGACACGGACGCAGTATGGAGGGCGCAGCGACATAAGTTATCAAAGCGGCCGCAACCGAATCGAAGGCGGTCTCTATGCGCGCCGCCTAAAAGTTGACAGCATTGCGAAAGAGTACGACTTCTTCGGAACGTTCGGCTTTGATACCAGCAATTTCAACCGTCGCGGAGCCGAGGAAGGTTTCTATGTTCAGAACACTTTCAACGATGAACATCGCCGGGTGATGTTGCAGGGTGGTTTCCGTGTTGAGCACAGCAGCACTACCGGCGAAACAAAATTTTCGCCGAGAGGATCCTTTGCCTGGGCGCCTGACG
>DATLVM010000164.1:0-19400 GCA_035577445.1 Pyrinomonadaceae bacterium
CCTGCGTCGTTTACATGGCGATGGCCGGGGTTGCAATGTTCGCGTTCTGGAAACTCAATCTGCAATCTGAACTATTGACGACGCTCGTGCTGGGAGCGGCGGGCTTCTTCGTTTACGGGCCGCAGTGTTTGTTGGCGGTCACCGCCGCGAACCTCGCAACCAAGCGCGCGGCCGCAACGGCGATCGGACTGACGAGCATCTTCGGTTACGCCAGCACAGTTCTTTCCGGCTGGGGCTTGGGCGCGCTGGTGCAAAAGTACGGATGGGACGCAGGATTTGTCGGCCTCGTAATCGTAAGCTTCCTCGGAACGCTGCTCTTCATCGCGGCCTGGCCGGCGAAGGCACACGGATACGAAACTAATTAACCTCATCTACGATACAGTTTGTTATCGAGAACGCTCGATTTTAGACTGGTGCTGGGAATTGATGTGTTGAGGTGGAGCCGGCTATCGGATTTGAACCGATGACCTTCTAATTACGAATCAGACGCTCTACCAACTGAGCTAAGCCGGCCCGCTTGAGTTTTGACTATACGAATCGGCGAATTTCAGGTCAAGCCGCACCCCCTCTCCTGTTGGGAGAGGGCTGGGGTGAGGGCTTAAGCAATGGCGATCTGTTGCCCTCGCTTTAGCAAGTCATTCTTCAATTGAAGAATGACTTGCTAAAGAAAAAGGACTCGGACACCATCGTAGGCCCTCATCCCCGACCTTCTCCCAAAGGGGGAAGGGAGATATGCTCCAAATTGATGAAAGAAATAATCGTCATCGGTGGTGGACTCGCCGGCGTTGAAGCCGCGTGGCAGGCGGCTGAATCAGGCGCGCGCGTACAGCTTTACGAGATGCGACCAATCAAACAAACTCCCGCGCATCGCACAGAGAAGCTCGCCGAGATCGTCTGTTCGAATTCACTGAAATCAGATGAGCCCGGCTCGGCGTCTTATCTTCTTAAAGAAGAGCTGCGTCGCGCAGATTCTCTGGTGATGCAGGCAGCGACGGCGACTCGTGTTCCCGCGGGGGCGGCGTTGGCGGTTGACCGCGAACAGTTTGCGGATTACATCACTGAACGAATCGCAGCTCATCCCAACATCGAAATCGTTCGTGAGGAAGCCACAACGATTCCACTTGATGCGATCACGATCATCGCCACCGGGCCGCTCACTTCTGAAACGCTCACGACGCAGATCATGAAGCTGACCGGTGACGATCAGCTTTATTTTTATGACGCGATTGCGCCGATCATCGCGGCCGACTCAATCGATCAATCCATCGCTTTCAAAGCCGCGCGTTACGGTAAAGGCGGCGACGATTACCTCAATTGCCCGCTGAATGAAGAGGAATACGCTCGGTTCTATCAAGCCCTGATCGGAGCGAAGAGCGTCCCGCTGCAACGCTTTGAAGAGACGCGTTGGTTCGAAGCCTGTCTGCCGATCGAAGAACTGGCGCGGCGCGGCGTCGATACGCTGCGTTATGGGCCGATGAAGCCGGTGGGCCTCGTCGATCCGCGCACGAGCGAGCAGCCGTATGCCGCGGTTCAGCTTCGTCAGGAAAATTTGATGGCAGACGCGTACAGCATGGTCGGTTTTCAAAATCATCTCAGGTACGGCGAACAGGCGCGGGTGCTGCGAATGATTCCGGGACTCGAACGAGCGGAGTTTCTTCAATTTGGGCAGATTCATCGGAACACTTATATCAACGGCCCCCGCGTGCTCCAGCCAACCATGCAGATGCGCGAGCATCCAAACATCTTCTTCGCTGGACAAATCACGGGCGTTGAGGGCTACGTCGAATCAGTGGCGATGGGCTGGCTGGCCGGGCTGAATGCGGTGCGGGTGGCCGCCGGTGAAGAACTTTTGATTGCGCCCCCGCGTAGTGCAATTGGAGCTTTGGCGCGCTACGTGTCAAGCGCCGAGACAAAGAATTATCAGCCGGTGAATATCACGTTCGCGCTGCTTGAGCCTCTTAGTCGCGAACAAGCAAAGTCGGTGAAGCGCAAACGCGATCGACATGCGTTGCAGGTCCAGCTCTCCCTGAAAGAATGGGATAGTTGGTTGGAAGAAGTGAAACAACAATCCGCTGCGGCTCTCGCAACATGACAACCCCGCATCAAAGACTCGCTCTGGCATCGGCGCTCACGCTTTGCTGCATCTCGATTGCGCTCTGCGCCTTCACGCGGCCAACGCTTTCGCAATCCGGCAGACAGAAACCCCCAACGCCGACGCCATCACAAACGAACAGCAACGCGCGGCCGCGGCAAGCCTCAACCAGAACGTCACAGCCAATCGCCCAACCGCCACCAAAGCAAACGCCCGTCGTCGATGACACAGACGAAGTCGTACGTGTGACTTCGAACCTGGTCGCGGTTCCGACCACCGTGCTCGATGCGCGCGGGATCGCAGTCGCGAATCTTCGTTTGGAAGACTTCGAATTGATCGTCGACGGTCAGGCGAAACCGATCAGCGACGTCAGTCGCGCCGACACGCCCGTGCGGATGGCCATGCTCTTTGACAACAGTGGCAGCTTGATGGAATCGCGTGAGTTCGAGAAGCGCGCCGCGGTGCGGTTCTTTCGTAACGTCATGAGACCTGTCGATCAGGCCGCGATTTATTCTGTCTCGACGGACATCGACCTGGCGCAACCGATGACGAGCGACGTGACGCGCTTGCAGCAAACGATCGAGTCATTCGCGAAACCCGAAGGCGCAACCTCGCTCTATGACGCGATCTTCATGGCCCTGAACTATCTGAAGCCATACGCCGGTCGTCGTGTCATCGTGATTGTCTCTGACGGGCGCGACACTACCAGCCATTACGATCACGATTTTGACAGCACCTTGCAGAAGTTGTTGGCGGATGAATGCCAGGTTTACGCCGTGCAGACAGGCGTGTACGACAATGCGAACGTGCGGGACCTGGCCGCCGAACGACGCATGCAGGAATTCTCTTCACAGACTGGCGGCTCTGCCTATATCCCGCGCAGCGTGGACGATCTCGACAGCGCGTTCGCGCAAATCTCCGCCGACCTCGCGCAGCAATATGTTCTCGCCTATTATCCGGCGGCGGACAAACGCGACGGCAGGTATCATCAAATCGCCGTGCGCGTGAAGTTGCCCGCCAATGCGCGTGTGCGATCACGAAGGGGCTTCGTCGTAAAGAATCCCGATCGAGGGTAAGTTAAGCGTGGTAACCTTACGCCGTGCTCGATCAGCTTCTCACGCAATTCCTCGATCACCTGCGTTACGAGCGCAATGTCAGCGCGCACACGCTGCGCAATTACGAAAGCGATCTGCATCAATTTCTTAATTACCTCGCTCCGGCAGATGAAAAAGGAAAGCGCCAAGAACCGCCGATCGCGCAAATCGATCACTTAACTATTCGCGAGTGGTTGGCGACGCTTCACTCTGACCAGAAGAAAAAGACTTCCATCGCCCGCAAGCTGGCCGCGCTGCGCACGTTTTTTCAATTTCTCGTTCGCGAAGGTGTCGTTGAATCGAACCCCGCGAAGATTGTGGCAACGCCGCGCAAAGAGAAGAAGCTGCCCAAGCATCTTTCGATCGAAGACGCGATTCGCTTCATCGAGACGCCGGATCTGGAAACCGATTTTGGCAAACGTGACCGCGCGATTCTCGAGCTGCTCTACGCCACCGGCGTGCGCGTCTCGGAATTGGTGAACCTCAATCTTCGCGATGTTGATTTCAAGAACAAGCTGTTACGGGTGTTTGGCAAGCGAAGGAAGGAACGGATCGTTCCATTTGGCGATCCCGCGGCAAAGGCTTTGAAGGATTATCTGGCCGTGCGCGAGCAATTCCTGATGAATGCGCCAGTGACCAAGCGCGACGCGCAGCCGCTGATTCTTAACTATCAGGGTACGCGCATGAGCACGCGTTCAGTCGGACGGCTAATCGAAAAGTACATCAAGCTTTGTGCCGGCATTCATGACATCAGTCCGCACGCATTACGGCATTCATTCGCGACGCACTTGCTGGATAGCGGCGCCGACCTGCGCGACATCCAGGAACTGCTGGGGCACGCGCGACTTTCAACGACGCAAATCTACACTCACGTCTCGATGGAGAAGCTCATCGAGGTCTATGACAAGGCCCACCCAAAGGCGTGACGGAGGCCTTCAACAAAGCGCTACTTCCACGTGACAACGGCGGTGCGCTATGATGCCAAGGCGGTTCCGTACCGCGGTTTTCTTCGCGCATGCAGGGTCAACTCGCCGAACATCCTCTGGCTGAATTAATTCGCGAAATAAATCGTGCGCGTTTGTCTGGCGCGCTTCGTCTCTCGCGCGATCGCGCGAAAGCAGTGATCTACTTTGACGGTGGCGAGCTAATTCTCGCTGCGTCGAATGTGCGCGCGCACCGCCTGCGCGAGGCATTGAAACGACATGGACTCACAGACGAGGACCTCAGTAATTATGAGACGACGCTGACTGACGAGGAACTCGCGCGGCAAATACTCGCGAGTGCAAAGCTGACGAAGGAAGCCCTCGATGCAATCCGAACCAGACAGGCTGGAGACGTTTTACGGGTGACACTGCTATGGACGGACGGAATATGGCAGTTCGATGATCGCGTGCGTCTGGCTGCCGGCGATCGCGTGCCTCTGGATGTTTCAAGGTTCTTGCTGGAGTGCGCCCGGCACCTGCCCTTCGCATTTGTTCAGGCGAGATTCAATGACCATCCCGGAAACTACTCGTTTAGGGGCGATGCCAGCTCGATGAAATTATTGCCCGTCGAAGCGACGGTAATGTCGCGCGCCGCGGCCGCAGGAACCAACCTCACCATCGAGGAACTCACCACGAATGGGAAATCGAGCGAAGACAGCCTGCGAAGTATCTATGCGCTTTCGCTTTCCGGTTTGCTTGAGCCAAGCGATTGGCCATCAGCACTTGGTAGTGTGCCTCAACCTAAGAGTGCGTCTCCCGCGACGGTCAAGGTGCCACCGCCAAGTCAACCGGAAATCCGGAAATCTGATCAGAAGGATGCCGACGAATTGTTTAGCCGCCTGGGCACGGCCACGGATTTTTATGAAGTGCTCGGCGTTGCACCGGACGCGACTGATGACGAAATCAAACAGGAATATCGATCGCTCGCGTTGCGATTCCATCCCGACCGATTTCACCAAAGCGCGCCCGAGCTGCGAACCAAGATCGAATCGGCCTTTGCAAATATCCTTCAGGCCTATGAAACTCTGAGCGACGCGAAGCAGCGGGACCATTACGACAAACGATCTCTGAAACCGGGAAGCAAAACAAAGCTTCACGAGACGAACGGCGCGCGAAAGGACAAAACATCGTCGCAACGGGAACGCGCCGAGGCAAGTTTTCAGCGCGGCATCAACGCGCTAACGCGCCAACAATATGATGAAGCGATTCGTTCCCTGGCGGAAGCGGCTTTGCTCGAACCGCGCGAAGCCCGTTATCGCGCAAACTATGGCCATGCGTTAATGTCTCGGCCGAACATGCGCAGGAACGCTGAGTTTGAGTTGCAGGCCGCAGTTAGGCTCGAGCCGAATAATGCTTCGTATCGAATGATGTTGGCTGAGCTTTACAAGGAACTCGGATTATTCCGGCGAGCCGAAGGTGAAGCGGAACGCGCGCTGACGCTCGATCCGAAAAATCAAGCAGCACGGACTCTGTTATCGAGTCTCAAGGGCAAGAAAGATGCCACCTATTGAAACGATCGAGAGCGATCACTTCGCGACGATAGAGGTATTCCGAAGTCTCAGTCTGCGCACTGACGAGTTCGAGGGATACCCGAATGCGCACGCGACCAGAATCGCCGCGATTGCGGATCAACTTGCAAAGGTGTTTAGCCTGGGCGCGCGCGATCGATTTTCGCTGCGCGTCGCCGCGCTGGCTCACGATTTAGGCGAGATGGTAATGAATCGCGATTACATTCGGGGCCAGGGTCCTTTGAGCGAGGACGAACGAGTGGATCTGGCCCGGCATCCGCTTTTCAGTGAACGCGAGGCCGGCGTCGCCGGCGCTGATCGAGGCGCACAGTTGCTGGTTCGCTGGCATCACGAATGGTGGAACGGCTGCGGCTATCCTGATGGTCTGCGCTTCGAGCAGATTCCGCTGGGGGCGCGCATCCTGCGCGTGGCGGATGCTTATGCTTCGCTGACCGACGCGCGTCCGTTTCGCGAACCGTTCTCGGAACAGCAGGCGCGCGAGCACATACTCGAATGGACCGGGCTGGAATTCGATCCGCGCGTGGTGCGTGCGCTGCTGGCGATCGAGCCTTTCAAAGAACTGAAGGGTTACGCGGTCGAACCTGCGGTCTCTCCGGACATGGATGTAATCGCGGATGAGATCCTCGAGCGGGTGGAGCAGCTGGGGAATTGATGCAAACGCCAAACTCACTAAACTCAGGGGCTATCGGCTGGCTCGGGTTTGAGCTCAGCGTGTTACGTCGTCTTCGATTCAACTCGGCGGCGTTGCCTTTGAGCGGCGAACCAAATCTCGCGCATTATCTGAAACGCTGGGACTCTCGGGTCGCAGCTAACGATCCGGCGCAATGGGCGTGGATCAAGTCGCAGGCCTTTGTTGAGAACAACAGCGACATCCTGACGGAAGATGACATTGAAGCCGTGCTTGAAGATGCGTACGTACCCGGAACGTACTTTCGCAATCCGACGCTACTGACCTGGTTCAACGAGACGGACGCGTGGTGGTTCGATAATGTGCGCGCTAACGCTGAGCGGCTTACGTCTCAATACAAACGCGCGCTGGTGCTCGCGATCGGAATGTCTGTCGGCGACTACGTATTCTCGTTCAACCTTGATACGCGCGATCTGCGCCAACCGCTTTCGCTTTCAAATGTGTTTCGCCGGCTGTGGCACACGGCCATGCCGCCGATAAACAATTTGCGGCGCAACACGAGTTCGAATTTATCTGCCCGAGCTTTCCTGGCTGAAACACAAGATACCGATTTGATGTTTCTGCGTCTGCCCCGCCCGGCGCGTTCGAACGATAGCCGCAATACCCGCGTCCTTACCTGGCGTGAAGAATGGATTCGGCAGGGCCGAGGTTTCTGGAGCGAAGTCAGCAAAGACCGCAACGGCAAACTTGACGCTTACGTTGAAACCAAGGAACAGTACCTGAGCATGATCGAGGAACTGTTGCAGACTGCGGCGCATCTTCGGCTCTGGGCAATTGAAGCGGTGAGCGACGGCTTTGTTACGACAGATGAACTGGTTGAGTGCGTCAGCGAAACGCGCAAGATCGACGCGATCTACACGAAGGATTTTTCTGATCTTCTGGGAGTTCAGTCAGTGATCGTTACCGCCGCAGCTTAACTCACGCCGATTGACGGCAGTACTTACGCCCCGCGGTTCTGCGCTCTGCTCGCGCTGAAACAATTACCGCAAAGCACCGGTCGTCCGGTTTGGGGCTTGAAGGGAACGCTGTCGGTTTTCCCGCACTGATCGCAAACAATCTCAAAGCGCTCTCGCTCTCCGCCACCGGATCTTGAGCCGCCGCCGCCCGCGTTCGCACGCCGCGCGTCGCGGCAGGGCTTGCAGCGTTTGGGATGGCTCAGTCCGCGCTCGCGATAATAATCCTGTTCTCGTTCAGTAAAGGGAAAGGTGGTTTGGCAATCGGCACAAGTAATTTCCAGATCAGGCATGATCAATCTCCCGAGAAGACAATTCCTGAGGGCTTATTTACTGGTCGTGAAGTGTACTCCCACTGAGGCTGGTGTGTACAGGATTTTGAAAGCGGGCAGCAGCTCTCAGTTCACTTTCTGAAGCTCGCGCACATGCTGCCGGACCGTTTCGCCCAGCGTCTCGAGATTATAGCCGCCCTCCATGCAGGAGATCAGCCGGCCGCCGCAGACTTCCTTCGCCCACTCCTTCACAATGCCCGTCATTTGCACGAAATCTTCGTCCGTCAAAAGCAACTGTCCGAGCGGATCGCCCTTATGCGCATCAAAGCCGGCCGAGATGATGATGAGAGCCGGCGAAAACTTCGAACCGATTTCTTCGATGGCTGATTCGAATGCACGACGCTCATCGATCGCCGATGTCATCGCTCTCAAGGGCACATTCAAAGTGTAGCCACGACCTCTTCCCTGCCCGGTCTCGCCACGGGATCCCGTACCGGGATACCAGGGATATTGATGCATCGAGAAGTAATAGACCGACGGGTCGTCGTAAAAGATTCCCTGGGTTCCGTTTCCGTGATGCACGTCCCAATCGAGAATTGCGACGCGTTCGATCTCCTTGTACTGCTTCTGCGCGTAGCGCGCGGCGACTGCGACGTTATTGAAAAGGCAGAAGCCCATCGCTCGATCGGGCGTCGCGTGATGGCCGGGCGGACGCACCGGCACGAACGCATTCTGCGCCGTTCCATCCATCACTGCGTCGATTGCGCGACATGCCGCGCCCGCGCCGCGCATGGCGGCTTCGAATGAAGAGCCGGAAACCATTGTGTCGGCGTCGAGGTAACCACGACCTTCGCGGACCGCTGACTCGACATGTTTGAAATGCTGTGGGGTGTGGCAGGCTTGAATGTCGCTCCGGCGCGCTTCGTCAGCTTCGATCTCAATTGCGTTTGACCATAACTCACGGTCAGCGCGCAAGGCATCGATCGTGACGCGATAACGCTCAGGCATTTCCGGGTGATGAGGACCGGTGTCGTGCTTTTCGAAAACGGGATGATGAACGATCGCGGTTGGCATATCGTGTCAGAAGCCCGCGCGTAAGCAAGGGCTGTCTCTCGCATCAGGCCCTCCCTCATGGTCGGGCTTCCGACACTCGTTCTAATTTCTCATGTTTGCCGGCGCCGCATCATAAAGCTTCTGCGCCTTCGTCGCATCAAGCTGACGCAAAATCCGGTACTCATTCAACACGCCGGGTTTGTTTCTCGCTTCGATGAATACGTACCCCAAATAGAGATGCGCCGTGGCGTCGTCATTTCGCAGTCTAATCGCCGTTCGCAACGATTCAGTTGCTGCCGGCAACCGATGCAGCTTCCACAGAGCGAATCCAAGTTCGGTATGGGCTTCGACATATTCGGGCTTCAAACGGGTCGCTTCGCCGAGATGCGTCACCGCCTCGGGAAATCTACCTTGATCGTTGTAGATCCAACCAAGGTTGTATCGCACCCGCGCGTTGTTCGGCGAGATGCTGATCGACTGTTCGTAAGGCGCAAGGGCCTGCTGATACTGCTTTAGATCCGTAAAGTAAACGTCACCCAGACCTGTGTAGGCGATGCCATAGTTCGGCTTCAGTCTAATCGCCTCGCGATACGCGGTGAGCGCCTCGTTAGGCTGGTTGAGCTTGCGGCTCGCGAAACCGAGCTCTGCATATGCCTCTGCATAGTTCGCATTCAATCCAATCGCTTTTCGCGCTGCGGTTGCTGCTTGATCGTATTGGTTCAGCTCATTGGCCGACCACGCGAGATTGTAAAACGCCGTCGGATTATCATCTTTGTATTGAACCCCGCGACTGTAGGCATTCATCGCCTCGCGATATTGTTTGGTCTGGTAATAGTAAACATCGCCGAGTCCGAGATACGCAGATCCATAATCCGGCTTCGTGCGCACGGCTTGCTGGTAAGCGGTAATCGCGTCTTGCGACTGGTTCAGCTTGTAATACGAGTAGCCCAGTTCCTTTTGTGCTTCGGCGAAATTTGCCCTGAGCGACAGAGCTTGCCGCAGCGACTCGATGGCGTCCGTGTACTGCTCAGCGTCATTCTGGATCCAACCGATGTGATAGTAAGCAGTAGCAATCGGCTTTAGCGACACGGCCTTCTGATAAGCCTCTAACGCGTCGTCATACTTGTCGGCCTTGAATAGATCGTCACCTTGCGAGTTGTACTGCTCGGCGGTGATGCCTCTGCGAACCGGCGCCGTCGTGCGGCGAACAGGTGTTGTCCGGCGTGGACCGCGGCGAACAGTGCTGCTGCGGCTGGAATCGGTGCTGCCGCCGGTGGCTCCGCCGGAAGTGCTGCCGCCGCCCATGTCGTGCTGGGCCATGACTGTCCCGGCTGAAAAAAGAACGGCTCCGGCAAGCGCTAAACGCGCAAGTAAACGAATTGTCATTGGGTTAAACTCCATGTGATAAAGTAGGATCGATGCCGCTACGAATGAAAGGCGCGCCAATTATAAGACATCAGAACCGTCTACGGTAGCAGATCACGTTTTTACCTTTCACATGCAGGAACGCCGAACCGCGCCACGCTTGCGCACAAACATTAGCGCTCGATGGGAGACCTTGAAATCGCAGGGCCGTGGTTCGGTCTGCGACCTGAGTTCAGGTGGATGTTTCGTGCTTACCGGCGGCGAGCTTTTGGCGAAAGAGCTAGTTCGCCTTGAACTAATCCTGGACGATCAAATCGTCTCCGTGTGGGGTTATGTTGTTTACCAAGTTCGGGAGATGGGATTCGCGGTGCGATTTGTTTTGCAGATTGAAGATGATCGCCGAGCAATTGAACACTTGATCGAGCATGCGCAACGAACGGCCGTTTGACACAGTCTTTTCCCCTACGCTAATTTACTTTCTTCCTAACCTGCCAACGATCTTGACTGTACGTCCCGTTCGTCTAGTGGCCTAGGACACCGCCCTTTCACGGCGGCGACACGGGTTCGACTCCCGTACGGGACGCCAATTCTGTATCGTGCCGAGCGCGTTTTACTGAAGCGCGTTTGGTTCAAGTCTACCCGGCAAGGCGCTTCAAGGAGCAGGAGAAACCGCAGTCGACTGACCCTGAAGTTTGAGATATGGGCTTAGAAGTTTGCTCCACGATGCAGCAATCTTAGGATAGTCTTCGCGACAAAGCTCCGCCCGTTCAGCAGGCAGGGTTCCATCCTTAACCAGGTATGAGTATTTTTCCGGGGCATGACCATAAATTAGACAGATAGTGTCGTAGAACCGCTGCTCATCAAGAGAATGCTCATCCCAGTAAATCTTAGCCTGGCCTTTCTCCAGGTCGGCATAGAGCCGGAAGGAAACAGCTCCATCCAGAGCCATCGGTTCGCCATTATTTGTGTGGTTGATCAGTACCAGCGTCGATAATTGATCGACAGCATCCTCCTCGCGGCCGGTAATGGGCAACTTCCAGGCGTCCACCAACCCGTGGCCCAATTCGTGAAAGAACGTTGATGCCAGTGCACCCCGAACCGCGTTATCAAGTTTCGTCTTGTCTTTAATTTTCCGGGAGAAGAGGTCGTTGTATTCGTCGATTAATTGATAGCAAATCGTGACTGATCTCGTTTCGGGATCGTAATGCGCGTCAGGCTCCTCGCAATCGTCGAATGAAATCGTCAGGTCCCATGGCAGAGCGATTTTTTCATTGAGATTTGCCACGATTTGCCCCAACACTTGTGGGTCGTTGGCAATGACGCTGCCGCTCTTATTGCTCTTGCGAGGCCTGTAATCAAGCTTGAGAGCGCCTTTATCAAGATCGCGCTGATTACTTTGAGATGGTTGCGTGGCCTGATTTGTTGGACCGTTTGGCGGTGTAGTAGATGAACGTCGCTCGCACGCCGCCAACATACCAAACGCGAACAAAACTAAGAGAGTTCGAAGTACGAGCTTTGGTGGCGTTCTTTTTTTCATGATTCGTTCTTCCAATTTACACTCTTTGAGTCATTCAGGATAAGCCGGATTACCGCTCAGTTTTCCGATCAAACAGCGCCGTCAGTGCAGGCACATCGTTTCTTTTCTTGAGTCGGCATCGGCACTGTAAATTCCGATCAAACTTGGCGGCCGCGGGAATTTACAAGAATTTACAATAAGGGAGCCGGAGATAGGTGTACGATAGCGCCATGCGTTCGACCCTGTCTTTGCTCGTCTTGATTACCATCCTTGGTGGAGAGGCATGGGTGCTGGTGGCATCGAGCACTCTCGCCGCCGCAAATGCTGGCGATCACTCGACCGTCTCGATGAAATCTTTCTCAGCCTCCGCGAAGCCCAACTTTGATTCCGAGATAAAACCGATCTTCCAGGCTCGCTGCCAACCCTGCCACTTTCAAGGCGGCAAGGTTTACGACAAGCTTCCCTTCGATAAAGCCGAAACCATCACGCGATTAGGAACCAAACTCTTCACCCGAATCAAAGACGAGAAAGAGCAGCAAAAGATTCGCGAGTTCCTGGAGCAACCTTAACGCTCCGTAGAGTAGCAGAAGATTCGTGAGTTCCTGAGCAACCTTAACGCTCCGTAGGAGCGAAATATTTATAGACCTCCGTCGAAAAACGATGACCGCGCTCCTTTAGGAGCGCGATGTAATCGGTTTCACATTTCGCTCCTAAAGGAGCGAGTGCTATGTGAGGGTTCGTTGGTGCTATAAACATTTCGCGCCTAGCGGCGCGGAGCACGTTTCCAAATTATTTCTCTGTAGCCTTTAGATCGCGAAGCAGCTTCGCAAACTCTCTTTCAAACGAATCATGATCCTTCCAATTAGAAAAATCGCGAATGTAGTATTCGCGCACCTCCGCCGCCAGGTCTTTGCCGCTATCAGCGTCGAAGCATTCCCATTCCTTGATTCGTTCGAAATCCAAGAGCCGAATAGGAAACAGCTTGCGACGATTCTCTTCCCTTTCAACTCTCTTCGCGCGGCGAATCTCAGTTGCGACCCATTCACTACTCATGCTGTTCTCCGAGAGAACCAGTAGCAACTTGTCCTGAATTTGAATGGCTTGAAAAATCTGCTCGTGAAGTTTTTTGCCACCCTTCATCTCTTCGGGAGCAAACCAGACGCGGAGGTTCTCGGCGCGCATCGCGGCGTGTAGTCGCTTCGCGAATTCTTCGTCCCGATGACTGTAACTGATGAAGCATGATTGGAATTGGATGGGACTCACACTGGCAATGAGAGCCGGTATTTGGGTGATGAATTCTTCAGGAAGCCCAGCGCCTCGAAGGAAGGCTTCCGGGATGTTGCCTTGGGACTGGTAGATGGTATCAACGCCAATGGTGGACGGCGCGGCGTGATTTATTGTTTCCAGCCCTTTCACCGTGGTTAGATCATTATTTGCAAATACGGTTACACCAATGTGGCCGTCAGTCATGTTCGCCTCTTTGATGCTTGCACCCGTGAGGTCGGCCCAAGTGAGGTCTGCCCTGCTAAGATCGGCTTCACGGAGTTGTGCCTCCCTCAAAATTGTTGCGCAAAGGAGAGCGCCTCTGAGGCGTGCCTCACTAAGGTCCGCCTGACTGAGATTCGCCAAACTGAGATCTGCGCCGCTGAGGTCTGCCTTTATAAGGACCGCTGATTTCAAATCAGCTAAGCAGAGGCTTGCGTTGGTGAGGAGAGTCTTGCTGAGGTCTGCATCGAAGAGCACTGCGCGGTAGAGATTCGCACTATCGAGGTCTGCCTCGGCAAGAGTCGCTCTGCTGAGGCGTGAGTTGTGAAGATCTGCTTCACGCAGATTCGCTCTCCGGAGGCCTGCCTCGCTGAGATCCGGCTGAACCAATGGATTTTGCTTTCGCCAGGCGTTCCAAGCCTTGACGCCTTGCTTAATAATCTTCAGATGCTCTCGCTTTGCCATCGACCGAGCTAACGCTCATTGAGGCGTCACCTCATATTCCGGCTTCTTCATTCCCATCAGCCAATGATCAAACCAGCCGACGATGTGCTCGAGCCGCTCGATGCGATGCCACGGTTGTCCTGAGCGAGAAAGTTCGTGCGTCTCGTTCGGAAAGCGCACCATCACCGTGGGAATCTTTTTGTATTTCAGCGCGCGGAACATTTCTTCGCCGCCCGAGTAGGTCGGCGTGCGCCAATCGGCTTCACCAAGAATGAACATCATCGGCGTCTTCACTTCGTTGATGTAGGTGATTGGTGAGCGTGCCTTGAAGTCCTCCGGATCTTCAAAGGGCGCGGCCTTAAACCACGTCGCCTGGAACAGGGTAAAGTCCGCCGTGTACCACCAATCGGCCCAACTCGCGATGTCGCGTTGCGCCACCGCCGCTGCAAATCGCGTCGTGTGCCCAACGGTCCAATCAGTCAGCAGTCCGCCGCCGCTGCCGCCGGTCACGCCGAGTTTCTTCTCGTCGATGTAACCGCGCTTGATCACTTCATCGACACCGAACATCAAATCTTTGTAGTCGTCGCCGGGATAGTGATACTGAATGATGTTGCCGAAGTCCTGCCCATAGGTCGTGCTGCCGCGCGGGTTCGGATAAAGCACGACGTAGCCTTTCGCGGCCATCCACTGGAACTCGTGATCGAAGACCCAACCGTATGCCGCGTGCGGGCCGCCATGTATGTTAAGTATGAGGGGGTATTTCTTATTAGCATCGAAGTTCGGCGGCTTCTGCACCCACGTATGGATCTTCTTGCCGTCGAAACTCGTGTACCAAATCTCTTCCGGCTCAGTCAGATTCAGTTTTGAAAACAACTCTTCGTTCACATGGGTGAGCTGTTTCGGAGTCGCGCCTGGCTTTTCCATCCAAAACAGATCGCCGATGCGCGTCGGCGTAGAAATCAGCAGGGCGATCTTTGATGCGTCAGGCGTCGCGCGAAAACTCTGCACTGCTTGATTGCCCGTGGTGACATCAGTCTCTTTGCCGCTGACGGCGTCGAACGCGCCCAGGTTTGCTCTTCCCTCTCTGCCATAAAGCGCGATGATCGACTTGCCATCCGCAGACCAAACGGGCGGGAAACCGCCACCGCCGCGCGGCGCGCTGTTGTCGCCGCCAACTCCGCCGCCCAGGTCCCAATCGAAATTCGCGGTGAGGTTCTTTGGCTGTGCATCGGGCGCGAGATCCATCACCCACAAATCGGGCTCGGTGTAAGAACGCACAGGTTGATTCGTCGACGCATAGAAGGCGACCTTCTTACCGTCGGGACTGACTGTAAACGCAGCCGCACCCATATCGAAGGTGGTGAGCTTCGTCGGTTGTCCGCCGGAAACAGCGATGTAGTAAAGGTCCGTCTTGCCGAGTTCGTAGTAAGGCTCGTCGCGATGATCGGAAACAAAATAGATACGCGAGCTGTCTTTGGCCCAAGTCACGTTGCCGTCGCCGTAGCGTCCGCTGGTGAGTTGCTTCGGCGTGACTTTGTCCTCGCCGGTGTGCGGCGCATTCACTACCCAAATGTGGTTCGGATGTTTGAAATCGAGATAGCCCGAATCATTCGATCGATAAACTGCACGGGTGATCACGCGCACGTCGCTCTCGCGTTCAGGTGACGCGGCCGGGCTTGGACTCGCTGACGGTGACGGACTCGGTTTTGGAGCAGCCTTCGCGATCTCTTCCGCTGTCGCGCCATTCCCGAATGAAATCATCTTGCCGTCAGGCGACCATTGCGGACCGCCTGCGCCGCGCGGCACCGTCGTGAATTGCCAAGCCTCGCCGCCGTCCATCGACAAGATGAAGAGCTGTGGCGGCTCGACTCGGCCATTCGTTTCCGGCGCGCGGACAAAGCAGATGTACTTTCCGTCCGGCGACCAGCGTGGTGAAGAATCACGCGGGCCGGCAGTTAGTTGCCGCGACGCACCCGTCGCAGTCGACACGGTCCAGATGGCTGTGTCGTATCCATCCTTCCGTTGATTCACCGTAACGCGCACAAAGGCGACTCGCGAACCGTCAGGCGCGACCTGCGGATCAGCAATCCAGACAAAGTTGAAGAGGTCCTTTTCCGTGATGTTTCGCTTCTGGGCGAAAGTCGGCGTGAACAGAATCGTAATTGAAACGAGTACAAGGAAGAGACGTGATCGCATTGAAGTTTCCTTTCGGACTAGCAGATTGAGTTGAGTTACGAATCTTTCATTCACACCTCGCTTCAGCGAGGTGTAATACAAGCAAATTAAACCACCTAACCGTTTCCAACGGTTTCTCTGAGAAGCCGTTGAAACGGCATTGATATATTTGACTCAGCTCTCGACAGAGCTAGTCGCGGTCACTCGAATTAGAACTGAAGCTGCGTCAGCAGCGTTCAGAACTAAGCCAAGGCGAGGCTCCGCGAGCCTTGGGGTTAACGAACCAAGTAGAGCGATTGAGCCCCGCACGGGGCGAAAGCATCGATAGTTCAGCCTGCCCGTTAACTCTCTGTCGCCGCTTCGCGGCTCTGAGCTAACCAACGACCACCACCCAAGGCTCGCAGAGCCTCGCCTTGGGCTTAACTTCTACCGCTGCTCCGCAACTCCCGCTTGCACCCGAAAGGGCCCCGTACTTGATGAGTCAAGTATGTCAATACCGTTGAAACGGCTGATACGAACCAAAGTTCGGTTTGCGTCACCTCGCTGAAGCGAGGTGTGAATGAGAAACGGAGTGATTCAAAAACCACACGACCTCGATCAACGTCACCGCGCGTACAGCTTCACCACGCGTTCAATCGCGCGACTACAGACCTTACAAAAATAGTTAGTGCGCGAGAACATGATGCAGTCCACTTGCGGGCGATAGTATCCGTGCGCTTCGTAATTCGCGCCTTCGAATGCGCCAACTTTGCCGAAGTACTTTTCCTTCGCCATCATCGCATCGACGCGGCGGCGATCTTCGCGAAACAGCGCTTCCATTTCGCTCTCAGGCCGATTTTCCTTCCGAAGCTGCGCGCGGCGCGCTCCGTACTCGCGCTCATAAGCTTCGAATTCATCTTTGTTCCACGGCGTAGGCAGAGGCGTGTCGGACGACACAAAGTCTTTCCACTTCAAAGTGCTCTTATCGAGCAATGCCGTCGCGTTCGGCTCCCACGGCTCGATTCGTTCTGCCGGCGCGGGCGCGTAGGCTACCGGCGACGTGTAGTATTCATCCGCCAAAGCTGCGAAGTGATGGCCGAACTCATGAACGAAAACATAATTCGCGAAGGCGTTGTCGACTGCGACTGTGCTGTAGAGATTGAAGATGCCTCCGCCGCCGTACGTGCGACCGTTCGCGAGAATCTCGATGAATTCGTACGGCGCAAACTGCGCGACATTGCGAAGCCGCTTGTTGTCGAACGAGAGAATGTATCTTTCGGAACCGAAGGCGTCGTAAGTCGATAGCGAATCGCGATAGATTCCAGTCGACGGGCGCGAGATTCCTGATTGAGAAGCCGGCGGGCAAAGACCCCAGACATTGAAATCGGAACGATGTTCCTTGAACGGTGGGGTAGAAAATAGAACCGCAATTAGGCGACGCGCGTCGGCGATAAATTTGGGAAGCTCGCGAGTTGTGTAGCCGTCACCGAGCAACAATAGATCGACTTTCGTCGCCGGGTCGCCCATCTTCTGAATCGGAATCAAGTTCGCGGGCGCGCGCGGCTTCGATCGATCGACGAACATGTCCTTTGGATCGATCGAGGTCTTCCAGATCTCAATCCAATTGTTCCTTGCATCGCGCTTCTTCAGAACGATGTCGATCGACGCATCAGGCGCGGGAAATCGCAGCGACTCGCTGAAGCTGCGCATGATCTTCTGCGCTTCATCGGTCGTTTCCCACTCGCCATACACGGAGGCGAAGCCGCGTGAATACAACACATGATTCGTTTTTTGATCGCGAACCTCAAAGAAATATTTGCCGAGGTTCGTTTCATCGATCGTCTTCGTCAGATCACCCGGCCACGGCAAAGGCTCGATGACTACCCGATCCATGCTGAAGATTTCGTGCTTAGAATCGCCGGTATGGAAGTAGTCAAGCCGCATCGTCGCCGGTGCGGCCTTGATGGCGATGCAGAAGAGTAGAAGGATCAATAGTCGAAGGATGTTTTTGATCATAAGTTTACCAATTCCCTCTCCCTTTGGGAGAGGGTTAGGGTGAGGGCTTAGCGTGCTAACTCCTCTTTGTTTTCCGTGCGAGGCTTCGCCCCTTACAAACCAAATTCGACGGGTCGCGACTAAGCTTAACACCCTCACCCCAGCCCTCTCCCAAAGGGAGAGGGAGCAAAAAACTTCCTTAGTCCGGTTGCTAACGCTGCGGTCTGACATCAGCGATCATTCGCGATCGGCTGCGACGGACCGAGCACCTTATCAACTTCGGCGCGCAGCGCATCGAATTCTTTCTTTAGCACGGCATAACGTTCAATAGCATCTCGACCGATTTTCTGATCGACATTCGCAGTCATGCTCGCCAGATACGTGATGTGCGCCTGCAGGCCCGGCTTGCCGTAACGCACGGGCTCACTCAGAAGTTTCGCCGCGACCGCATTGATGCGGGCCGTCGCATCGGGGCCACCACTGGCTGCAACAGCTTGCGTACGTCTCTGAAACTCGCGAACGCGCGTCACTAATTGATTCACGCCGTTCACCAACTCGCGCATGCGCATGTTGTGTTCGTACTGCTCGACTAGATCGGCAACGGTAACCCCGTCTTCAGCGACGCGCGGATCGATCAGCACGTTGAAGCCTTCGGTGAGCATTGAGCTGCCGATTTTCAGCCGGGCTTGATAACGACCGGGCGGAACTGTGATCCCGTCTTTGTTGCGCACGTCCCACACAACTCGATTCAGTCCGGCGCTCTTTGTGACGCGCGGTGCCGGGGGACCTTGACGCCGAAACGATGGAGCATCCGGATCATCTGGCGCCGCAACTTCGCCGCCTGCCCCACCGCGCCCGCGACCTGTGTTAACCGGGGTCTCGCTGCTGTAGGAATTCAGCACCGCGCCCTTCGCATCAAGAATGTCGATCGTGACGGGCGCGCTCGACGCTGCCGGCAAATAATATTCAATCGCCGGGCCGAGATTCGCCGGCGCCACGCGTGTGCGATAGCCATCGCGCGGCTGGAATAAATGAACTTCTGAAGTCGCTACGCTCGGAGTCAGCTGATGCAATGAACTAATGTCATCGATGATCCAGAACGCGCGGCCCTGCGTCGAAACGATCAGATCGTTGTTGTGAAGCTTGATATCGGTTACCGGCACATTCGGCAGGTTCAACTGAAACGATTGCCAATGGCTTCCGTTGTCGAACGAGATAAACATGCCAAATTCAGTTCCCGCATACAACAACCCTTCTCGGTCTGGATCTTCGCGCACGACGCGCGTGGACCAGTCAGCAGGAATGCCATTCTTCCCATCGGTCAAACGCTTCCAGGTCTTACCGTAATCATCCGTCGCGTAAATGTAGGGCTGATAATCGCCGAGCAACCATCGATACACCGCGTAATATGCTGAGCCCTTTCGATGCGGTGATGGATCGATGTATTGGACGCGCCCGCCTTCGGGCAAATCTTTCGGCGTGATATTCGTCCAGTTCTTGCCGTTGTCACGCGTGACGTAGAACGGCCCATCATTCGAGCCCGTCCAAATCACACCTTTTTCGAGCGGCGATTCAGCAATTGCATACAAAGTTGAGTAGAACTCTTCCCCAGTGACATCACGCGTGATCGGTTCACCGCTGGCGCCCTGGCAACACGATGGATGCGCGGTGAGATCCGGAGAGATCTTTTCCCAAGTCACGCCCTTGTCACGGCTGCGGTGAACAAATTGAGAGCCGTAATAGAGGACTTCCGGATCGTGCGGTGACGTAGCCATCG
>DATLVM010000165.1:0-3864 GCA_035577445.1 Pyrinomonadaceae bacterium
CCTTCCCAACCTTCGGCTTGCGCGCGCTCGAAGGCCGACTCGTTCAGCAACTCCGTCACTCGGCGCAAAGGCGGTGACAACTTCAATCGACCAAGCATTTCACGACGCGCTTCCAGCGGCAGGGACATCACTTCGCGCCCGTCAATCCACATGATGTCGAAAACGTGGAAGGTGAGTTGGCCGCGCCCCCAGGTGATCTCGCCATCGAGGATTAACTGATCGTGTGCGAGATTTGCGATAGCTTGCGAGACGGCCGGAAGCTTCTGCGGCAAGTGATTGCGCGAAAACAACTCCACCCGCTTTCCCTTTTTGTAAGCCAGCAGGCGAATGCCGTCGAACTTTCTTTCAAAACTCCATTCAGGTCCGGTGAAGCGCTCCTGTGTGAGCGTCGCCGCCATGGGCTCGATCCAGTCGGGAAAAGGTTTGGGCATGAAGGAATAATACAGCGGGCAAAAGGCAGAAGGCAGTAAACAGCAGGCGATTCAGTTACGAGTTTGGAGTTTTAAGAAGAGACGCGGCGGTGAAAAGAGAATTAGCCGCAGATTAACGCAGATTACACGGATAAGACGCTCTAACAAAAACGCGGACCGAAAGATTCGTTACCTTCTGTCCGCGCTTTCCTATCCGTTCAATCCGCGTTCATCCGCGGCCTGGTTTTTCTTCTGTGTAATCGGCGTAATCTGCGGATAACTCTCTAAGCGCACCGCGCAAACGGGATCACGCGTGCCGGCTGCGCATGACTGATCACAGTCATAGGCTCTCTGATATTCGACAGTTCGAACACCGAATCCAAACGGGTTACTTCAAAAATTCGTCTTACAAAGCTTGATGTATTAGCCAGCCTCAGGCGAATTCCTTTTCGCTCGGCTTGCTCGCGCAGCTCCAACATCAAGCCGAGGCCGCTGGCATCAAGTGCGCTCACGCGCGCCAAATCGAGGACGATTGCGCGGCCGCGCGATTGCGGCCGCGCTGCGACTTCAGAGCCCACCGCTTCACGCAGGGACGCCGTTTCACCGTTAACGATGCGCCCCTGCACCGAAATCACAGCGACATCGCCCAAATACCTTGTGTGTATCTTCAGCATGACCTTCCCCCTAATTGATTTACGGCGGCTCCTTCGTTCTTGTTCAACTTCTGATCGCTTAACGGCTCTAATTATTAGTATGAAATCGCCGCTATTTGTATGACCACCAAACTGCCTTCTATTTCTATGACGGCTCGTCCGCCCAATCGTTAACGTGCCCTCGAGTCTTTTTCCCTATTCGGATAGTTAGTGTCTGAAGAGGAGTGTGGGTTTCAAGTTTTTTGTCTGTAAAGTGAAGGGCCCGATTCAACGGGTACGGCATATCGGATTACAGGTTGGATCAAGGGGGCCTTGCACAAAAGTTCGTCGAAAAGGAAATTTGGATGAGGAATTATCTCTCAGGTCAGGAAGGGTGGCTCGCCCCCGCCCTCAAATCGTCAGCCGGCTTGAAGTAAAAGAAAGCGCGGCGGTAAACCGCTCTTCCCGACCTGAGAGAGTTTCCAGACTTCCGATTTCAGTCAGGACTTTGACTAGTCGCGGCCGGAACGCTTCTCGAAGATGCGCTGCTCAACCATATCCTCGACCGTGATGTTGGGATTCGCGCCTTTTGCTTTGCGCGCAAAGTCACCGTCGATTTTGAAGATGCGCAGGCTCACGAGTTGTTGAGGCGTGATTGATGCGAAGCCGGCCGCGCGAATCTCATTCACGAAGTCAGGCGTGACTTTGAAGATCTTCAATTCAACCAGACGATCGAGGTTGAGATCGCTGAAGCCCATCTGCCGCACTTCGTTGATGTATTCCGGCGTAATCTTGTGCACGCGCAGCTCGACCAGCTTTTGGAATTCCAACTTGCCAAAACCAAGGTTCTGAACCTCGCGAACATAATTGCTGTCGACTTTGAAGATGCTTGCTTCAACCAGCTTTTGAAACGGCAAGCGATCGAAGCCCGCACTTCTCAGATCGGCAATCGAGGCTGAAGTGATCTTGAAGATCGCTGACTCGATGAGATTGTCGAAAGTTAGCTGATCGTAACCCGCGGCTTTCAATTCATCGATTGAGCTAAGCTTCATGCCCGACATTGCCGCCGAAAACACGTGGTCTTCACTCAGGTTGGTGTAGCCGCGCGCGGCCAGCGCCGAGAAGAAACTGTCATTCGGCGTCAAAGTGAAGCGACCCGATCCTTTGCCGTTGCTAAACGATCCAGTCAGCTCGAACGTGCCTGCTTCGCGCACGATCCGGAGCGTCACATTCGACGCTGATGTTGTCGCGTAATCACGCGACAGACCCTCAATTTCGCTAATCTTGATGCCGTTGCCCCAATTATTTTGGCGGCCGCGCGTCATGTTCAGTTGGACTTCATCCGGATCCTTGCGCGTAAATTCGATGCGCCAATCGCCGGTGATCGGCCCGCGCGATTGGCCGGTGGTGACGGCGGCCGGCGCAAAACAGAAGACAAACAGGATGACTGCGAGAGCGGATTTCGTAAGCATGGGACAGATCTCCTCAGCGAGTTTTCAAGTTAGTGCGGGCGAGAGCGCAAAGGTTTCAGAAAAGTTCGTTTGATGCAGCATCCGCGGGCCGGATTGTCTGTTTAATCCGGGTTCTACCGGGATGATTTGCTGCTGGAGGCCCGGCGTTTCGCAGGGACCGCACGATTGATGCGGCCCACCGGCACGAGCGCCCCGGCTTCAGGTGGCGGCTCAGTGAAATGGGAAAGTTCGTCGGCATGGCTTTGTAGATAATTGAAGAAGCGTTCGAATTCTCGCTGCATCGCGTCCATCTTCTCGCGCATGTTGAGAATGATTTCGACACCCGCGAGGTTCACGCCAAGATCGCGCGTCAATGAAAGAATCAACTCGAGCCGTTCAAGATCCGCATCAGTGTAGAGACGCGTGTTGCCTTCCGAGCGCGAAGGCTTCAGCAGTCCTTCGCGTTCATAGAGGCGCAGCGTCTGCGGATGAAGTTCGAACTCTTCCGCCACGGCACTGATCGTGAATGTCTTGGCTCGCTTTCTCATAAGTCAGTCTGGGTACGCACGCCTCCGGCGTGCAAATCTAAGTCTGCACGCCGGAGGCGTGCGTACCCAGCTCATTCCAGTCCCATCGCTACTCTCGGATTCTCGTTGTTCATCTGCGAGTACTTGCGCAGCAGCTCTTTCGTCTCTTCTGAAATTACTTTCGGCAGAGTCACGTGCACTTCAATAAACTGATCACCGCGCGCGTTCGGATCGCGCAGGCTCGGTGCGCCCCGACTACGCAAACGAAACTTCTGGCCTGACTGCGTTCCCGGCGGAATACGCAGTTGCGCTTTGCCGTTGACCGTTGGCACTTCGATCTTCGCGCCCAGCGCCGCTTCCGGCACGGTGATCGGAACCGTCACATAGATGTTGTCGCCCTTGCGCGTGAAGTACTGGTGCCGGCCGACGTTCGTGATGATGTAGAGATCGCCCGCCGGCGCGCCGAGCCGGCCACCTTCGCCTTTGCCGGGAATGCGCACGCGCGAGCCGGTGTCGACGCCGGCGGGAATGCGCACCTTCACGTTCTCAGTTTTCGGCAGCACGCCTTTGCCTTTACACAGCGAGCACGGCTGACGGCGTTTGCCGCTGCCGCCACAGTCAGGACACTCCTGACTAAAGCGCAAGCGGCCGCCGGTGCGTTGCACCTGGCCCGTGCCTTTGCAGGTCGAGCAAGTGACGATCGAGCCGCCGGTATCGCCCGCGCCATGACAGCGTGAGCATTGTTCTGATCGATTCACGGTGATGTTGGTCGTCAGACCATTGATTGCTTCTTCGAACGAAAGCGACAGAGGCATCTCGATATCTGTGCCGCGTTGTGGTTGCG
>DATLVM010000166.1:0-5246 GCA_035577445.1 Pyrinomonadaceae bacterium
GCTCTTCTTCGCGATTCACGGATGATAAAGGGCGAGCCGTGAATGCCTTGTCAGGGGCGAGAGATCCACTTTCGGGTCGTTCATTCGCTTCCTCGACCACTGGCGCATCCCACGATTGCCTAACCAAATCGATCTCGACCCTGCATTGTTTCTCGGATTTGTATGTAACGCCGTGGTCCACAAGGACGCGGTCGCCGGTGATTGTCTCAAGTCGCCAACGCCACGAACCGGACGGCTCCTGATAAACGTGATACTCGAGGCAGGAGTGCTTCTCAATCTGGTTCGGCTTGAGAAATGCGTTGCACTTAGGATTGGGACAATAGTAACGATAATAGTGCAAATAGTTCACCGCGATTTGAAAGCGAATCCTAGGAGCCAACACTCGTGGAAGACTAACCGCAGGTGAGTTCTCAGTCAGTAACTCAATCTGTTTGATCACCGGTACGTCGATCTTACCAACGTTGAGATCGATAACCGATTTGAATAGTTCTCCGAACTGCCCGTGTAACTTCAACGACAGCCGGTAGACCAGAATGCTAGCGGCAAGAAAAACAATAGCCAGCAATGCGGCCGAGGCCTTGTCCGGAAGATGCTTACCGAATACCAACAGGAATTCCGGCAGATGTGCCTGCCACGAAGGAACGAACCGGAGTCCGGCTGCCTTCAGCAGCTGTACGCTCAAATAAAGCATCATCAACAAACCGCAGCAGAGCAGACACAAGCACACATAGATTGAACTGTCGGCCAGCGCCTGACTGTTGTCGATCTCTTCTCTGGTGTCTTTGTCGAGCGTTAACCAGATGCGCCACCAATAGAAGATCGAATTGAGGCCATAAATTCTCTCCGAGTAAGTCTCGAATGCGTTCAGCAGATTGCCGAGACGTGATGGATAGGCAATGTAGTACTCGCCCTGATTCTCGCCGTCATCACTTATCGGGAAGTTAGGCAGATCCGAAGAGGCTTCGAGTGCCAATGAGGAGTCGGCGCTGCTACTTTGAGCGAGCAGTCGGCGAAGGCGCTGCTGCTCACGCTTAATGAAGAAACGCTTCAGTGGGGCGGGCCACCAGCGTCGGCCCTCGACCAGCATGTAGATGGACATGTCTGAGATGGTGACCAGCCATCCCAGCAGAACGATTAGCGTCACAAACGCTGCGTCAAACCTCGCCGTCCATCCAAGTAACTCCAAAGCCGTATTCATGAGCGGTAACATCCCGAGGCTCAAGACAAAACCGGGCAGGACAAGACGGAAAATCAGCTTTACGCCGAAGTCGAAGGGCATTTTCATAGAAATGCTCTCTTTCTATTTCGGAATCTTTGGACCAATCCCCCCATGCGGGCCCATCGCCACCAGCACGCGGCCAAGCAATATTGCACCGTGCAGTAATTCGACCAGTTGATTCGCTCTTTTCTCTGACGCCATCTGAATGACGCCCAGTTTTTCCGTGGGATCGATTCCAAGTTCTGCCAAATACGCCGAGGGAAGGATTGCCTGTGCTTCGTCGGCGATGTGAATCAATTCGGTTGGACCTACCTGGGCCGACAAGTCTTCCAGGTCGGAAGTAACAGCCTCGTTAGAAAGATTTCGGACATACACGTTTACTGACATACGTTAACCTCCTTCTCCTGCCGTAGCGTCACTGCTCAAGACCGCTAAGGATGTTAGGCGGCTTCGGCCGAATCGGTCCATGAGGACCGCCGGGCGTCATATCGCCACCGCCTTCAGGGCGTCCATCGTCTCTATCGTCCGAACCGTCGCGATCGTCAGGCCGGCCCTTCGCGAATACTCTCGCGGAATTGAGACTGGTCCCCGAAACAGCGAACTCGCTCCCCTTCAATTCAATTAACATTGGCGTACCCCTTACACTTACTCTTGCGTTCTACGCTCAACTCGCCGGCTGCCAGAACCTACTCATCGGTGATTACGACTGCCACGCCCGACTGTTGTATGAAATCGATGTCGTGCCTACAGTCTTCCATGTCTTTGTATCCTTCGGTAAGCGGTCACCAGCAAAATCATTCAATGACTCTTGGCGACGAAAAATCTCTTTCGTAAATCGGGAATCATCAATCGTCAATCGTCAATCGTCAATCGTGAATAGTTCGAACCACCGTCCTGCGATGGAGGTTCCTCGCTTGGCCTCCATCGCGCGTGGAGAGTGGATTCACAGGAACGCAAGTGAACAACTTGCGCTACGTGTTAAGGCGTCGGTGGCGTTGTGCTGCCAGGCGCTTTCGGTGTCGATTTCTTCCGCTCGCTCGTGCGCGTGCCACCGACGAGTTCATATTCGCTGCTGTCGGGACCGTATTGCGCCTCGACTGCTGAGAGTATGCGCGTGTTCAACTCACGCAGATTCGTTTCGTCAGTGTCCAAATCGTTCTGCAAGTCATCGAGCGCAGCCACCGCTTCGTTATAGCTCCTCAGCTTTTGATCGAAAGAGTCAACGGCGGCACTAAAACTGGTGCGCGTGATGTTGGGGCCGAACGTCGGCGGCGGGTTGATTGAGTTGAGTCCGGCAAGACGTTGCCGGGCGGTCTCAAGGACTGGGGATTTTCTTCGTTTACGTGCCATATGGCCAACCTCCTGGTTACAGTCGGAGTTGTCTTGGGAGCTCCCAAGAAGGTGCGAGGCCAACGAACGGCGTGAGTATATTCAAGGCATGCAAAAAAGCAAGCAAAGTTAGGGGAAGGGGTGTAGGGGGGTAGGGTGTAAAGAAGGCGATGTGCAGTTTTCCTCAGGAAAGTTGCAGGTTGAAGAGCTGAGATTGAAGGTTTAGGAGCTGGGATTGAAGGTTTGGTCGATCGGATTGAAGGTTGAAGAGCTTAGGTTGAAGCCTTAGGAGTTGAGGTTGAAGGTTTAGGAGCTGAGATTGAAGGTTTGGTCGATCGGATTGAAGGTTGAAGAGCTGAGGTTGAAGCCTTAGGAGATGAGATTGAAAGTTTAGGAGCTCGGGTTCGAGTTTTAGTAGCCGAGGTTACAGGTTTACTGGCTCGGATTGGAAGTTTGATAACCGGGATTGCAGGTTTAGTCGCGGAGGTTCGAGGTTTGGTTAGTTGGAATTCGATCCGATCAGTTCGGGACGGAGTTGCGGCTGTTCCGGTTCAAGGTTCAGGTCGACGCGATTGAAGGTCAGCTGATTGGGTTGAAGGTAAAGGAGTGCGGGTCCGACTGGCTTTGCACAAAAAGCGGGTCTTGGTTGATGGATTTTTCGGTAATTGCTCCGGAGGAGCACAATGTTTATAGCCTTAGATCGCTGAGCGTTGCGCGCTCCATCGGAGCGCAATGTGCTTTGCTGGTCTGTTTTACATCCCGCTCCTAACAGGAGCGGCAAAACGTGGGGCGGTGGGGGCTATAAATATGTTGCTCCTCTGGAGCAAAGGCAACGACATGAGTTTTCTGCGAAGCCGCCTCGACCATTGCTTGTACGTTTTGAAGCCGCACGTCGTGCGAGACAAGATCGCGCTTTAAGAATCTGGTGACACTAGTCAAGCAGCAATTTCATGATTGGCGAGGAGAGATTCTTTTGATAATTGAAGCGCCGCCAATGCTTGTTCGCGCTTTACGCTAGGAAACTGATTCAAGAATTCGTCGAGGGTTTCACCCTTTTCAAGGTGCTCGAACAAAAAATTCGACGGGTACGCGCGTGCCGGTGAAGCATGGCGCTCCGCTCATTCGGCGTAAGCCTTTCTGAGACGCGGTGCGTTCCCAGGAACGAAACGGAGCGACTCGCCTGGAACAGTTCTACCGCGTAATCGCAAACGACTTGATGAATTGGCTACTTAGAGCTTCGCTATCGGGGCGACTCAATGTCATTACAACGTAAAGCTCTCGCTGGTCGCCGGCCTGTTTCGTGAAGACTCGTGCGGTGCCGACTACGCCTGGGCTACTCAGTCGATACTGCATTCCTGGGTACCCGCCCACGTTGACGGCGCGTTCCGGCTTGAGGTCAACCGTCCCGTGTCCGTCCCGCGTGGCTCCGTAGTTCATGCCACTGATTAATCCCTTGATGAACTGGTCGCGAACACTCTCATCAGTGCCGGAGGAGTTCGGCCCTTTAGCGCACAAGGCGAAATAAATCCCGAGATTGCTGCCTCCGGTGACAAAGTTCACTCCCACCGTACCACCCGTGCTCGGATCAGGAAGAGTGTCAGAGCCTTCGACGGCGTTACTGGGCAGAGTTACGGAAAAGTGTCCCGCGTCGGATGTGTATTTCACCCAACGCTCAGGATCGCCGTTCGCCACGATGGGCCGGACGGCCGACATTCCCGATGACGAGGGCCCAGATCCCATCACGAGTCTCATCACGTCGTCATTCGAAAGGCTGGTCCTGGTCTTCGGCTTACTCGGTTGGGACAGATTGCCAATTGGACTCGGATCCGTTATGCGCGTCAGCCTTTCTGTCTGCAAGCGTCGATACTCCCACGGCGCGAGCGCCGCGGCGTCTTGCCAGAGGCCGCGCTTCTCAGCCCGAGCGGCGGCTTCACACTGCGCGTACAAATCGCGATCAGCCTGTTTCAATTCATAGTCAAATGCATGGTCGTACCAGGCCACACCGTCGCGCAGCATCTGCGATCCGATATCGATGTTGTTGAGGAAGACTCTCGCTTCGAGATAGTTGTCGGCAAAGTGCGTGTACTCAACAGTAACGTTCTTATCGAGCACCAGCACTTTCAGATGATCGCGCGCGACATCGTTGAATGGCTGGCCAACTTCGGGTGGAACGATCGCCTTCAATCGCACTGAGACCGGGCGGTTGATGTTGGTGACGATGATGGTATTGCCGGACCGGACCTCAATAACTCTGGCTTGCAAAGTCGCAGCGGACGCGGCCGCGGCCAAACCAGGCAGCAGCGAAAGCACGGCGAGAAATCTGAACGCGAACGGTCGATTCATCTGAATCCTCCTGTGAAGACGGAGAGGAAAATGAGGGGCAGGGTTTTGGTCGCAAGTTAGCAGGTTGCCATAAAAGTCCTTTTCCCTCTCCCTTTGGGAGAGGAATAAACATACTTGAGTAATCCATAGCATTTTAAGCGTCACTTGAGTCAGTTGCGCAATCAGCTGCGGAGCAGCGGCCAGAGCTCCGGCCCAAGGCGAGTCTGCGAGCCTTGGGTAGACAGTCACCGTAATTTCGGAGCCGCGGAGCGGCGATAGAATTCTTGCATGATTTGTACCTCGCGACCCGATTGAGTCAATCGCTGCTCCGCAGCTCTGGACAAATTTTCGTGCGTAACCCAACGCTCGCAAAGCC
>DATLVM010000167.1:0-4254 GCA_035577445.1 Pyrinomonadaceae bacterium
GGATCCGCGAAATGAAACGGCTTTCTACAAAACCTTTTACTTGCAGCGTTACTGTATCCCTAAAGACCTAATGCTTGTGACCATTCTTCTTACCTTATCCCTCCTTCCGCTATATGCGCTTGTGCACACTTCTTGCAGCTACGGGTGAAGTTCACGCATAGGAAGAATTGAAGGATCGCTCAAGATTGTCAGCCGGATCTGCGGATCCTTTGCGGCCATTGAAGGGAAGAATGAAACCGGAAACAAGCTCTGAAATTATCAGCACGGCCAAATTCACTGTTCGCCCCGAAAACCGTAAAGAGATGTGTCTGACGATCTCTTCGCTGGTCGCTCTCATTAAAAACGAAGAGGGTTGCTGCGCATACAGGTTTTACGGCGAGGCCGGCTGTCAAGACTCTTATCTGCTGATGGGCGAATGGGAAACAAAAGAGGCTTGGGATCGTCATTTGAGGTCGGACAACTTTGCCGTTCTGGTTGGCTCGTTAAGACTTCTGGGTGATCGAGCAAAGGTGGATTTTAAGTTGTTGTCGCACGTGGCCGGCATCGAGGCTCAAACAAAAGCCAGATGCGATCCCTATAGAGAATCGCCAACGGTTGTGTTTTTGAATTAAGGAGATTGTCTCCCCCAATGCTTTTAGCTCTTGAACATAGTCATGCTGATAACTGTTCTTTCGTAAACGCCGAGTCCGGCAAATTCTGCGAACAGATACCCGAGCTTTATCTGCGCACCATGGTTGATTCCTATTCGGCGGCCGTCGCCGTCCTGGATCAAAGCGGGGACATTCTTTATGTGAACCGCGGGTGGCGCGACTTTTTGGTCCAACATGGCTTCGCGGGCAATTTTTATGGAGTTGGCAGCAACTACCTGGACGTTCGACGCCAGGACCGTGATGTATCCGCTGAGGAATGCGCGCGCATGGTAGACGGCATCGACGCCGTGCTGTCAGGTAAGCAGAGCGAGTTTCAGGAAGAATATGTCAATCGTAAATCGATCGACCGGCGCTGGATCCGAATTCACGCAGCCCGGTTCGACTTGCCCCAGGCCACCCGCGTCCTGGTAACTCACGAGGACGTCACCGATAGCCACGAAACCGGTGAAACTCGCCGGAAAGAAGCCGAACGTATTCAATTCCTGCTGAACGTGACGCATATTCTTCCGTGGGAAGCAGACTTCGAAACATCGCGCTTCACTTTTGTCGGCGAACAGGCCGTGCCCATGCTGGGCTATCCGATTGAAGAGTGGTACGAACCGGGGTTCTGGCCCAGGCACCTTCATCCGGATGACCGGGAGCGGGCAATGACCCATTGCGTGACGTGCGCAAACAATAGCGACAATTACGAACTTGAGTACCGGCTGATCGCCAAGGACGGCCGCGTCGTTTGGCTTCACAGTCTGGTCACGGTTCTGCATGAGAATGGTCACCCGCTAACGATCCGAGGCTTTTCGATCGACATCACCGGGAGCAAACAAACGGAAGCCGCGCTCAGAGACCTGGGCGGCCGGCTGATCAATGCGCAGGAAGAAGAACGCCGGCGCATCGCTCGGGAACTTCACGATGACCTGAATCAAAGAATGGCTCTCTTGTCGATTGAGCTCGAACAGCTGGGTCAAAAAATCAAGAAGCCATACGCGGTGCATCACCGTCTCGAGAATTTGCAGAGACAAGCCCAGGAAATTTCAACCGACATTCATCGGCTTTCATATAGATTGCATCCTTCAAAGTTAGACCATCTGGGTCTGGCGCCCGCAGTCAGGAGCTTGTGCCAGGAGATCTCCGGAACAGGCCATCTGGAGGTGGAGCTACAAGAATCCGGCTTGCCGGCGAATTTATCCAAAGATATGACGTTATGTGTATTTAGAATTGTGCAGGAAGCTTTGCGCAATTGCGTGAAGCACAGCGGCGCATCTTTGGCTAAGGTGGCTTTGGAAGGATCAGAAACAGAGATCCGTCTGTCAATCTCGGATAACGGTTGTGGTTTTGATTCGGAATCAAACACGACGCAAAGAGGTCTTGGTTTTACCAGCATGCGAGAGCGACTCAGGATTGTAGACGGGAAGATTGAGATCCACTCGCAACCAACGTGCGGCACCGTGATTGAGGCTTCGGTGCCCCTGACCCGCGAACTGAGAATGGGTCATTAAGGATAAACCGCCTCGCTTGGATCCGATGATTCAAGGTTCGGGGCCTTTGAAAGTCAACTGGAGGAGTCACATGCTACGAACACGCGTCATCTTGGCTGATGATCATACTCTGATCCTTGATGCCCTCAAGAACCTTCTGCAGTCCGAATTTGAAGTTGTCGGCACTTTCAACGACGGGCTTGCCTTAGTTGAGGGGGCGCCGGCTCTCAAACCAGACGTGATCGTGCTCGATATCGGTATGCCCAACATGAACGGTCTAAATGCCGGCCAGCGGCTCAAGCATCTAATGCCGGCGGTAAAACTGATTTACCTCACTATGAATCACGATCAGGATGTGGCCGCGGAAGCATTTCGCCTCGGAGCAAACGGCTACGTGCTGAAGAATTCGGCCGCCTCAGAATTGGTCAAGGCCATCCGCGACGTGGTGCACGGCATCTCGTACGTCACACCGCTCATGACTGAAGATGTGCTCGGTTCGGTGGTTAAGCACTTCCGGAATCTGAAGAGTACTAAGCACCTGACTCTTCGTCAGAAAGAGGTGCTGCAACTCCTGGCTGAAGGTCGCTCGATGAAGGAAGCGGCATTTATTCTTAATGTCTCGCCCCGGACCGTAGCGTTCCACAAATACACGATGATGGATCACCTGCATATCAAGAGCAGCGCCGAGCTGGTCCAGTACGCAGTGACTAGTCAGCTTATAGCAGCCTGAGACGCTTTGGATGACAAGGCATTGACGATTTTCAAAATGGACGACGTAGAGCTTATTCGATCCAACGCAATTGGCTGAAACTCCCTGGCTGCGCCGAATCGCCGGATTGAAACTCATCCCGTTTAGTTCGTAGACTCTCTCTCCGGACTTCCCCTGTTAGTTTTGCCAGTATCTTCTTCGGCAACTTCCTTCAATATCAATAGCGTATTTCTCCCGTCCCGATAACCCCAGACTCTGGCGATCGGAACGGCCGACAAGTAATAGTTTCGTTAAAGGGAGAAGTCGTGAAGCGCGCTCGAATTCTGTTGGCAGATGATCATGATGAGATGCGCGAAAGGGTCAGATGCCATCTGCAAGATGAATTCGAAGTGCTGGATTCAGTTGAGAATGGGCAGAAACTTCTTGAAGCAGCCTCAAAGCTTAACCCCGACGTTTGCCTGCTGGATATTTCCATGCCGGAGCTTAATGGCATCGAGACAGCGACCCGCCTAAAGCTAATCGGATCTCCGGCGAAGATTGTGTTCCTCACTATTCACGAAGACGTCGACTTTGTACGGGCAGCTCTCAAAACCGGCGCGTCAGGTTATGTGCTCAAGCGTCGGCTGCTGACGGACCTCCGCTCAGCAATCAAGGCAGCCCTGGCGGGAGGGATTTTTATTTCTTCATCCATCCCGGGGAAGGCAAAAATCGAACTGGATGGAAAGACTCTTTTGTGAGTCTCTTAACATGTCGTTTAGTAAGGCCAGGCGATGGTGCACCCGGCGCACTTAAATTAGTTGAGCGCGATGTTGCGTGGATCGACTTCACCGCGGCAGCCATCTGAGTTTCGACAAATTGAACTCGAGCTATCCTCGAAGCTAGAGGGTTGCACAATTGCTAGCGCAAGACGGCCGCGTACGATCGTACGCGAAGATTAACGGCGGCCTGAGACCAGGTTGTAGATCAAAATGATCACGGCAACCACAATTAAGATGTGAATCAGATTGCCACCGAAGTGACCGATGAATCCCAGTAACCACAACACCACCAATATCACCAAGATTGTCCACAGCATTACTTCGACCCTCCTCTGTTTGAATTCACTCGCTGTTTTTTCGACTCGACCAAATCATGAACGTCTTTGACGAACTCCTCCGACCAGTGAACGCGCGTGATAGATGACCAGGAATGCTACGGCGCCGATAATCGCCACAAAGAAGCTATAACCATTCAGGTTTGCCACACCCGTGTCTCGGAACAGATTTGATAGAAATCCTCCGACCACGGCCCCGACCACGCCTAAGAGGACATCGCGGTGCCGACCGTGACCTGTCTTGTTTATGAGTTTGCTGCCGATGAATCCCGTGACAACACCCAAAGCAATCCAGCCAATGAACGCAAGCGCTGAATTCTCGCGCCGATC
>DATLVM010000168.1:0-5905 GCA_035577445.1 Pyrinomonadaceae bacterium
GTAAAGGACTCCGGGTTGGGCCGCGGCCAGCAAAGGCATGCCGCTAAAGATGTAAGGATCCCAGAGCGGCAGGAAACCGGACTTGATTATCTGGGCCGCGGCTACGCGAAAAGGAACGTTTTGCAGGATGCCATCATCAGGACACAGAACATGGCCTTTCAAAATCGGAGTTATGAAATAGAGAATCGGGGCGAGGGTAACTGAGACGGCCGCCAATCGATCTTTTTTTATTTTCACGCGGGGACGGGATGAACCAATCATTCAGTCAGGAGATTTCACCGGCCACGGATTTCGTCATTATCGAGCCGCGGCAAATTCTAGCCGGCGCGGTCAGCTTTTTGCGCGTTCATGCCGCAGCTTGTTGTGCAGGTGCGCTGCTGTTAGTGATGGCTCTGCAAATGTTCGCCGTAATTTGGCGCAAGAGCATCACCGTCGACGAGATCGTTATGATACCGTCCGCATACTATCACCTGAGTTCCGCCAACTTCCAACTCGTTAACGAACATCCGCCATTGTCAAAGCTGGTCGCGGGAGCTCCACTTCTGTTCGTGCAACCTGAAGAAGCACGACCCGATCAGATAACGGCGTCACCCGAGTCGCCCGACGTGCGTTGGGCTTACTACGAAAGCTTTTGGGAGAACAATTTCGATCGCTTCGATACGGTAGGCTTCTGGGCCAGGACGGGAATGATTGCGCTGACCATCGGTCTCGGTATTCTGGTGTTCTGGTTTGCACGCGAGCTGTTCGGTGATCGGGTTGCGGTAATCGCCACCGCGCTGTTTGTACTTGAACCGACCGTGCTGGCCCATGGGCGCGTTGTTCAGACCGATGTTCCCGCCGCCTTTGGCTACCTGCTGTTTTTCATCGCACTCTATCGGTACAACCGACGGCGTGACTGGCGGCGGGCTGGATGGCTGGGGACCGCAGCCGCGATTGCGATCCTGGGAAAGTATTCAATGCTGCTGGTCGGTTTGGTGCTGGCGGCGTACTTCGCGGCGCTCTGGTGGCGCGCTGCACGTTCTGGCGTACGACGGACTCTGCTGCACGCGTCGCTGGTTCTCGTGGCGATCCTCTTCATCGTCAACGCCGCTTACTTCTTCAATCATCCGGCACTCTCACCGGCGGACGTGCAATGGATAAACGATTCCTTCACCTCACATCCACGCGCATTCGAAAATCTGACGCGATTGCTTTCGTGGGTGCTACCCAAGGACTTTGTCCTCGGAATCTTGTATCAGTTCGTCCACAACAGTGCCGGCCATTATGCCAGCTTGCTGGGAATGTATAGCCAGACCGGTTGGTGGTATTACTTCCCGGTTGCCTTCGCGCTCAAGACAACAGTCCCGTTTCTTTTGTTATCGACCGCCGCGTTCGCCTGGGCTTCGTACGAGATTCTCCGCAACAAGGATTGGCGCTTCGCCTGGCTGCTCCTGCCCTTCGTCGTCTACACGATCTTTGTTTTGTTCGGCCACATAGACATCGGCGTACGCTATTACCTGCCTGCGTATCCTTTCCTGTTCATCGTGACGGCAGCGCTCCTTGATCGTTTGATTAAGTTAAGGCGCGCAAGTCGCATGGGGACGCTGATCGCCATTGTGTTGCTTGTATGGATCGGCGTTGAAGCTGTGCGCGCCTTTCCTAATCACATCTCTTACATGAACCAACTGGCGAGCCGCGCGCCGCATTGGTGGTACTTGTCGGATTCGAATGTTGAGTGGGGAGATGATCTAAAAGCTACGGCTGCTTATCTCCATGCGCGCGGCGAGAATCGAGTGACTGATGCGACCCTGGGCGGCTTCTTTATGCTGCATCACTATGGAATCGATCGAGTGGATGCGCTCGATTCGAAGTTCGACGCGACCACTGCACCACGCTACATCGCCGTCGGCGCGAGCTATATGAACGGATCGACCATCCCCGCTAATTTTGGCAGGACTGCCGGTTTGAGTGATGCTGAGCGCGTCAGCATATTCGCCGAGTATCGCAACCGTGTGCCGGAAGCCGTCTTCGGCAATTCTGTTTTCCTCTTTCGTCAAGACGTTCGTTAATTTCCATAGCGAATGGCATCACCGAGCCAATCCTTCCTCGTGCGCCATCGATGGCCGATCGCTTTAGTGCTCATCAGCGTCCTCGGTCTAGTTCTCTACACGCGCAAGCTGACGACGAACCCGCGCGGTTTCTTCATCGACGAATCTTCGATCGCCTATAACGCCCACACGATTGCGCAAACCGGTCAAGACGAATTCGGAATTGCCTGGCCGCTGTATTTCCGCGCCTTCGGCGAATACAAGAATCCTGTTTACATCTATCTGCTCGCCGGAATTTATCGCATCAGCGGCCCCGGCATTCTGGGCGCGCGATTGCTGAGCGCTGTCGGTGGTCTAGCTACCGTTGCTCTGCTCGGTTTATTGGCATGGCGAGCGACGCGTCGCCGATCAGTCACCCTGTTTGTGATCTTTTCCGCGCTGTTAATGCCGTGGCTATTCGAGCTAAGCCGCGTCGTTGTCGAAGTCAGCCTCTATCCTTTGGCGCTCACGCTGTTTCTGTTTTCTGTTCATCGAGCGTCGACAAAGTTGAAATGGGCGTGGCGCGAGTTGATTCCGCTTGCGTTAAGTCTCGCTCTGCTGACTTACACCTACTCGATTGGAAGATTGCTGGCGCCGTTGCTGGCAATCGGGCTTGTGCTGTTCATTCGGCGCGTCGGCTGGAAGAGCCTGGTTGCCACCTGGGCGTCGTACGCAGTGACGCTGGTTCCACTCGTGATCTTCAACATTCGGCATCCCGGTGCGTTGACCGCGCGGTTCTCGCTAATCACGTATTTCAAATCGGAAAGTTCGTTAGGAGGATGGCTGTTCGATTTCCTGCGCCATTACATTTCGAACATCAATCCGTGGCGCCTCCTCGTGATTGGCGATCCGAATGAATTTCAAATGGCTCATGTTCACGGCACAGAGTTAATGCTGGCCGCGACCTGCGCGCTCGCACTGCTGGGCGCTTGGTTAACGTGGCGAAAAGGATTCGATCCCTGGCGGGCGTTCATCTGTTACGGACTGATCGTTTCGATCATTCCGGCATCGTTGACGGCCGAGACATTTCACATGCTGCATCTCTCGCCCGTCCCTGTCTTTCTCCTCGTCCTGGCAATCCCGGCAGTCGAATGGCTATCGCAAACGGTTTCCCGCCGCCGAATTTTGATTGCGCTGGCAATATTGACCCTGGTTCAGGCCGCGCTATTCCAGTGGCGGTATGCTGCGGCCGCTGAGTCCGCCTGGCGTTTGCACGTCTTCGACGCGGATTATCCAAAGGTGATTTTCGAACCAGCGGTCGCCAACCCGCGTCGTCCTATCTACCTTTCCGATGAATCCGGCATCCCTGGTTACATTCAAGCTTATTGGTACGCCACCCTTCGCAGCGTGCCGCTAACGAATTTTGTTCATCTGGGGATTGACGAAGAACCGCCCCTTGATGCGCTAGTCATCACCACAAAGATTTTTTGTGAGCGGTGCAAGATTATTGGAGAGAATCCACCTTACACGCTGTACGTCGCCGGTAATCCACCATTGGTCCGCGCACCGCTGCTGGACAACGGCTTTCGCGCCGGCATTGACCTCAAGAATCCGCCGGTGACGCTATCCACCGGCGAGCGAGTGACTCTCGATGTTACCGTCAAGAACATTAGCAATGTGCGCTGGCCAGGCCGCCAATGGCATGCCGAACTCTTTCAGATTGCCGTCGGCAATCACTGGCTCGATGCCACGGGTAATGTTGTCAGCAACGATGATGGCCGCACTGCGTTAGAACAGGATTTGCAACCGGGCGAAACGGTCAACCTTCACCTGGTCGTGAATGCCCCGGCGCAGCGCGGCGACTACATTTTGGAAGTCGATGTAGTTCAGGAAGGTGTTTCCTGGTTTGGGTTGAAAGGATCTAAAACGTGGCGGGGCCGCGTGAAAGTCAATTAACGAATCAGCTTCGCTTCGCGTGCTGGTCCCTTTCCAACAAATTCTTCACCATCGAAATCAGTTCCGCCGGGTCAACCGGCTTGGACACGTGCGCATTAAAGCCCGCTGCCAACGCGTTCTTCGCGTCTTTCTGCGACGCGTATCCCGACAGCGCGATTGCCGGAATGGATTTATAGGCAGGCATTTGGCGCAATTCCCTCATCAATTCAAAGCCATCCAGTTCCGGCATGCCAATGTCCGAGATGATCAAATCGGCTGAATTTTCAGGCGCTTCACGCAAAGTCTCTGCCGCTGATTCGTACCCCGTCACGCGAAAGCCGTGCGCTTCCAGGGTCGCGCGCAGAATCTCGAGCGTGTCCGCATCGTCTTCGATCACCATCAAGTGCGGCCGCGACGAGATGACCTCGACCCGCGGTTTTGATGTTTGCTCAGTCAGAGTAGCTTCATGTTTTCGCCGCGGCAGTCGAACCGTAAAGCGACTGCCCTGTCCATGACCGGGGCTTTCCGCACTGACCGTTCCGTGGTGTGATTCAATGAAGCTCTTCACCAGGGCCAGCCCCAGGCCAAGTCCGCCATGCGCGCGCGTCTTGGATCCGTCTTCCTGGCGAAAGCGATCGAAGACAAAAGGCAAAAACTCAGTAGCGATGCCTTGCCCGGCGTCCTCGATACGTACTAGCGCGTCCTCGTCGGTCGTTTCACAGACGATCTTCACGACACCACCGGATTTCGAAAACTTGATGGCGTTGTCCAACAGATTCGAAAACGCTTGCACCAGTCGCGACTGATCGCCGGTAACGACTTCTTTGTTCCAATCATGGAAGCTCAACTCCAGCTGAATGTCATGAGCGGCAGCCGAGGGTCGCACCGTGTCGATCGCCTGGCGAATCGCGCTCTCCAGCGCCAGCGGGGACTGATCCATGCGCAGCTTTCCGGTCAGAATTGCGGACATATCCAGCAGGTCGTTGATCAGCCGCTTCAGCGCGTGCGAATTCTTTTCGATCACTTCAAGGCCATGCGCAGCTTCGCTCGCCGGTAAGAGACCGTTTCTGATCATGTGCACCCAACCGATAACCGGAGTCAACGGCGTGCGCAGTTCGTGCGAGACAGTCGTGAGAAATTCATCCTTGGCGCGACTGGCGGCCTCAGCTTCGCGACGCGCGCCGCGCTCTTCTTCGAACAGCCGCGCATTGTCGATCGCCAGCGCCACACGAAACGCGACCAACTGCAACAGCCGAACATCGTCATCAGTAAAAGGGCGCGGCGTGAGCCGACCAACGTGGATTACCCCAACGACGCGACCCTCGATCAGCAGGGGTACGCCGAGCAGCGATTTCACGCCAAGCTCACGCAGGAAAGGCGTGAAAAGTTCGGCCGTATCAATATCGTCGATCGTGATCGGCTCTCGTCCTTCAGCCACGCGGCCGGCAAAGCCGGCGCCGAGTGGGACGCGGATGCTCTTATCGACGCGCAGACCTTTCGCTGCCAATGTCACCAACTTGTTGTCTTCTTCCAGGAGCAGGATGGCGACCGTGTCAACGTCCATCGCTTCGCAAACGCGATCCAACAGCTCTGCCAGCAACTTGTCGATCGAGAGATAGGCGAGCGCGACTTCCGTCACCGTCTGCACGCGACGCATCCGCTCCATGGCAATTTCAGCTTCGAGTCGGGCCCGCTGCTCTCGCTCATACAGCTCACTACGTTCAGTCTGGATTCGATTGCGCTCAATGAACTGACCGAGCTGGTTGCCAATCGCGGCCATCACTTCCAACAAAGTTGGATCGACGATTTGCTGATCACGCGTGAAGAACTCCATCACGCCCGACACCTCTTCGCGCAACTTGATCGGAAATCCGAAACCGGAAGTTAGTCCGCTTGTCGCCGCCACTTGCCCACGAGGAAAATTGGTGTCAGTCGCGAGATCGCTAATCCAAATCGGCTCGCCA
>DATLVM010000169.1:0-10884 GCA_035577445.1 Pyrinomonadaceae bacterium
ACGGCGCCTGAGTCTGGAGCATCGCCACCAGCTCATGCATCGGACAGTTTAACGAGGCTAGTTCATCCGTCTCTGGATCGACATCGGCGATCGTGATCCCTTCGGGCTGCGCGAATGAAGCGCCTCCTAGCTCCGGTCGCAAATCCACCGCGGTCTTCATGAATTCAGTCCAAATCGGCAGAGCTGCTTCGGCCCCCGTCAACCCGAGCTGCTTGTTATCGTCAAAGCCGACCCATACCGCGCACACCAGATTCGGCGTGTAGCCGACGAACCACCCGTCGCGCGATGTGCCGGTCTTGCCGGCGATTGCGGCGCCGGGAACAGCGCCGCGCGCCGCCCGCGCTGTGCCTTCACGAATCACGTCTTTCAGCATGTCAGTCACGATGTACGCCGTCGTGGGCGCGATGACTTGATTGCCCTCTGACGGAACGTCGTCATTGATCCCGCGCGGCTGAACTCTCTTTCCACCGTTGGCAAACGTAGCGTAGGCTGCGGCGATTCGCAGCGGCGTAACTTCCGTCGTGCCGAGGGCGAGCGCCGGATAAGTTTCAGGCCGCGGCAGACCAAAGTCGGACGCGGTGTTCGCCACGCGCGCAATCCCAGTCTGCATCGCCACATCCACGGTCACCACGTTGAGCGATTTGATCAGGCCGGTCCGCATCGGCACGTCCTGCATCGAAAAGCCACCGCCATAATTCGACGGTCGATACTTGCGGCCACCAGCGTAGGTAAATTCCTGCGGCGCATCTTTGAATTTCCGGAGCGGCGACATGCCAAGTTCCAGGGCCGCCGCATAGACGAATGGCTTAAAGACTGAGCCCGGCTGGCGCTGCGCATCCGTGGCGCGATTCATCTGCGACTGCGCGTAATCGCGGCCACCAAGCATCGCCAGAACTCTCCCCGTGTGCGGGTCGAGCGCGACTAACGCAGCTTGAGGTGTCACGCCTCGCTGCTTGTAGGCCTGATCCAAATGACTGAGCTGGTGGGCAACGGCATTGGAAGCAAGTTGCTGAAGATCAAGGTCGAGCGTGGTGACGATTGGCGCGGCTTCCTGGAGCGCAGGCATCCCGTCCCGGTCTAATCGGGATTCGGCGGCATCCTTGCCAGCTGCATCTTGCAAGGACTGCAGGCTGGAAGCCTGCGTACCGCCCGCAGAATGGGGGCGCTCCACAGCGCGATTCACATAATCGATAAAGTAAGGCGCGACTGATTCCTTCGCCGGATCGAAGTTGGCGACAACCAGCGATTCTTTCGCGGCCGCCGCCGCTTGATCGAGCGTGATGAACCCATCGCGCACCATCGTGCCCAGCACCGTGTTACGTCGATTCCGTGACGCGTCGTTCTCGCGCACCGGCGAATAGCGTGTGGGACTTTGAATCATGCCGGCGATGGTGGCCGCTTCGCCGGCTGTCAGGTCCTTTAACTCTTTTCCGAAATAGACGCGCGCGGCCAGGCCGACTCCACGCACAGCGATCGCCCCGCGTTGACCGAGAAAGACCTCGTTGCAGTAAAGCGCAAAGATATCTTCCTTCGAAAGTCTTCGCTCGATCGTGAACGCCAGCATCGCTTCCGCGAACTTGCGCCGCAGCGTTCGTTCCGGCGTGAGATAGGTATTCTTGACGAGCTGCTGCGTGATGGTTGAACCGCCTTGACCAATTCGGTCGTCACCGGCGTTGCGAATCAGCGCGCGTCCGATGCCGAAGATATCCACGCCGTGATGATCAAAGAAGCGTCGATCCTCGATCGAAGTAATCGCGTGCACGAGTACAGGTGGAATGTCTTTGAATGATAGTTGCGCTCGTGCGCCTGTCTTCATGGAATCGCTCGTCAATGGTTCGGGCGCGAGCGTAAACGAATCCAGAATGACGTCGTCGCCAGTGAGTCCACTTATTCGGCCACCCGGATCAAACGACACGCGCACCAGGGACGGACAGTCGGCTGAACTTTTTGGCCGAATCTCGATCGCTCGATCCTGAATCGAGAAACTGCCGTTCCAGACTTCTGCGGCATCATCGCTCTCGACGTAACCCGCGCGCCGCAACGCCAACGCCAATCCAGCCGGAGAGTATTTCTGCCCAGTCCGCAGGACGCGGGGCGCGGCGTAGATTCCGGCGCGGCTCGTCAAATAGCCATGCGCCAGGCGCGCATCTACGATCTTCGCGTATGAGCGATACGAAGCGGCCAAGAAGATTGAAGTGGAAATAATGACGATCGCGAAAGCGATCAAGAGGATTCGGACGATCAAACGGATCTTTCCGGTAGCCCAGCCGTTCACGGCTGGGGGTGCGAAGCGACCATTCTTTCTTAACCTCATCGATCTTGTGGGCGCGGTTCTAAAGTCCAAAGCCTCCTAAAGGAGGCTTCGTTCCTAGGGCTGCTATCTCTGACCCAGGCGTGAACGCCTGGGCAAGAGAAAAGAGCGATCCATCAGTTCAATCCGTTGCCTTTATGAAACGACGAATGGGGGCGGATTTCTTGGGGGAATGAGGAGGGCGTCGGTGAATTCGCGCCGCTAGCGAACCGCCACGGCCGATGGCTCGGGTGAGGTGTTGGCCCGCGTTGACGCTGCGATAACCGCTCTTATTTCATCGATCGCGGCTAAGCCGGCTTCATAACCGAGCTTTATCAACTCGTTCGATCGACGCGTTTGGTCCCAGCGGATGTGTCCGATTTTCGGCGCTATCAAAACGTCGGCATCCGGTCGTTCCTGATTTGAAACGATGCGCTCAACCGCGACGAAGGTACACGCAAGCACTCCGAGTGCCGTGCGGGGATTAGCGAAGAAACGAGCCCCGTCCGCGTTCACATCGACGGCAATCACGATGTCCGCGCCCAGATCGCGCGTGTGACTGATCGGCAGATTAGCCACGATGCCTCCGTCGATTAGCAGTCGCCCTTGTGAGTCTTTAATCGGCGCGTAAACAGCCGGAATGCAGGCGCTGGCGCGAATCGCAAATGGCAAATCGCCTTTGTCGCGAAAGACAATCAATTCACCCTTGCGAAGATCAGTCACCATCGCCGCGAATGGAATCTTGAGATCTTCAAAGCGCGTCACCGGCAGACGCTGGCGCAGGTAATCCTCCATGGGTTCGTTCGACTGCAATCCCAAACGTGAAAATGAAAGGCGCGCAGTGTGACGCCAGCGAAACCCTCGCGCCATTTCGTCAAGCTGTTCAATTGATAGACCGGCGGCGAAACAGCCACCAATCAAAGCTCCCGCCGATGCGCCCGCGATCGCATCGATCGGAATCTGATTCTCCGTCAGCGCGCGCAACACGCCGACGTGAGCAATGCCCCGCGCCGCGCCTCCCGAGAGGGCAAGTCCGATTCGTGGCCGATCTGTTCGCGATAGGTCAGGCATTCAAATTATTCTTTGTACTTTGTACTTCGATTGTGCCCAGCACAAATCACAAAGCTCAAAGCACGTTTTTCAAACTGGATTCAGCACGGAAATTTCTGTTCCCGGCTGGTCGCGCAAGCTATCGACAAAATTGTCGATCTCGACCGCGATCTTTTCGTTCTTCACTTCTTCTTCGAGGCGGTCGCGCGCTTCGTCGAGCGTCGGCACGATTTTGCCGCCGTTGCGCCCGGCGCCGTAAAGCTTCTGATAGCGATCGGAGATTTCTTTGGGTGTCGCGATCGCAAACGCGCGAAAGCGAAAGTCGAGGTAACGCTCGATCGTTACGCGGTCGCGCAAAATTGCGTCGAGCTGTTCGCTGGTCAGCCCGACTTGGCTCATTCGTTCTTGCAGACGCTCACGCCCATGAAACCGCCGCACGAGATCGTTCAGCATGTCGGTGACAGCCTTCTCAAAATCCTTCCGCCCTTCGGCCGTCTCGGCAATCGGCAGCTTCCGGGCTTCCTGCAGAATCAGCAATTGATCTTCCAAGGTCTTCAACGCTTCGTTCAGGTCTTTTGAACTCGGCGGATCGGCGAGCGCACGATCTGGCTCGAGCGCGAGCTGCCATACCAGGTCGGAGTACGTAATCAGATCCGGCGTGGCGCGTGCGCCGTTCGTGACGCTGGCCACGGTTTTGTCGACGACGGTCTGGGCAGTCGTCTTTGAGCAAAGGGCAAAGAGCAAAGCGTAAAGAGTCACGAAGAAAAGAATTGCAAAATGAAAATTGAAAATTGAAAAATGCAAATGGGGCGAGCGATTGCGGCCGGTCTGGGTTGGGCGGAAGTGGTGGGCACCCGCAATGAAACTGAAGTCCTGGCCCGTTTGCGCCAGACGAACGCAGATTGCTATTAGAGCGACAAAACGACTGTTGAGGGCCGCTCGTTCGCTCCAATTTGCAATTTTCATTTTGTAATTTTCAATTTTCAATGTCTTTCTGCTCCTTGCCCCTTTACCCTTTTCCCATTTTCCCGGCTCAGAACGTCTGCGTAAATCTAAACTGAACCTGTCCCTGATGCAGCCGGTAAATTGCCGTCGTCGGATTCGGCGTGTTCAGGTTCTGCGGAATCAAAAAGTTCGACGGGTTCACCAGCCAACCATAGTCAACCGCCAGAGCACCACCGAGCGGCGTCCTGAAGCGAAAACCCAGGCCCACCGTGTGACTCCAACGCACCCGCAGGTTTTGCGCGTTCAGATCTTCGATAAAATTGCCCGATGGTGTGATCGGTTTCGGATGCACGATGTCGCTAATGCTCCGAAAGACATTGCCGCCATCATAGAACGGCACCAACTGCACGTCCGGCGTAACGGGCACACGCGCTTCCAGGTTCATGACGACCATCGCATTGCCGCCAATGGGCACGGTGAATGGATTGATGCCGATAACATTCCCCGATGAATCGCGGAAAGTTCCTTTCGGCACGATGACCTGCCGCGGACCGGCTTCTTCATAGCTAAAGCCTCGCAGCGTCGTTGAGCCGCCGGAAAAAAACCTCTCTGAGATCGGAAGCAATTGGTCGAAGTCATCGATGCGACCATTTCCGTTTCGATCCGTCGCCGAGAAAAGTTTCGCCAGCCCCACGGTCAAGTTCCCCGCAAAAACCGTCTTCCGGATTCGATCGACTTTGTAGTACGCATGATAGGTTGACGAGAAACGACTGAAGGAGGTGTTCCCGCCCAGCGCTTTCGCCGCAAAGCTGTAATCGGCCGTCAGGAATTGTCCGCGCGTCGCATCGACCTGATTGTAGCGACAGACTTCGCCGCCGCGTACAGTTTCATCTTCGCCATAAACTGCGCCCGGCAGACGCCGCTCGCATCTTTCGCGCGTGTCGTACACGAACGACGTACCGAAGCGCGAGAGCCGCACAACTTCGTCTTGTCGCAGAATGTCCTCGATGATCAGACTCTCAATGTTGCGGAGGCGCACGTCTTCATAGTTGTAGCGGAAAAAGACGATGCTGTGCGATTTCTGACTCAACACTCGCTGCGTTTCTATGCCAAACGTCAGGCGATCGATCGTGGGCTCACCAACTTTGTTACCGAATTGATCAATGGGATTACCATCTTCATCGAAGCGCTGGACCACGCCAAAAGTTCCGCGGTCGATCGTCGATCGGAAGAACCGCGTGATGGTGGAATCGCGCAGGTATTGCGCGGAGATACCGAGCGGCGCGAACTGACGCTTGCTGTAATGAAAGAAGCGCGGATCGAGAAACTCAACACGGACAAGCTGCTGTCGCTGACTGGCGCGAATGCGGAGCGCGGCTGTGCGCAGCTTGTTCATGAAATCGACGTTGGTCAATTCGAGCAAACCGAGCGCGCCGGTATCGCTCGAGTAACCGCCACCGTACTCGATCACGCGCGGCCGCTTCTCTTCGACATCGATGATGATGTCGTAGCGTTTCGTGCCGTTCGGCCCGTCGCCCGCGGGCTGTTGGCTGATCAGCACCTGCCGAAATGCGTCGGTTACGTAAAGCGCTCGCTCGGCTTCCGTAATTCTATCGGCACGTAAAATATCGCCTTCCGCCATCGGAATCGCGCGACGAATCGCCGCGCGCTTTGATTCCTGCGCAGAGGCGCTGCCGGTCACGCCATTAACGATAATGTCGTTGACGATCGCGGGCGAACCTTCTTTGCTAACGGTGAACACGACGCGGACCTGCTCATCGCCACCTTTCGGCGGCAACTCATCAATCGATGGCCGCACCTCGGCGTCGATAAAACCTTCGCGCGCATAGAGATTCAATATCTGGTCGCTGTCAGCGCGCACCTGGGAACGCGAGTAAGGAGCGCCTATGACAGTGGCCACCTCTTGCCGCAACCGATCTTCGGGAAAGGCCTTTTCGCCTTCGATCTGAATCTCGGCTACGCGCGTGAGCGCGCCCTCTTTCACGTCAAACGTAATGATCAGATTGTCTTCAGTCGGCGAGATGCCCTGTCGCACCGTCGCTGCGGCGTGACGATAACCAAGGTCCCTCATCAAAGTTTCCACGGTGCGCCGATCTTCTTCCAGCATCGCGTTACTCGTGAACCCCCGGCCGTAACCGCCTAAGAACGGAAGAAATGCCAGCGCGCTGGCCTTGCGCGTCTTCAACTGCGGCAAGATGTCTTCGATTGTCAGCTTGTTCGTGCCGGTGATGCGAATGTCCGTCAAACGCAACTGACGCCGGAGGTTCACGTCGTAGAGAACTTGAATTTTGTGACCGTCCAACTCAGCCGGATTTAGATTCTGGCAGAGTTGGTACGTTCCATTCTCGCCAACGTTCGGCACTTCCGGAGTGACCGTGCACAGCGGGGTCACTTCCGAGAAAAAGTAGCCTTCCTCCTGAAGTTTGTTGCGGACCCGGCGGGCGCCTTCTTCCAATATCGAGATGTCAAGATTTCCTTCGCGCTTGATCGGCAGCAACTGTTGCTGCTGTTTTTCCTTCAGGGTGTAGTTCTTACTGAACGTGACTTCGACCAGCGGACCTGTCTTTCCCTTCAAGCCAATATTGATTTCATTCTTCTCTGAATCGAAGGTTACTTGCGGATCGTCAAGCTGCGGCGCCATGTAACCTTTCGCGATCAGCGCCTGTTTGATGCGATTCAGATCGTCGCCAAGCAAGTCGCGCGTGAATGGCGCGCCCCGTTGGAGTTTCAGAGAAGGCTGCACGACCGCCGCGTCAAAGCCAGTGATAGCGATCGCGAATTGTCCGATGTGCGCCTGCTCACCCGGCGTAATCGTGAAGACAACGATGCGTCGAGTGCCCGTAGCGTCGGCCGGATTTGGATTCTCTTCATGATCGACGGTGGCTTTGTAGTAACCGCGATCGCGCAAGTAAGTTTGAATTTCGTCGGCGTTGTGTTCGACGGCCGCGATCGAGAATCGGCGGCCCGGCTCGAGCAAATTCAAGCGCGCGCGAATCTCGTCACGCGCCACGGGCGTGCCGGTCGTCGGCCCAATTCTGATGCTGACGCCGGAGATCACAATCTGCCGCTGGACGACAAACTTGATTCGAATCGGAGTCAGGCGGCCACCGCCGGGCTGGGTCTCCTCGATCTCAACTCGCGCTGACGCAACGCGACCTGAGGCATACAGATCGTGCAACGACTGGCGCGTGTTCGCGGCTGAGTACTCGGTCCCCGCGACGACCTTTAGCATCGACTTGAATTCAGCCTGGGCCGATGCGTCCGGCGGCGTGCCCTCGAGCGTGACTTCAACCGAAGCTACGGGTCGGCCTTCGTAGTTTCCGATCTGCGCGAACGCCGTCGTAAGCAGTAAGCAGAAAGCAGCCGGCAGAAAGCAGAAAATTAGCAGACGATGTCCGACGTTCTGCCTTCTGCCCTCTGCCTTCTGCCTTCTGCCTTCTGCCTTCTGCCTACTGTTCACTTAGAACCGTTTCCTGAACCTAATCTCAAAACTGTAGTTATTGTTCCGCGTGCTCAGATTGCGCGTCGAGCCTTGCTCGTACTGCGCGACGAACGACATACGATTCGATAAGCGATACTCGACCGCCAGAACCTGATTCGGATCCGAGGCAATATTCGTCGAATAGGTGATCGTAAAGTCCTTCGTGATCTGGCGCGCGGCCGTTAGTCGCGCTGTCGGCGCAGTGCCGGTGCCGCCAATCACGGGATTGATTTCCAGGCGACTTAGTCCGAACAATTTGTTCGTAGCGCGTGAAATCGGCGCATTGATCAGCGCATCAGTCAAAAGGCTGGCGGCAGTTCCCAAGCCGGATTGTGCCAGCACAGACGTGCTTGTGTCGGTCGACGTCAATGTGCCAGTAAGAATCAACGAGACCACGTCCGCCTGTGGCAGAGCAGGTTCTGATCCAACGTTCGTCGTCGGATGCGACAGCGGTCCTTCAATTAGCGCCGTCACGCGATAACCACGAATCACCGACTGCGCTTCGATGTTCAGAACCGGATCGGCGCCGAGGCGCGGCGGGAAATAGATCAGGCCGCGCGTGATTTCGTATGGATTATTTCGGAAGTTCAGCGTGCCGCGCGTCGCCGTGACGCGGCCTTCAATGATCGGCTCTTTGACCGGGCCATCAACCGTTAGCGAAACCGACGCGACCACATTGCCGAGGTTGTTGCGCATGATGAGCGCGTTGCGGCCTTCGACGTGCAGCTTGTCGAACACGGCCGTGTCAGCCAGCTTGAACTCGCCGCCTTCTTCAATCGAAGGCGCGGGCCGTTGGTTGATGATCTCCTCAAGTCGAATGTCTTTCGTATATTCGGTGCGATGAACTTCAACGTTACCCCGAATGAATTGCCTTTGCTGGTTGCCGCGCAGTTCGAGATCAGCCGTCACTGTTGAGCGAAAATCTTCGGGATAATTTACTGTGACTTTGTCGCCGCGAATATTGAAGAGGAACTGCGCGATCGAAAAGCCTTCGAGCCGGGCGCCGCCGCTGGCAGTGATTGTTCCACCGCCAAGCGTTCCTTTAAGACTTTCGATTTGGGCCTGGCTGGAATTGAACAGAATCGCGCCCTGCAGATTCGCGAGGGTGAGCCGCTGATTGCCCAGGAACACCGACACCGACGCATTGCGCAGCGAGGCCCGTCCCGTCACACGCTGATTCTCATAAGTACCGCCAACATTGATGGCCACATCGGCAAAGCCCGACGAGAACAAATCGGGTGAGACACCGCGGAGGATTTGCAGATTCACCTGACCATTAATCGCCAGAGTGTTGCGTCCTCCGGCTGCGGTTGCGACTGCGCCGCCGATTCGCACATTCGTGCCCGGCCCCTGAAACTGGGAATCGTGAAAATCTATTTCGTTCGGCTTGAAATCGATCATCACCGGCCCCGTCGCCGCGAATGCCGCATCTTCCATTCGGAATGAAAGCTCGGTGAACGTCGCGCTTCCGGTGAGGCCGCGCCACGAAAAGACCTCTTCGCCTTCTTCGTTCTCAGTCATCAGGTTACCCGCGAGCTTGAGCGTGCCGCTGGCGCGACCAGTAACGTTGATGGGCGTCGTTTTATCTTTGGCTTGCGCAGCGATATAGATCTTCAGAATTTGAGAGAGGTCGGCGTTGGTGATGTTCGATTCAATTGTTGCCGGCAGTTTTTCATTCGAAAGGTCCACGCGCGCAATGATCGTCTGTCCCTGATCGCCGAGTAATCCGGTGGTCGTGAACGTCACACTGAGCTGCTTATTCTCGGTGCGACCAATCAGTTTCACGTTGCCGGCGGATTGGCCGTCGATCGTGACGTCGTTGCTCTCGCCGTTAAAGTTGATCTGATAGCTCGACATGTCTTTGAAGCGACCGGAGGCAGTGACGTCGAGTTTCGCAGTGCCGGCGATCTTCGGCAGGTTAGGTTTGTTAGCGAACGCAGCGAGACGTTCCAATTGAACTCGATCGCCGCTGGCGCGCAGTTCAAAAGCCTGAGTCTCTGTATCGAACTTGCCGCTACCGGCGATGTGTCCCGCGTCGAACGTCGCCTCCAGTTTATCGACCGTTACCGAAGTGCCGGCGAACGTCGCATGCGCCGTCAGGTTCTGCAGCGGCTCACCAGCCAGGCGTCCCTTGCCAAATCCCAGGTCAGCCACGCCATTCATCGCTTTCGGGATGCCGCTGATTTTGATCGTGCCCGAGACTTCCGCCTGAGTATCACCGAGTTGTTCGCGCGTCTGCTTGTTCAATGGGAGCGCGACGATCAAATCGCCCGCGTTCATGCGCTCGACGGTTGCGTCAATCGAAATGTTGTCGGTGCCGGTGCGCGGAATTGTCAGGGCGAACTGCGCGCCGCCGCCGTTTGCCTGTGCCAGGCGGCCCTCAGTCACGCGCGTCTCAGCCGCGGTCGATGAAATATTCGCCGTCAACGATCCGAGGTCGCGTTGATTGATCAGCAGTGAACCAAGTTCCGCATGACCGCTGACGATCGGATCTTTCAATGCGCCGTTGATAGTTCCGTTGAAGGCGAGCTTGCCCGCGAGATCGATGCCGTAGGTCCGAAACTGCTCGTCGAGTTCCGGAATCGCGCCGGATGAAATCAAGAGGTGCTGCAGTTCCGACGCATCAGTTGAAGCGAGATTCACTCGTAAATTCGAAACCGGCTGATCGACTGAAAATTGTCCCGAGGCAGTGAGTGTGGTCGCAGCGGTCCGCAGGTTCGCGTTTTGAATCTGGAACAAACCGTTGGCGGCGGTCACCGCGAAGTCTCCCGACAAAGGCGCCAGATCGCTTCCCGCCGGCGCGCCGACAAGTTGAGCGTTAACGCTGCCGTCGGCATTCGCGAAATCAGTTCCCGTGAAAGTCAGATCTGCTTTGCCGGTGGCTTTGCTGGCCACCGGAACAGCGCGGCCCGCGAGGACCGTGATCAATCCGCCGAGATCGAAGTTGTCGAAGTTCGCACTGACACGCGACGCGCCGTTCTTCCGCAGAGATATCGTCGCGTTGCCGCTCGCGCGGCCATCGAGCGCTTCCGCGACGAAGTTGTTGACTTGAATCTGGTCGCTGCTCGCCACGACTGAAGCCCGCGCCGGCCCGAGC
>DATLVM010000170.1:0-6424 GCA_035577445.1 Pyrinomonadaceae bacterium
CGCAAGAGCACAGCCCGACAACCTCGGAGCGCAGAGCGTCACGCCGAAAGTACCGGATGATATCCAGGCAATACTCAAGGTGATTGGCTCGCGCGACGTTCAGTCCGAAGGCAATGTCTTTGAGATCGATTTGCATGAGACGAACCTGCGCGGCGCGGTGATGATCGGCCATTTCGAGAGGGTGAATTTCATCGGATGCGATTTAGCGGAAACAGACTTCACCAACGCCCAGTTAACTTCGGCCAAATTGTACCGCGCTAACCTGACGCTGGCGGTTTTTAGTAACGCCAACATGGAGTCCGCCGACCTCTCGCAGGTATTTGCGACAAACACAAAATTCAATGGGGTTCATTTTAGCGGCGCAATCCTCAGCAATGCCCAGATCGATGGTTCGGATTTTACGAATGCTCAATTGGATGGTGTCGACTTGCGCGGCGCAACGGGAAAAGGCAACTTCTTTACCGCGGCACAAACGAAGGCACAGATGACCGTCAATCCTCGTTGGTTTGAGGACCAGATTATCGTCAACTAACTGCCGCGCCGCGATGTGCCGCCGTTGCCGGACCACTTAGGGCACATCCAGTGAAATCACCGGATGCAACTCAAACCCATTCGGGGCTGCTCCCGCCTGTCCCTTCAGCGTATCGAAGAAACCGACCCCAATAACGTTCACGAGCACATCCCAGTTTGGCCGAGCCAGACCCATTCGCGGCGATCCTACTAATCGAATCAGTTGTCCGCGCGCCGACTGATATTTGTCAGCGAGGCCGGACGAACTCGCCCCGTCGCATTGAGGATCGGGGACCTCCACGATCATGGTCTGCGTGCGATCGGTTTTATCGGCGATGATGACGTGAAAATCTCCGTCGGATTCCAGTTTGTAACCGATGACGTAGCCCTGTACGAGAAAAGTCCTATATTCCATGGGCGACAACCGTGTGTCGGGCGGCCTACCGCCCTTGCGAATTGGGTTTTTTAGTCGCACGAGATCCCCAATCGACCAATACTCGGGTTTAAGATTAACTTTCTTGCCGCCGGAATCTGACAGAGTCTTCACCGCCCACCTTTCAGTGCCACATTTCTTCGTTGCTGGGGCCAGCGCAGTGGTCACTGATGAACCGCTGAAAACGACGAACAGTAAAAGCAGCGGGAAGAATCGAAGAATACTCATTTGAGCGGTCTCCTGTCTTATGGGTTAGAGAGTATTGGGCGATAGCTTTGTAGACCTGAACGCAGCGGTTGTCAATTTATTTACCCTGTCGTTGGTTTGGAGTTCTCGATGATTTTTTAGTGACGGCGAGAGGCCGAAAGCCGGTCAAGTGTATGAGGCATTTTGGCGTGTTCGCCCATGGAGATGATGCGCGCGAGATCGAAACGATGGTGGCCTGGGGGATGCCCATCGTCGATGCGCTGCGATCAGCTACTTCGATCGACGCTCGCGTACTTCATATGGAAGAAAGATTCGGCCGCGTGAAGACCGGACTGTTCGCCGACTTAATCGCAGTTGAAGGCGATCCGACGCGCGACATTCACGATTCGTCGGGTGCGGTTCGTGATGAAAGATGCCGCCCTTTACAAGCAACCCTAAGGCTCACTCAAACCTCGAACGATGGCCGTCTCAAATCGCGGCCATGAAGCTTAAGTCCCTTTGTTTAGTCGTAATCTTCGGCCTGCTCAGCGCATTGGCGTTTGCCCAGGCCCCGGATGATCGCTACCCCTTCGGGCGCGATGACAAGGTCGGATTCATCGATTACCAGGGCCGCGAAGTGATTCCGCCGAGATTTAGTAATGCAGGTGATTGGGCGCACTTCGACAATGGCCTGGCGCCCGTATTTGAAGCGGGCAAGGGCTCAGGTTACATCGATGCTTCCGGCAAGTTCGTCATAGGACCAACCCAGGTTTGGGGCTGGGGCCGGCCTTTTCGTGAAGGCATCGCGGGCGTCTTGATTTGGAACCAACAAGGTAACCGGCCCGGATGGATTAACCGTGATGGTAAGTTTGTGTTCTCTGGCATGGGCAGCGAAGGTTCATACTTTTCTGACGGACTAATGCCGATGCCCAAGAATGGAAAGTGGGGGTTCGTAAACAAGTACTTTCAATTCGCGATCGAGCCACAGTTTGATTGGGCCTATGAATTTTCAGAAGGCCGCGCTGAAGTTACTATCAATCATAAATCAGGGTTTATTGATACGTCTGGGAAGATCGTCGTGCCGTTGAAGTACGACATGGTTTGGGGATTCCATGATGGTCTAGCTCGCGTGCGGAACGATATCGAAGTCGGCAAGTGGATGACTGTCGAAGGCGAGCAGCCCGCCTATCGCTACCAATACGGCTTTATCGATCATGATGGCAACGAAGTCATTCCGTTACAGTTCGAAGAAGCAACCTATTTCGCAGACGGATATGCGCTGGCGATACCTCCGAATTATAAGCTTTACGGCATCATCGACAAGCAAGGTCACGTCGTTCACGAGCCTGAGTTCGAAGAGGCGGAAGAGTTCCACGAAGACCTGGCGAAAGTTTGCGTGAAACAGAAGTGCGGTTTTGTCGATCCGACGGGCAATTGGGTGATTCCCGCGAGCTTTACATTCGCCAAAAACTTTTGGCATGGGCTGGCAAATGTTTGCTGGAATGAGAAGGACTGCGGTTACATCAACAAGAATGGCAAGACCGTTTGGCGAAACTCGGAACCGTCAAAGGCCGCGCAATAGTTCGCGTCACTTTCCCCACGTCACAAACATTCCAATCGCAGCCGCCATCATGATTACGGCGGTTGACCAACCCAGAACATTCGTGAGCGGGCCGTTAGTTCTCTTCCCCATGACCTTCTGGTTATTCGAAACCAACATCAGCACGACGATCAGCGGCGGCGCCAGCACGCCGTTGAGCACAGCAGTCCAGAACAGCGCCGTCACGGGCGGTATCTTCAGAAAATTGATCAGCAGGCCGACTAGCGTGGCCGCTGCGATGATCAGATAGAAGCGTCGGGCGTCGCGAAACTTCTCGTTCAGCCCATACTTCCAATCGAAAGCTTCGCACATCGCATACGCGCTCGCACTGGTCAAGATCGGCACGGCTAAGAAGCCTGAGCCGATAAGACCTAAAGCAAACAGCACAGTTGCGACGCCGTGCGACAGCGGCCGTAATGCTTCCGCGGCATCAGTCGCCGTTTGAATGTCGGTCTTGCCGCCGGCGTGCAACGTGACTGCTGAAGCCAGCACGACGAAATAGAAAACGACGCTGGCAAAGATCATCCCGGCATCTACATCAATCTCGGCGATGCGGATTTCCCGATCAGTAGCGCCTTCGCGTTCAGCCAGCGTCTCGCGTCCCATGCGCAACTCTTCTTCCACTTCCTGACTTGCTTGCCAAAAGAAAAGATATGGCGTGATGGTGGTGCCGAAAATCGCGACGAGCGTCATCAGATATTGGTGATCGAATCTTAGCGCCGGCACAAATGTAGCTCTCAGAACTTCGCCCCAATGCGGCCGCGCGAGAAACGCCGCGGCGATATAAGCGAATAAAGTCAACGTCAACCACTTGAAGATCTTCACGAGCGTTCGATACGAGCCGAGGATTTGCACGGCAACAATGGCTATCGCGATTGGCACAACCAAAACCAATGGTGAAATGGACGGCGCCAGCAAACTAATCGAAGCCGCAATCGCGCCGATGTCGGTTCCCGCGTTGATCGTGTTGGCAACGACCAGCAGCAAGATGGCGCTAACAACCAGCCAACGTGGATAGTACTTGCGCAGCACGCCAGACAATCCCATCCCGCTGACCATGCCGATTTTTGCGCAGATGAATTGAATGGCCGCCATCATCGGCAGTGTGATGATCGCTGTCCAAAGCGTCGCGAAGCCGAGCGATGCGCCGGCTTGCGTATATGTTCCAATGCCCGATGGATCGTCGTCTGAAGCTCCGGTGATCAGCCCAGGACCGAGGATCATCAGGGCGCGCTTGATCGGGTTCTTTTCTCGTGCCAGGCGAGACTCGAGCGTTCTGTCGCCGGCTTTCGCGGTGTGATCGTCACGCTCCATCAAGCTTGCAGATTGAAGAAGAGATAGCCCGAACCTATCGTCAAAAACAAAACGAGCAGTCTTGACGACCTGAGACTTGAAGCATTTCCTTGCCGGGATTCGACACAATTCTTTGTCACAAGCACATGAACTGCTGGGCACTTTCGCGTCCGCACTTTTCGTTTTGCCCCAGATTTGGAAGCTTACACTGCCGGAAGTGCAAATTGGAAGATTAGCGTTGCCGGAAGTTCGGTCTCCCAATGATGCATACTTACCGTCGAAAAACAGTTGGCACAGCTTCGACTATTGATTATCTTACTCCCTGCATCAGACGGTACTTACCTCAATGATCGGCGAGACTATTTCTCACTATCGCGTCATTGAAAAAATCGGCGAAGGCGGTATGGGCGTAGTCTATCTCGCCGAGCACACGCTGCTCAGACGTCGCGTGGCGATTAAGACGCTGACGGTGAGCGGCACTGCGAATCAGCATTTTCGCTCCCGCTTCCTGCGGGAAGCGCAGGCAGTTTCCAAACTCTCTCATCCCAACATCGCAAGTATTTACGACTACGGCGAAACGGATGACGGCCAACCCTACATCGTCATGGAATTGGTCGACGGCAAGTCACTTAGTGAAGTGATGCGCGAAGAAACATTGACAATTGCGCGCGCGATAGAAATCGTTAAGCAAGTTGCCGAAGCACTCTCCGAAGCTCATCGGCACGGCATCGTTCATCGCGACATCAAACCGTCGAATATCGCCATCAACGAAAGAGGCATAGTCAAAGTCCTGGATTTTGGGCTGGCGAAACACGCACCATCGGCCGCCGCGAGTGGGGAGTCGACTCCCTCTTCGGCGGTACACACTCAAACACGCGAAGGCGTGATCGTCGGAACGCCTCTGTACCTTTCGCCGGAGCAGGCACTGGGGCTGGAAGTAGATGCGCGCAGCGACCTCTTCTCGCTCGGCTCAGTCCTTTATGAATGCATCGCGGGCCGCCCTGCATTTGCCGGTAAGAGCGCCATCGACATTTGCGCCAAAGTGATCCGCGACGATCCGCTGCCACCGTCGGAATTCAACGGGCAGGTTCCGCAAGGCCTGGACGGCATTACCTTAAAAGCATTAGCGAAGAAACCCGAAGAACGCTGGCAATCAGCATCAGATTTTGCGATCGAGTTGTCTCAGGCTGAACAACCGCTCCCTCGAACTGATAGCGGCACTGCTTCACCGACATCGGCGACCAATGTCAGTGACTCTGTGTTGCACCGGCCATTAACTCAAGGCGGCAGGTCGATCTTTTCGACTCTCTCTGGACCGTGGACCCGGATACATTATCTCGGACTGACCGCGATTCTGATTGGACTGGCGGGGCTGGCTATTTGGCAGACGCGAAAGATCTGGCCGAACACCTATAAGCCTTCGCCGGCGGCTGAAGGTTATTTTGAATTGGGTAGTGCCGACATGCGTGAGGGGGCATTCTTCAAGGCGATCAAACCGCTGCAAGAGGCCGTCAACGCTGATCCGCACTTCGTGCTCGCGCGCGCTCGTTTGGCTGAGGCGTGGACCGAACTCGATTACAGCGAGAGAGCGAAAGACGAATTGCTTCAGATCGATGTGAGCCAAAACTCAAATCTTTCCGCGACCGACAGAATTCGATTGGCTGCAATTCAGAACACCATCAAACGCGCCTATGGGACAGCCGTAGAAAACTATCAGAGCTTGACAACGATGGTGCCTGAGGATCAAAAGGCGTATGCGTATCTCGACCTTGGTCGTGCTTATGTAAAAAACCAACAACGCGATCAGGCGCTTGAGAGTTTTCTGGAAGCCGGGCGGCGCGATCCGAACTATGGCGCAGCCTTCTTGTACCAGGGCCTGACCTATGGTCGAAAGCGTCAATACGCCGAAGCTTATTCGGCCTTCGATCAGTCTCAGAGGCTCTTTGAGATTACCGGGGATCAAGACGGTATTGTCGAGGTGCTTTTGCAGCGTGGAGTACTGCTGGGGCAACAGGGCAAAGTCGACGAAGCGCGTGGACAACTCAACCTGGCGTTGCAGCGGGCCGCGGCGCTCGAAAATAAAGACAAGCAAATCAAAGCGCTTCTTAGCCTGAGTCATAGCTCGTCGGTGGCGGGGGATTCCGTGGCGGCCCAACAATTCTCAACACAGGCTTTGGATCTGGCCAAAGCCAACGGCCTGGAGAATCTCACCACTGGCAGCCTCATTGAGATCGGCAAAACGTACCTCGCCAAAGGGAAATACGCCGACGCCGACAAGTACTTTAACGAAGCATTGAAGTGGGCGGAGTTGTACAAGGGAGCACGGAACCAGGCCTGGGCGTTGCTCTCACTAGCCAGCCTCCGCGCCCAACAAGACGATCCCGACGCTGCGCTGGCTTATG
>DATLVM010000171.1:0-11615 GCA_035577445.1 Pyrinomonadaceae bacterium
CTCCAGCAGATGCTCGCGCGGAATCATCAACTCCGGAAGATAGTCGCGAAAACCTTTCAATGTGCGGGGGTCGATCATTTTAGTCAGTGGTCAGTGGTCAGTGGTCAGTGGTCAGTGGTCAGTGGTCAGTGGTCAGTGGTCAGTGGTCAGAACGTACAACTGACAACTGACTAATGACAACTGACAATCTCCAAAAGAAATACAAATGGCGCCGCGCTGACTATCAGGAAAACACGCGCGGGCTCCTCATCGTCAACACTGGAAACGGCAAAGGCAAAACCACGTGCGCGTTGGGCTTGATGATGCGCGCCGCGGGTCAGGGCCTGCACTGCTGCATGATTCAATTCATGAAGTCGCGCAACGATCGCTACGGCGAACACGTCGCGGCTGAGAAGCTCGGCATCGAAGTCCACACGATGGGCGACGGCTTCACCTGGGACACGAAGAATCCGGAACAAGATCGCCAGACTGCGCGCAACACCTGGAACCTGTGCGTTGAGAAGCTGCGTAGCGGCGACTACGACTTGCTCGTCTTCGACGAACTGGTTTACGTGCTGAGTTACGGGATGCTCTCCGTCGACGAAGTCCTGACCGAGATTCGCACAATTCGTGAAGCTCAACCTGCACTCCATATTGTCGTCACCGGTCGCGACGCACCCAAGGAATTGATTGAAGCCGCTGACTTGGTGACTGAAATGACCGAGATCAAACATCCATTTCAGGCGGGAATTCGCGCGCAAAGAGGGATTGAATTTTGATCCATGTTCAAGCATTTACGTTTGTAGTAGCATAAACGAAATGAATTACATTGAATCATCGCTGGGGACTCGAAACGGGAAACCGATCATCTCGGGAACGCGGATCACCGTGGCCGACGTCGTTTTGATGCATCGGCGGCTGGGCCGGGCTCTCGAAGAAATTGCGGGCACGTACGATCTTCCGATGGCTGCCGTGTATGCAGCGATGGCTTACTACTACGACCACAAAGATGATATCGACCAGAGCTTGGACGAAGAAGAGGCTCTAGCTGAAGCCTTCAAGCAGAACAATCCCTCACTCCTGCGCGAAAAGTTAGAAGCCCTCTCCCATGGCTGATCGAATTCGGTTTCATTTAGACGAACACGTAGATCCCGCAATCGCCGCGCGCTGCGCCGTGCCGGAATCGATGTAACTACTACTATAGAACAAGCTTAAGAGGCGAGAATGATGAAGCGCAGCTTGAATTTGCCCGATCGCAGTCGCGCGTAATCGTCACCCGCGATCAGGACTTCTTGCGCCTGGCGGCACGAAGCCATGCTGATAATGGCATCATCTTTTTCACAAGCAGCGAGTCCATGCGTGAGATCATCGAAGGTCTCATTCTGATTTACGAAGTCCTACTGCCGGAGGAACTGGCCGGAAACGTGGAGTACCTTTAGGCAGTGTCGCGATTACGGCCTTCTGTGCTAACCTTCCCCACCTCAACAACGGACATTCTGGATTCTGATTTCTGAGTTCTGATTGCTGCTTCTATGCCCTGGTTTCGTAAAAAGAAAGGCAAGATCGAGCCGGTAAGCGAAAAGGATCGCGTCGTCCGCACTGAAAACGTTTTCGTGCGGTGCGATGAATGCGGCGCGCATCTTTACAAGAAAGAGCTGGAAGAGGCGCTGCAGGTTTGCGTTCACTGCAACTATCACTTTCGGCTGGGCGCGTACGATCGGCTCGAGCAGTTATTTGACGACAAACACTGCGAAGAGCTGGACGAAGAAGTAGTTTCGACCGACCCACTCGATTTCGTCGACAGCAAGCCTTACATAAATCGCATCTCACAGGCGCAACGCGCAACCGGTTTGCCCGAAGCGGTGATTACGGCGCGCGGCAAAGTCGGCGGTCATCGCGTTTATGCCGGCGCGATGGACATGAATTTCATCGGTGGCTCGATGGGTTCGGCCGTCGGTGAAAAGATCACGCGACTGATCGAACGGGCCATCGGCGAGCGCGGCGCGGTGATCATCTTCAGCGCCTCGGGCGGCGCACGCATGCAGGAAGGCACGCTGTCGCTAATGCAGATGGCGAAGATCTCTGCCGCGCTGGCAGCTCTCGAAGAGCGTCATCTGCCTTTCATCTCAGTGCTCACTGATCCGACGACCGGCGGCGTGACGGCCAGCTTTGCGATGTTGGGTGATCTGATCATCGCGGAACCTAAAGCATTGATTGGCTTCGCGGGCCCACGCGTAATCGAACAAACGATTCGGCAAAAGCTGCCAAAGGATTTTCAGCGATCAGAATTCTTGCTGAATCATGGCATGGTCGACGCCATCGTCGATCGCCGCGAGATAAAAGCGTTCGTAACCAAGTCGCTCGACTTCATGATGAATCCCGATCTGGGCGAGAGGTCTCAAGTCTCAAGTTTGAAGTTTCAGGTCGCGAGTGAATAATCCGCAGATTCCCCAGAACGGGTCAGTAGCCCGACCGTCAGGGAGGGCGCCGTCGCGTGCGTGCGCCCTTGCTTACGCGCGGGCTTCTGACACAATCTGCGGACATGCTCTTCGACGAAGCCAACCGGTACCTACTCTCTCTCGGCCACGAGACACTCACAATCAAACTCGGCCTTGAGAATACTGAGACATTGCTCGAAGCCCTGGGAAATCCCCATAAGAATTTTCCGTCAGTTCAAATTGCCGGCACGAATGGTAAGGGCTCGACGGCAGCATTTCTCGATTCGATTTGCCGAGCCGCGGGAATTCGCACCGGACTCTTCATTTCGCCGCATCTGATTTCCATCACTGAGCGAATCAGGGTTGCCGGAGAATCAATCATCGAAGAAGAGTTCGCCCGGTTCACATCGATCGTGCGCAGCACGGCCGAGACGTTGGTCAGCGAAGGCAAACTCGACACGCTGCCAACTTTTTTTGAGCACGTGACAGCGATTGCGTTGCTTGCGTTTCGCGAAGCGCGAGTTGAGCTAGCCATCCTCGAAACCGGGCTCGGCGGAAGATTGGATTCCACCACTGCCGCCCGCGCCAAGGTGGTCGCAATCACGCCGATCGCGATGGATCATGAAGAGTATCTGGGTCATACCATCGAAGAGATTGCGACTGAGAAGGCAGCGATCATAAGGCCGGGTGTTGCAGCCATCATCGCACCGCAAGAGCCCGCGGCACTCAATGTAATTAGGCGTCGATGTGAGACGGTTGGCGTCGAGCCGCGATTGGTCGATCCTGCGTCAATCGAAGGTGCGACCATTGGGCTTCGCGGTCGTCATCAACAAATCAACGCAGCGATAGCGATTGCATTAGCTGAAGCGTTGGGCGAGCGAGGCTTCAATATTGCTAATGATGCCGTCATCGCGGGACTGGAAGAAGCAACGCATCCAGGTCGATTGGAGTTATGGCCGGGTAGCCCGCCAATTCTCTTCGACGGCGCTCACAATCCGGCTTCAGCGCAGGCCTTGCGCAATTACCTGGATGAGTTCGTGTCGCAACCGATCACAATGATCTTCGGAGCTATGCGCGATAAGCGCCTTACTGAAATCGGTGCGACTCTGTTTCCAAAAGCCGATCGACTGATTCTGACAGGCATCGATAATCCCCGCGCTGCGTCGTTTGAGGATTTGGAAAGCGCCGCGCCACGGGAATTCGATCGATCGAAGATTTATGCCGCGGCATCGCCGCGCGACGCGTTGGGAATCGCGCATGACCTGACTACTAACGAAGGTATGATCCTGATTACCGGTTCGCTTTACCTGGTTGGCGCTGCGCAGAAAATTCTCCAACCGCAAACTGCATAGGTTGCTCACCTTGACGCTCGGCACTAGACTTGTAGCGCAAAAAGGTTTCCTCCTGGCAATTCAGCAAATTGCGCGACACGATGCCTGACTTACCCGAATTCATCGATTCGAAAAAAGTTTTCGCTGGCCGCGTCCTCGATGTCACGGTCGACACCGTGCGCGAGAACGGCGAGACTTACATTCGCGAAGTCGTTCATCACAAAGGCAGCGCCGTGATCCTGCCCGCGTTTGACGACGGCACGATCGCGCTGGTGCGGCAGTATCGCCATCCGGCAGTGAAGTATCTGCTCGAATTACCTGCCGGGACATTGAATGAGAGAGAGCGTCCTGAAGAGGGCGCCGCGCGCGAACTGGAAGAAGAGTTGGGAATGCGCGCCGGCCGATTGGAAAAACTTTCGGAGTTCTTTGTTTCGCCCGGCTTTTGTGAAGAGAAGATGTGGCTCTATCTGGCGACTGATATGACCGCGTGCGAACAAAAGCTCGAGGACGATGAGTTTATCGAGATCGTGCGCGTGCCAATCGATCGTGCGTTGCAGATGATTACTGACGGCGAGATCGAAGACGCTAAGACGATCATCGGTTTGCTGCTGGCGGCGCCGCGGTTGGGTGTGGAGACTTTGGCGCCTGAATATCCGGCGGTCTAGTTGTTTCAGTTGCTCAAAAACTTCATCCGCTTTACGGCTAAACTGAAAACGTCACCACTCTTGAACTCGTCAGGTATGACGAGTGTAAGCACAACCGCTCCTTCGTTCCGCAGCTTGCCCTGAGTGGCCACGATAAACTTGCCGGGATTATCGGAAGGGTAAAGACTAAAGGTGCCCAGGAAAACCTTTTCCTGATCTTTTCCTTGATACTCAACCTTGAAAGTGGCGGCGAGATTTTTTGGGTTCTTGACTTCGACGACTTCAACTTGCACAAACTTAGAGTCTTGCGCTCGGTCGGCAGCCTCGATGGGCTGAACTAGAGCAGGTTTTTTTGCGTCGAGGTGATAGAGAGTGCCGTTGTTTTCAGCCGTGCTTTTGTCCTCGGCGCGTCCCGGCAATGGCCGAACTCGAGCGTCGCAGGTTGAGCATAGGACAAGGATCAAACAAAGGCCGCAGCCCACCCTGGCTCGTATTCCCTCCAGCATGTCGATCCCGCCTAACGCTGATCCTTAACTATCACTGGGGTAATGATAATCTCTATTTTGTTCAAAACCAATTGAGTATCCTCTCGCTCGAACTTGCCGGCGAAGGGCACGGCCACTAACTGAACCGAGATTGGAGTGCTTTCCTTCAGCTCCTGCATTTGCCTGAGGCGTTGGATCGTATTAGTGATATTCACGAGGAACTTCGGCTGGTGTTCCGGGTGATCGGCCGTCATCGCACTCGGCTGCGATGTCCCGAAGAAAGCAAAGCTGCCTGCGTAATGAGGATCTTCCTGGGGAGTGCTCAGGCTCGCGTTCGGCAAGTTCACAAAGACGCGAACGGAGAAATCACTCTCGGGCGGCAACTGGGCAAATTCAACGCTGGCAAAGATCTTTTCTTTGGCCGCATCGCTATTTACGATGGAGGCGAGATCCGCAGTCGAGATTTTTGTCTCTTTCGACGTCGGACGTGCAATCATGATTGGCGCGCGCTCAGCAATCAGAATCCTCTTTTTGATGTCGAACTTGATGTTGGCCCCGGCTTGAACCCGACTCTTCAGCTTTTCATAAGCGCTCTTGGTCTTGACCGCCGCGGTCGCGGGCGAGCTTCCTATGGCGCTGCTTTCATATTGATAGCTAATCAACGGTAGAATCGTCGTCAGCCCCGCCGTCATGCTGGTTGGATTCCCGTCCGCATCCACAAAGTGTTCATCGTTGGTATTGACCCAGGTAGAGTCGTTGGTATTGTCGTTCCCCAACTCAAGGTTCCATTTCGCCCAGCAGTAATCGATCATGCAGTGATGCGCCCAGAAGAGCGGATCTTGCGCTGAGCCGAAACCGCCCATGGTGCCGCCAATCCAGGTGTGGACAGTGTTGTGCGGCGTGTCTTCAAGCTGATGTGAGAAAGTGAAGAAGTTAGTGTCAGCGAAGATCGGATCCAACACTGGAGTGGTTGTTGCTCCGGTTGGCTGTCCGGTCATGGTGTTATGGGTTCTGGGAAGCGACAGCGGGGCAGCCTGGTACGCGGAGTGGACATCAGGAGTTTGGTTCCAATTCCAATAGGGCAAGCCCCACTTGGCATTGCCGGTCAGCTTCTGAATTATTCTTTCGAAGTTCAGTAAGTAGACGCGGTGCCAATCGAAGAAATGATCAGTTCCATGCTGACAGAACTTGAAGCAGCAACTGGCGATGCCATGAATGGCGGCTTGATTATCCCAGTTTCGCTGGTCGCCGGCTGGAAGCCCCTTCATCAACGTGACCCCTTGCTTATAGGTCGCAATGTCCGCGTCGACTTCCGGCGAACCAGTACGAAGCCAGCGTCGCGTTGGCCGATTGGCGATTGCTTCGAGCAACTTGTCGAGATCACAACCTCCCATCGTGCTCAGTATCAATCCGACGGTTACAAAGCCCAAGCCCTGGACAAATACGCGTCTGCTAAATTCACTCGCGCTTGGTTTCGACTCGGTCGTTTCGTTGATCAATACTGAGAGATCATCCATGGTGCACCTCTTCGGCAATCTGAAATCAAAGAGCGACGCCTAAATATACCCATAGGCACTACTTGTCAAGACTTGCATTGTGGCTTGGTATCGGCAAGTCTGACACGATTGCGGGTGACTTGTAGAAATCAATACAACGAGAGTATCTTGCTGGCTCGACTGGACCCATCAGCTCATGAAAAAACTCGATGTTCTCGGCTTGGCGCTCGGCCTACTATTTGGTACGTCTGCATCAGCTCAGCAATCGCTTGACGCGCTCGTAGATCGCGAGCTGCCGCAACTCGTCAGCACCTACAAGATGCTGCACGCCTCGCCTGAGCTTTCGCACTACGAAGTCAAAACTTCCGCCTTTCTCGCAGAACAACTTCGTTCGTTTGGCTACACGGTGACCGAGCGAATCGGCAAATATGACCGGCCTCAATTCACAGGTTATGGCATCGTCGCCGTGATGAAGAACGGCGATGGCCCGACGGTGCTTGTGCGTGCCGACATCGATGCACTGCCGGTTGAAGAAAAGAACAATGTCCCTTATGCGAGCAAGGTCAAGACGAAGAATGACCTGGGCCAGGAAGTTCCCGTGATGCACGCATGCGGTCACGATGTTCATATCACGAACTTGATTGGTACCGCGAAAATACTAGCGGCCTTGAAGGATCAGTGGCGCGGAACGCTCGTCTTGATCGGCCAGCCCGCCGAAGAAACAGTCGACGGCGCGAAAGCGATGCTGGCAGATGGCCTCTACACTCGATTTCCGAAACCTGATTTCGCCGTAGGATTGCACGACAGCGCTGACGCCGAAGCGGGGAAGATTCTGTACGTCCCGGGCTATGCGATGGCGAGCTCGACTTCAGTCGACTTGATCATTCGAGGGCTCGGCGGTCATGGCTCGAAGCCGGAAGCCACCAAGGACCCGATCGTAATCGCGTCGCAAACAATTCTCGCGCTCCAGACGATCATTAGCCGCGAGAATTCTCCGCTCGATCCCGCCGTGGTCACGATTGGATCGATTCACGGCGGCACGAAACGCAACATCATTCCTGACGAGGTTGTGCTGCAACTGACGATTAGGACCTACAAAGAAGAAGTGCGGCAGCACATCCTTGCTTCGATCGAGCGGATCGCAAAAGGTGTCGCCGTGGCGGCGGGCGTGCCGGACGATCGCGCGCCAATCCTAACGGTAATTGAGAGTGAAAACGCGCCTTCGCTTTACAACGATCCGCAATTGTCCGAGCGGCTCGCGAACGCGATTGGCAAGGCCATCGGTCCCGAAAACGTCATCAAATCGGCGCCCCTGATGGCCAGCGAAGACTTTGGCGTTTTGAATCTTGACCACAAAATTCCATCCTTCTATTTCTGGCTGGGGGCCATGGCGCCGGAAAAGATCGAAGCCAGTAGAAAGTCCGGCAAGCCTCTGCCGTCGTTACATTCAAGTCTGTTCGAGCCGCTGCCCGAACCAACACTGCGCACCGGCGTGAAAGCCATGACCACAGCGGTGCTCGAGTTAATGAAGAAATGATTCACGTGACGTTTTGCAGGCCCTCATAAAGTAATCCGAATTTGAAGGAGGTAAGATCTAATGTCAGCACAAACACAGACCGCAGGTACGATCAAGAAGAGTTTCGCCGATCCGGACGAAGTGCGAACTCCTCCGAAAGCAAGAGTCGAAGTGCTTAATCTCGGCCAAGTCCAGGCGATGCGCGCTACGTTTGAACCAGGGTGGAAATGGTCCGAGAGCGTGAAGCCAATCGCCGGCACCAACAGTTGCCAAGTCGCGCACCTGGGCTATCAGATTTCCGGCCAGTTGACCGTGCAAATGGACGATGGAACTGAATATGAATTCGGTCCGGGCGACGTCTGTTCGATACCGCCGGGACACGACGCGTGGGTCGTCGGCGATGAGCCGGCCGTGCTAATCGATTTCCAAGGCGCGGCGATTTACGCTAAGCCGACCACTTAATCAGCGCCCAAGCTTTATGGCTGCTGCTCATAACGACATCAAGCCCAAGCCCGCCGGTAAGACTAACTACTTGCCGTGGATCCTGATCGGTTGTGGGACGCTGCTGATACTCAGCTTGATCGGCGGCGCGCTCGCCGCTGTGTTGGTGTGGTACAGGGTCGAGCGTCCAGCCAGAGAAACTCGGGGTCAGCGTCCGGGTTTGTTCGGGAAGAGCGACGACGTCAAACTCGTCGACAACCATGGCATTCAAACGGTGAATAAGACGTGGAGCAGTTGCACCGCATACGCACCGGCGGATTGGACGATCGTCGGCAATGAAGAGCGTGTCGGCATGGGCGTCGATCTTACTTCATCCGATCAGACCATGGCCGCGAGTTACGGCATCACCGCGGTGGCCGGCGGCGCTTATTACGGCATGAGCACGCCCGAAGACTATATTCAGAAAATGATGACGAACAGCGGAATGGCGGGGTTTGAATTCGAAGGCAGCAGTCAGACGATTAACGGTTATACGCTGCGGTACTGGCGCGCCGAATCGCAAAAAGGTCCGGTCCGTGGATTCGCGCTGTACCTGACCTTTGATGCCGGCCAGCCCGACACTTACATCATCTCGTTGCGCCTGGGATCGACTGAGGCATCGAAATGGGAAGAACGAAAGAATTTGGTTTACGATGTCGCGGCCTCGATTCGTTGCACGAAACATCTGTATCCGGTGCAGCAGAGCGCCTCGGAACCGCGAGGCAGCTCCAAGGATCAAATCGACGAAGACCTCTCGACGAAGCGGCGGGAAGCGATGATGGGATTTCAGAATGTTTACTCGCCCACGACAGGCGAGCATTGGGAAGCTTCTTACAGCGACTATAATGCTACCGGTCCGGATGGGCCGGGATATTATCGGCGCGTCGGCAGCGTTGGCGGATACGAGAAGCTAAACGAAGGATTTCCACCGAACTAATTCATCACTCAAGGAGCAAGTGCCAATGGGTAAAGGTGATCAGCGTTCCCGCCGCGGCAAAATCTGGCGCGGCACTTTCGGCAAGCGGCGTCCAAAGAAATCTCACTCTGTAACACAAACACCGGCCACCGCGCCGGAAGCTGAGAAGAAAAGTAAGAAGCAAACCGAAAGTAGCGAGTGAAGCGTTTGAATTGGATTCGTCGCAACGCCAGCGTTGACGCACTGCCCGGCAGACCGCAACACTTCGAGTTGGGTGAGCGGGGCGAAGCGCTGGCGCTTGAGCATCTCAGTTCTTGCGGCTATCAAATCGTGGCTGCAAATTTCAGCTTACCGATTGGGCGGAACACGCGAGACGCGATCGTGAATGCTGAGATCGATATTGTCGCGTATGACGAAGCAACGCTTTGTTTTATTGAAGTCAAGACGCGAGCTTCAGACGATTTCGCGCCGCCGCAAGCGAATGTCGATCTGCGCAAGCGGCGACAGATTGCCCGTGCGGGTCGCGGCTACCGTCGCATGTTTGGACTGATGGATGCCCCGTACCGTTATGATGTCATCACCGTGGTCGCGAAACCTGGTGACAGCGAACCCCGTATTGAATTGTTGAAGGGGTTTTGGACGGACGAACAGTTGCGCAACCGGCATTGGCACGAGCCGTATTGGGATTAACGAGTCAGAACCGCCTGCGGTAGCGGGCGGTTAACGTTCCCCTACGCGCAAGAGAGATCAACCACCCGCTATCGCAGGTGGTTCTGACAATGAATAACCTCGAACGTTACGTTGGTCAGGTTCTCGACGAGAAGTATCGCCTCGAGCGTCTGCTGGGACAGGGCGGCATGGGCGCGGTGTACCTGGCGACGCACCTCGGCACCGACCGTTACGTCGCGCTGAAACTAATCGCGCCGCAGTTCATGCAGAACCAGGAGTTCGTCGAGCGCTTCAAGCGCGAAGCACGCGCCGCCGGACGTTTGCGCCATCCGAACGTTGTCGATGTGACGGATTTTGGATTCTCTGGCAGTGGACCGGATCGTGTTGCGTATCTGGTGATGGAGTATCTCGACGGCTGCACGTTAAGCGACGTGCTGATCGAAGAGAATCGTCTGCCGCTGTATTGGGTCGTCGATATCCTCGAGCAAGTTTGCTCGGCGGTCCACGAAGCTCATCAGCAAGGTGTGGTCCATCGCGATCTGAAACCGGATAACATTTGGCTTGAGCCGAACGGCCTCGGCGGATATCGGGTAAAGGTCCTCGACTTTGGCATCGCGAAACTCGGTGAAGTAAGCACAGCGCTTCCATTACCGCGGCACATTGAACCGATCACAACCGATGAGGCTCCGACGCTAATTCCCTCACCGGCCGGAGATTCGGCGACCGTGGCGAGTACCGCGGCGAAGACGCAAGTAGCTTCACCTGAATTAGAGGCCGCCACGCTAATTCAATCTCCGGAAGAGCCCAACGGTTTTGCGACGCCATCAGCCGACAACGATCAAGCGACTCGCATGTTCGGGCAAGGAAGGCCGACGATGGTATCGCCGCGCACAACCATCGCGCCGGCGGCGGACGAGACCGGCAGCTTGACGCGCGTCGGCGCAATCCTCGGCACGCCGCTCTACATGTCACCTGAACAATGTCGCGGGGAACGACTCGACGCGCGTTCCGACATCTATAGCCTCGGCATCATCGCGTATCAGATGCTGACGGGCGCGCCTCCCTTCACCGGCGATACGTCGACGATCATTCGGGCTCACAAAGAGAACCAGCCGCCGCCCGTGCGCGATCTGAACAAGAAAGTACCGAAGCGGGTCTCACGCGTGATCATGTCCGCGTTGGAGAAGGACCGTGAGCAGCGCCCGCAAACGGCGATGGCGTTTGCTAATGCGATGCGCGCGAACGCGGACGGGCTGGGAACGCTCTATCGCAGAGCATTTGCGTTATACAGCGAGTACTTTCCGAAATTCTTAAAGCTGTCACTGCTCGCACATATCCCGGTCATCATTGTTGTGCTTTTGGCGCTCGCCTTTCGCTTTGCAGAGCCGAGATTAGCTCTGCCGATGAAGCTGACGCTGGGAATTCCGCTCGCGCTATTTCAAGTCGTCGCTGGTTTCATTTCGGGTTCGATCATTTCCGGCGTCACCGCGATCATTGTCACCCAGCTGGAAGTCGCTCCGATGAAGCCGGTGCAGTTGCGCGCCGCCTTCGCCATCATGCGCCGGCGTTGGAAACCATTCATCAAGACCGCACTCAATGTGATCATTCGCATGGCGATCGGCTATGTACTCCTGATCATTCCCGGCATCGTCGTTCAGGTC
>DATLVM010000172.1:0-5410 GCA_035577445.1 Pyrinomonadaceae bacterium
CGGCTACTACCCAGCGCGCAAAGCCGCGGCGCTCGATCCGATCGAAGCGTTGAGATACGAGTAACACCACGCCGCTAGTGACTCGCGTCGAATCTGCGTTAATCTCGTTTCATCGATGATCGACGAAGAGGCACTTCCGGCAGCGAACATTAAATCAGCAACCTCCAGGAATCGACTTTGGCGTTACGGACCGCTGATCGTTTGGGCCGCGCTGATCTTTATCGGCTCAAGCAGCATCCTCTCCGGCTCAAACACTTCGCCTTTCCTGGTGCAGCCGATTCGCTGGCTGTTTCCCACCGCGAGTGACTCGACGCTCCAGCTCGTACACCTGCTGATACGTAAAGCCGGCCATCTGACTGAATACGCGATCTTGGCGTGGTTGGCAGCGCGCGCGTTTCGCACGTCGTCAAATGAGTTGCTGCGCCACAGATGGTTCCTGGTGGCGTTTATTTTGATTGCTCTCTATTCGCTCAGCGATGAATTCCATCAGAGCTTTGTGCCGTCGCGCGGCGCGTCGCTTCATGACTGTGCAATCGATTCAGTGGGAGGCCTGCTGGCGCTGCTGTTTTTGGCGTGGCGGCACAGTGTCAGAACCGGGAGCGGTAGCGACCGGATCAAAACGAGCCATTGAAAACGAGAGTTTCCCTTGATCCGCTCGCTACCGCTCGCGGTTCTGACACACGGCGGCCACACAATTGAACACGCCGCGCTCTTTCACCGTATAATATTCGGCAGTTCACCTAAGGAGACTACAGATGGGAATTCTTGACCGGCTTAGCCCGACAGCGCAGTTCATCGAAGTGATCGAATGGCTCGACGATTCGAGCGACACAATGCTCTATCGCTTCCCCGTTCGCGATCAGGAGATCAAGAACGGCGCGCAATTGATCGTGCGCGAATCGCAAGCGGCGGTGTTTGTTCACGAGGGACAAATCGCAGACGTGTTCGGCCCGGGGCGTTTTAGCGTCGAAGGCGGCAACACGCCAATCCTTTCAAAACTCGGCGCGTGGAAGTACGGCTTCAACTCGCCGATGAAGTCAGAAGTTTATTTCGTCAACACCAAGCAGTTCACCGATCTAAAGTGGGGCACGTCAAATCCGGTGATGATGCGCGACACGGATTTTGGCATGGTGCGGCTGCGGGCGTTCGGCATCTACTCGATGCGGGTTGCGGATCCGCGCGAACTGATCAAACAGATCGCCGGCACGAACGCGCGGTTTGTGACCGAAGACATCGAGGGACAACTGCGACGCACCTTGGTCAGCGGATTCTCAGACGCGCTGGGCGAGTCAAAGATCGCCGCGCTGGATCTCGCTTCGAATTACGACGAGCTGGGCCAGTTCGCCAAGAACAAACTTCAGGATGAATTCAAGACGCTCGGACTCGAACTGACAAAGTTCACCGTCGAAAACATCTCGCTGCCTGAGGAAGTCGAGAAAGCGATGGACCAGCGAACGCAGATGGGCGTGCTCGGCGACATGGGCAAGTACACTCAGTTCCAGGCGGCGCAGGCGATGCGCGACGCGGCCCAGAACGAAGGCGGCGGCGCCGGTTTGGGCGCCGGCCTGGGTGCGGGCTTCGCCGTCGGCAATGCGATGGCCGGCGCGATGAGCAACGCGATGCGACAACCACCGGCGGCGAATGAACCAGCAGCGGCGGCTTCAACGCAGAAATGCGTTAAGTGCGGCGCGGCTTTGCTGGCGGGCGCGAAATTCTGTAGCGATTGCGGCACGTCACAGTTGGCGCCCAAGTGTTCAAACTGCCAGGCCGAGTTGAAGCCCGGCGCGAAGTTCTGTGCTGAATGCGGGACGAAAGTCGAATAGGCTTCAACTGTATGGATTAACAAGAGAGCCGGACGCACGTGTCCGGCTTTTTGTTAGCTGACTGACAGAGGGCGATGTTATGCTGGGCGTCCCCCGAATATAGCCGAGGTACTAAAGATGCTTGCTAATTTCAAGGCTCCTCGACGAGTGGTCATCAGCGGAATGGGATGTGTCACGCCGATTGGCATTGGGCGCGACGCTTTCTGGGACTCGCTTCAAAATGGCGCTAGTGGTGGGCGGCGCATTCAGTCTTTCGACCCTTCAAAGATACCGATAAAAATTGCCGCTGAAGCTACCAGCTTCGACTGGAAAGGAGTAGTTGGGGTAAAAGAGAGTAAGCGTGTTCCACGCACGGTGGCCCTTGCATTGGCAGCCGCGCGCGAAACACTGCTGGATGCTGGCATTGATGCTGAAGCGCTGACGTTGGAGCAACAGCGTCAAATTGGGATAGCCCTTGGAACGGGTGGTGGTGGGCTTATCTTTGCGGAAGAGCAATACGGATATTGGTATCTCGGTCCCCACTCACGTTTGAGCCCATTTTCAATACCTGCTGCTACTCACGGAACGCTTTCCAGCGAACTATCAATTGTGTTAGGTTTACGCGGCTTCTCGCACATCATTTCAACTGGGTGCACTAGTTCCACGGATGCCATTGGGTACGCATCACAACAAATAGCATTAGGAAAGATCCACATGGTGTTAGCGGGTGGCGTAGACGCTCCAATCGCACCCGGGATTATGAAAGGGTTCGATCTTATGACCGTCCTTACCCGAGATTGGGAGGATGAGCCGCATAGAGCTTCCCGTCCGTTTTCTCGCGATCGCAGCGGAATGGTGTTGGGTGAAGGAGCATGGATGTTCTTGTTAGAGGACTTTGAGAACGCGACAGCGCGCGGTGCTCATGTATACGCCGAAGTTGCGGGTTATGGTTCAACGTGCGAGGCGTTTCATCGGGTTCGCCTTAGAGAGGACGCCGAAGAACCGACCCGTGCGATTCGTCTAGCGCTTTTCGATGCAAGCTTAGACCCCTCGCAAATCGACTATGTCAACCTCCACGGGACCTCTACAGAATTGAATGATCGGATTGAGACAAAAGCAATCAAACAGGCACTTGGAGATCGCGCTTTCAGAATACCGATGTCATCGACGAAATCCCAAATCGGTCATCCCCAAGGTGCTAGCGGAGCTGCCGGTATCAGCGCGGCTCTTTGCGCAATGGAGCGTGGCGTAGTTCCTCCAACAATCAATCTTGATGTTCCCGATCCTAACTGCGACTTGGATTATGTACCGAACGCTTCACGTCGCTCGGATGTGCGAGTTTCGCTCTGCAATTGTATAGGCTTTGGCTCCAAAAATAGCGCGATCGTCGTTAAGAAGGTCTGAGGATTTCTGGTGCGCCGTAAGAACAGAAAAAACTCGGTAGCCAATGTACCACCTGAGCAAAGTCGCTCAGGGCCAGTTCCGCCCAGAGGAGAAATTCGTACTTGGTTTGAGTATAAGTGGTATAGAGGCGGAAACGTTGGGTCATTCGTAGTCGGCTGTGTTTTCGTCGGAATCGGTCTGTATCTTTGGCGAAGAACCGGGTCCCGCTTTTTCTTGTTTCCCCTAGTCCCTATTGCAGCAGGTATTGCGTTTATTCCGGGCGCGCATCGGTTAGGTTTTAACATACTGCTTCCTTGGGAGGATCACGTCGTACGGTTCATGAAATTAAAGAAATCTACCGAGGATCCCGGAGATTGGTTTCGTTTGCATTTCGTTCGTGGCTCCACATCACGCGTCGTCTCTTGGTGCGGAGCTGTGTTCAGCGCTGTGTGTCTTGTTGTTTTCTGGGCTCTCGGTGCGTTTACAGATTGGACGACTTCTTCAACTTTGGTAGCGGTCGCAGAGATAGCAATCGCCGGCTTCAGCTGTGGGGCAGTACTGGGCTCCATGTTTCTGCTTGGAAAATTGGTCTGGGAAATCGGACATCAAAATATCGTCGTAGCCCCTCACTCGTTAGGAGTCACAAGCACCGGGCCAACGCTATCAAAAGTCTATGCGATTGGAGCTGCAGTATGGTTCGTGTTCGGCGTGAGTGCTTACGATTTTCCCCACCCGTGGCTCTTGATTGTGTTCCTAGCTGTTCCGACTTTTCTCTTCCTGGCCGGAAGTTTCGTGATAATCCAGTTTCCATTGCACGATAGGATGAGAGATTACAAGAAGAAGGAATTGGAGCGTTTAGACAACATCCTTGAGAAGCTTACGCCCGCAGATCCGGATTGTACGCCTGAGGTGCTCCGGCAAATATCGTTTTATCAGCGGCTTCAAAGGGAGGTCGACGACCTTCCGGAATGGCCGTTTCGCTGGCGCTCGTACGCAAGCGTCATCGGAACGTCAGTTGCGGCTGCAATGCCAGGTATCCTGAGTGCCTTAGTGCAAGCTGGAATCATTCACTTTTCATTGTTGGTTGCACAGCCTCTTCGGTAATCCCGAAATCTCCCATCTCAACTCCGGATTGTGATTTGGATTACGTGCCGCTGAAAGCGCGCGCAGCCGAGGTGCGTACAGCGCTCTGCAACTGCATCGGATTTGGATCGAAGAACAGCGCGTTGGTGGTGCGGAAGGTGTGAAGATGCAAGTGACGAACAAAGAGAGTAGCCCCAGATGAACGCAGATTTGCACAAATATTTCATTTTCTGATCTGTGAAATCCGTGTTTATCTGTGGCTGATTTTTATCCCGCGAGCACTACCAACCTCACTTCACCGTTAGCGTCATCTTCGCAAAGTATTCCGTCAGGTTGCCGCGATGTTCCATCACCTCGCGTTTGCCCCAGGCGATGATGTACACGCTGTAGGTTCCGGCCGGCAGTGAGATCTCATTATTCTGCGTCGCGTAAAATCGGTTCTTATCGCCGATGTTCTGCTGATACTCGTTGATGAACTCAACGTCTTTGCCGTCGGCGCCTTGCTTGAAAAAGATGATCCCAATGAAGTCCACGCCGACTGGCGTGGGATTCTTGAACAAGACATCAAAGCCCGCGTTCGCTTTCCACTCGTTCGCGCCGCCAACGCAGTTCCAATTGTCATCGACCGTCTTGCAAATCCAAACCTTGCCCTGACCCGCGGCAGTGTTGCCGACAGCGCGCGGACCGACAGTGTCCTCGCCCACGGTGAACTCGGTCGCCGCCCACACCTGCGCTTTGTTGTAATGGTTCACCAGCTGCAAGTAATACTTTCCCGGAGCGTTGATGGTGAAGCGCGCGTAGGCAGTCGTGTGATTCGGCGAAACTGAGTAGTCGACGTCGCGCACGTACTCGCCGTTCGCATCGTTCTTCGTCACGACGAACGTCACGCCGGCGCCGGTCGGAACTTTCGGAAATGAATAGACGGCGTTTACGTTGCGCAGGGTGCCCCTGGGACTGAATGTCTTCGTGGGATTAATGCAAGTCGCGGTCTCGACGGTGTTGATTCCGTAATGAGCTTCGGTGATTTTCAGGTCTTCGCAGGTCTCCAGCTTATATTGAGCGTGAGCAGTTGCAGCGACGAACAGCAAGACGCTTGCAGAAAGAAGGAACGAGTAAGCACATCGAGCGATCATGGGCAAAGG
>DATLVM010000173.1:0-3416 GCA_035577445.1 Pyrinomonadaceae bacterium
CCTCTTGACCCACTCGAACTAAAAGAACTCTCGCGAGAACCGGGCGATAAACCTACCGGCCACGCTGGCGGGGAAACAGTTCCGTCGACGCCGCAGACTGATCAAACCCGGCGCGAAGCGCGTGATCGCTGGCGCATCGGCTTTCCGGAATACGATCGCTACGGCGACAAAGGCGCGCGCGGGCGCGACATTCCTTTCAAAAAAGGTCGCTGGTACGACCCTTACAATCAGAGTTGGCTGAAGGGCGATTATCCGATCATCGGCAATAAGACTTTCATGATTCTGTCCGCCGTCAGCTCATCTAACGTTGAGCTGAGCCGTACGCCGAAGCCTTCGGATGTCAGCAGCGCCCGGCCGGGCAGTGCTGAATTCTTTGGCAAGCCGGAAGCGCTCGCGGTCAATCAACTTTTTCAATTCACGTTCGAGCTGTTTCATGGCGACTCGACCTTTAGGCCGCGCGACTGGGCGATTAAGATTTCACCGACGTTCAGCCTGCCGAATTATTTGAACGCGCGAGAGACCGGCATCGTCAATATCGACGTGCGGCGCGGCACGAATCGTACGGACACGCAGTTTTCGCTGGAAGAAGCTTTCGCCGAAGTTAAGTTGAAAGACGTGAGCGAGAATTTTGATTTCGTTTCGGCGCGCGTCGGCATTCAGCCGTTCGTCTCTGATTTTCGCGGCTTCATTTTTTCTGACAACAACCTGGGCGCGCGCGTGTTTGGTTCGTTCGACAATAATCGATACCAATTCAACGCGGCTTATTTTGCGCAGCTCGAGAAGGACACGAACAGCGGCCTGAATCGTTTCCGTCGGCGGCAACAGAATGTTTATGTCGCGAATATTTTTCGTCAGGACTTTATCAAGAAGGGCTACACGATTCAGGCCAGCGCGCTCTACAACGACGATCGGCGCAGCCGCAAATTCGATCGCAACGGATTTCTCGTGCGACCGGCTTTGATTGGCGACGTGCGGCCGCATTCGATCAAGGTTGGTTATGTCGGAGTCAATGGCGATGGTCACCTCGGCCGGATCAATCTGACCAATTCGTATTACTACGTTTTTGGTCGCGACGATCAGAATCCGATCGCGGGCAAGCCGGTGCATGTAAGTTCGAACATGGCGGCGGTCGAAGCTTCCATCGATCACGATTATTTGCGGTTCAGGGGATCTTTCTTTTTTGCGCAGGGCGATAAGAACCCGACCGACAGTCAGGCAAGCGGATTCGACGCGATCTTCGATGATCCGAATTTTGCCGGCGGACAGTTTTCGTTTTGGAATCGAAATGGAATTCGCTTAACCCAGACCGGAGTTGGATTAGTTCAGCCGAACAGCATCCTGCCGAGCTTGCGCAGCAGCAAGATCGAAGGGCAAGCGAATTTCGTCAATCCGGGAATTATGATTTACAACGCCGGCGTCGATGCCGAGATCACGCAACGTTTGAAAGCGGTCTTTAATGTGAACTACCTGCGCTTTCATCGCACTGAATCGCTTGAATACATTTTGTTTCAACCGAACATTCGTCACGAGATTGGCTGGGATTTGAGTTTAGGGGTCGCGTATCGCCCGTTGCTCATCAACAACGTGACGCTCACGTTCGGCGCGGCGACTTTGAAACCGGGGCGCGGCTTTCGCGACATTTACACTGATGCAAATCGCGACTGTCCGGCAAACTTGATTGAGTTCTGCACGGCGGACAACGTGAATATCAATCCGAGCAAGCCGCTGTTCAATTTATTCGGGCAGGTGAAGTTTGTGTTCTGATAATTAGCCGCAGATTTGCGCGGATGCACGCGGATGAAGAACAAACAAATTAAGAGTCACCTAAGTTATTTTAAGAATCTCTTATCCGCGTCTATCCGCGTTCATCCGCGGCTAATTCTCGTTCTGGCTCCGTGCCTCTGTGTCTCTGTGGCAATCGTCCTGTCATCATCGCGCGCGCAACAGAAATCGGCGACGCCCCCACCGCTCGAAGGCTGTCTGAAATGTCATGACAAGATCGAGCCGATGCATCGTTACGGCCCGACGGTCGCCGGCGCGCTGGATAAGCTCGACAACGGCAAAGACGGGATGGGCTTGACGTGCACGGCTTGTCACGGCGGCAATCCCGTCGCGACCACGAAAGAAGAAGCTCACGTGCAGCCACGCTTTCCTAAAGAGTGGACGCGCGACGGAAAGTTTCGCGTGCCGGAACGATCCGGGCCGCTGCTCAATCGCGAGAGTTTGCAGTTTGTCCGGTTTCTGAACCCTGGCGATCTGCGCGTCGCTGAAACGACCTGCGGCAGTTCCGACTGTCACAGCACCGAGGCGAAAGGCGCGACGCGCAGCATGATGGCGCACGGCGCGATGCTCTGGGGCGCGGCGCTCTACAACAACGGCGGTTTTCCGATCAAGGATGCGAACTTCGGCGAAAGCTACAGTGCGAGCGGCGCGCCGCAAAGACTGATTCAAATTCCGCAGCCGACCGAAGAGCAGAGACGTTTGAAAGGAATTCTTTCGTTTCTCGATCCGCTGCCGCGTTGGGAAATCACGCAGCCGGGAAACGTTCTGCGTGTGTTTGAGCGCGGTGGAAAGCGCAGACTGGAAACTGGTTTGCCGGATCGAGACGAAGATCCGGGCAAGCCTGACAAAGGACTGAGCGCACGAGGGCTCGGCACAGCGCAACGAACGGATCCCGTTTACCTTGGATTGCAGAAGACGCGACTGCTCGATCCGACGCTGAATTTCCTCGGCACGAATAATCATCCTGGTGATTTTCGATCGTCGGGATGCACAGCGTGTCATGTGGTCTACGCGAACGATCGCGACCCGAGACATTCCGCGTTCTACAGCACGGCGGGCAATCTCGGTACGTCGCAATCCGGCGACGTGAGCATTCCCAAAAACGAATCGGGTCATCCGATCAAGCATCAACTGACCAGCCGCATTCCAACTTCGCAGTGCATGATTTGTCACATGCACCCGGGTGAAAACATGGTCGCGTCCTACCTTGGCCTGACATGGTGGGACAACGAAACCGACGGCGACAAAATGTATCCCGCGCAGCAGCGCGACCCGTCTCAGCAAGAGGAAGCACGCAAGCTGAACAACAATCCCGAAGCCGCGAGTTTGCGCGGTCTTTGGTCTGAACCTGATTTCCTAAACAAGACCGGCACGGCGGAATTCAACTCGCAATTGAAGCGCACTCAGTTCGCTGATTTTCACGGACACGGCTGGATGTTTCGTCAGATCTTCAAGCGCGATCGAGCAGGGAATTTGCTCGATGCGAAGAACGACATCGTCTCGCCTGACGATCCGGATCGATTCAAGAAGGCGGTCCATCTCAATGACATTCATTTAGAGAAAGGTATGCAGTGCGTCGATTGTCATTTTCGCCAGGACGCACACGGTAACGGAATTCTCTACAACGAACCGCG
>DATLVM010000174.1:0-2457 GCA_035577445.1 Pyrinomonadaceae bacterium
GCGTTCCAATGCAAGGATGGCGATCCGATGATGAGACCGGAGAAGGATCGCTGTGTGATCTGGTAGTGTCGGAAGCCCGAGCGTTAGCGAGGGCCGGTCTGAATGATGAAACCTGGAATCAACCGGAGAAGCGCGGGCATCGTGCTCGCGCTCTCTTTTTGTCTCGCCTTGCTCACTGCGTGCGCGCGCAAAACTCCGAAAGCGCAAATCGATCCGAACACATACGCGCAGGATCTCTCGCAATGGCAAGAGAAGCGTTGGACTGATCTCAAAAGTGAAACGGGTTGGCTGACGCTCGTGGGATTGTTCTGGTTGAAAGAGGGCGAGAACAAGTTCGGGAGCGATGCGGCCAACGATATTGCGCTTCCTAACAAGCAGCTCAGCGCGCACGCCGGAAGCTTCAAGCTCGAGAACGGCATGGTAAAACTCAATGCTGGTCAGCCAGGCTTTACAGTTGATGGTAAGCCTGTCCAAGCACTGGAACTGAAGACTGACGACGATGCGAAGCCGACGATCGTTCGTCTTGGCTCACTGAGTTTTCAGATCATCAAGCGTGGCGACAGGCTGGGCGTGCGCGTGAAGGATTCGCAGAATCCCGATCGGCTCAATTTCAAGAACACCGAGTTCTATCCCGCCGATGTGAATTGGCGCATCGATGCGCAGTTCGAACCTTACAAACCGCCGAAGCCGATGCCGATCGTGAACGTACTCAACATGGAATCTGCGGAGAGCTCGCCCGGCGCGATCAAGTTCACAGTTGAAGGGAAGGAATACCGGCTCGATGCAATCACTGAGAAAGACGAGCCGCGCTTTTTCATGATCATCGCCGACAAGACGAGCGGCAAGGAAACCTATCCGGCTGGTCGCTACCTGTATGTCGATCCGCCTGATGCATCAGGCCACGTCGTGATTGATTTCAACAAAGCTTACAGTCCGCCTTGCGCCTTCACGAAGTTCGCCACCTGTCCGCTGCCACCCAAACAGAATCGCCTGCCGTTTGCGATTCCAGCGGGCGAGAAATACAAAAAGCACGAGGTTGTGAGAACGGACGTGTCAGAAGCCCGACCGTGAGGGAGGGCTCGCTAACTATGGTAGCCCTCGCTTACGCTCGGGCTTCTGACACCCGCGGTTCTGTACGGTTTGTAAAAAGTTGTAAATTCACCTCTTACCTTATTGCTTGATACTCCACGGCGACACATAATGCGCCGCACACTTTGCAGTAAGGAGATTCCACCATGATTTCAATCAAGCGCGTTTCTGTTTCCCTCATTTCTGTTCTTATCGTTGCTTGCGCGGCGTCAGTTGCCTTCGCACAACAGCCGCCGAAGGTCCGTCTGCCGCAAGCCAGTCCCGCGGCAACTGTCTCGCAGACGATCGGCATCACCGATATTTCGATCACTTATCACCGGCCATCGGTGCGAGGACGCACCCTCTGGGGAGACATTACGTCAGAAAAAGTTGCGGCGCTGATCAAAGCGAACGCAGTTGCACCTGGCGCCGAAGGCGAAGGGACCATCGACGGCGCGCAGGGCGGCGGCAAAGATTTTCCCATGGCGCCGAACGGTCACGTGTGGCGCGCGGGAGCGAACGAAGCGACGAAGTTCACCGTGTCGGACGACGTCCTGATCAACGGACAGAAACTCGCCGCCGGCGCTTACAGCATTCATTTCATTCCCGGCAAGGATGAATTCACGGTCATCTTTAATAAGACCGCCGATCAATGGGGCAGCTTTCGTTATGATGCCAAGCAGGACGCGCTGCGGGTGAAAGCGAAACCGACGTGGTTGAATGATTCGCAGGAACAGTTGTCTTACGATATTCCCTTGATGTCGGCGAATTCGGCCCAAGTGCTTCTGCGTTGGGAGAAGATCGCGGTGCCGTTCACGATCGAAGTGCCGAACCAGGATGCGCTGGTGCGTTCGAAGATTGATGCGATGATTGCCGCGAATCCCACCGATTGGCAGATTCCGTTGGCGGTAGCGAATGCGTACTTCAACGACGACAAGTTCGAAGATGCTCTGGCGTGGGCCGATAAGTCGATCAAAGTCAAAGAGACATTTCAGAATCTACGCACCAAAGCCAATCTTCTTTTCAACATGGGCAAGAAGCAGGAAGCGATCGTAGTCGCTGAACAGGCCCTCGCGCGCGGAAAAGCGGAAGGAACTGATACAACGCGCTTCGAAAAGTTCCTCGCGGATTTGAAAGCCGGGAAGATGTGACGGCAGTACAGAACCGCGTCTATGAAGCAGGCGTCGGAGTCAAGCGAAAAATGAGTAGGCTGCGCGCTGGTTGCCAGGGCCGTGCGGTCGCAGGCAAGAAGGTACGCGATCTCAAGTTTGGTTGGCTCACAATCTGAATTAGCATTTTCAAGTTAGGCTAGCTTGACCCCTTGTTAAGTACCGGTTTTGGTTTATCGCTTTTTCAAGCGAAGCAGTCCCTCACGTTACGAGTAGCGAT
>DATLVM010000175.1:0-4998 GCA_035577445.1 Pyrinomonadaceae bacterium
GGCCGCATCGACCGCCGTTGAATAGCCAATGAATAAGTATCTCCTAATTCCATTGGCGCTGTTCGGCGTGCTGGTAATGGCCTTCATGGTTGTCCTCTTGCGCGGCCGCGATCCACACGAGATTCCGTCACCACTCGTCAACAAACCTGCGCCTGAATTTCAGCTTCAGCAATTGAAGGAACCGACGAAGACTTTTTCATCCAAGGAAATGCGCGGCAAAGTTTGGCTGGTTAATTTTTGGGGATCATGGTGTATCGCTTGTCGCGAAGAGCATCCGGTGCTCATGAAATATGCGAAGGGCGAGGTGCCGATTTACGGAGTCGATTATAAGTACGCGAACGACGCAACCGACGAACGCGCCGGAGCGATGCAGATGCTCGCTGAAGAAGGTAATCCGTACACGCTGGTGATTCATGATCCCGAAGGCCGCACTTCGATCGATTACGGTGTATATGGCGCGCCCGAAAGTTTTTTGATTGATAAGAACGGGGTAATTCGCTTCAAGCAGATCGGCCCGATCACCGACGAAGTTTGGAATAACAAGATTCTGCCGCTGGCAAGACAATTGAACCAATGAACATTACTGGAGCGCGGACATCTTGTCCGCCTGAGCGCGAAGCGCGAACAAGATCGATATTGACTCGGGTGAAGCTGCTTTCAATGCTGCTGTTGCTTGGGTCGTGTTTCGCTCCCGGTTTGATCGCCAGAGAAGCGCAGCCCAACGAAGATCCGCAAATTGCCGCGCGCATGAGGAATTTGACCGAGCAGTTGCGCTGCCTGGTTTGCCAGAACGAAACGCTGGCCGACTCGCGCGCCGATCTCGCGGAAGATTTGCGCAAAGAGATTCGCGAGCAGATGAAGCAAGGCAAGAGTGACCAGGAGATCATCGCTTTCCTGACGCAACGCTACGGTGACTTTGTTTTATATAACCCGCCGGTAAAGGCGACGACCTACCTGCTCTGGTTCGGTCCGTTTGTTTTGTTGATTGCCGGAACGCTGGTGCTGTTCAGATTCCTGAAGCGCCGCCGGGCATTGATTCAGGAACAACCGCTGACCGCGGATGAACACAAGCGCGCGGAAGAAATTTTGAGGAGTGCGTAAAGCTGTAACGCAAACTTCAGTTTGCGCACAAGTTGAAAAAGAAATAATCGCAAGCTGAAGCTTGCGTTACATAGCCATGCTTACTTTTTGGATAATTGCTGCCCTGATGATTCTGCTGGCGCTCTGGTTTATCTTGCCCGCGCTGTTGCAAAAACCGAATGACGCGGAAGAGGTTCAGCGCCGGGAAGCCAACGTCTTCGTTTATCGAGATCAGAATCGCGAACTAGAAGCTGATCTGAAAAATGGCTTGATTGGCGAGGAGCAATACAAAGCAGAGAAAGGTGAGCTCGAGCGGCGGCTGCTTGAGGATGTCACCGCCCCAGAGGATTCTGCGGCAAGGGCGAAGTCCAGCAACACGTTCGCCTACAGCGTTGCCCTGTTCATTCCGATCGGCGCGATCGCCTTTTATCTGATCGCCGGTAATCCTAAAGGATTGAATCCCGCAACTGCGCCGGCGACGATCCCCAACGCCGGTTCGGAACAGCCCGGCCCGATGGCGCAGGGTCAAATGTCACAAGAGCAAGTTGCCGCGAATGTCGAAAAACTCGCCGCACGTCTCAAGCAAAACCCAAACGATCCTCAGGGATGGACGATGTTGGCGCGCAGCTACATGATGCAGGAACGGTTCTCAGACGCGGCGTCAGCGTACGAAAAGTTGACGGCGCTGAGCACCAACGATGCCGACGCCTGGGCCGACTATGCGGAAGCTCTCGCGCTGGCGAACGGCCAGAATCTCGCCGGCAAACCAACTGAGGCGATCAATCGCGCGTTGCAAATCAATCCAAAGCATCAGAAAGCGCTCGACCTTTCCGGCAGCGCGTACTATCAGGCGGGCGATTACAACAAAGCCATCGAGCAGTGGCAGAAGCTGCTGAAACTCTTGCCCCCGGGATCAGACGAGTTGAAGACTGTCACGGAACAAATCTCCAAGACCAAAGAGTTGGCCGCGGGTAAGAAATAGCGATAGACTTTGTGGCACAGACTTCAGTCTGTGAGTCCCTTCACAACCAACACAGACTAAAGTCTGTGCCACTTAGGAGCAAGTCATGTCAGAACGGAAATCGATCGACTGTCGCGAATACCCCAGTGAGGGCGGTTGCACCTTGCGCATCGAAGGCACTGAAGAAGAAGTGCTTGAGGCCGCCGTCAACCACGCCATCACCAAACACGGCCACACTGAAAACCCGGAGCTGCGCGAACAAATTCGCACGCTTTTGAAACCAGTCCAGTAACCCCAAATCGCAATGACCAGAGACAATTTCTTATTCGGTATTATCGGAATCCTGCTCGGCTTCATCGGTGGATTTCTATTGGCCGGCAACATCACGCAGCGCGAAGCCGCGGTGCGAGCCAATCCACAGTCGGCGCAATCAGGACAACTTCCGGCAAACCATCCGCCCATCGCCGGCGACCAGGGGACGACCGGCGAAGGCGGTCAGCAAATGCTCGCGTCCGTCCAGACCGCAATGAAACAGGCGCGCGAAAATCCGAATGACTTTGACGCGCAGCTTACGGCGGCGAAGCTCGAATACCAGATTGGTCGATACGATCAGGCGATCGAGTACTTGCTCGCCGCGAACAAGATTAGACCTAAAGATTTTGGCACGATGGCAATGCTCGGAGTCGCGAATCTCGATGCCTCGCATTTTGACGCTTCTGAGAAATGGTATAGAGCAGCACTCCAAGTTAAGCCCGATGACATGCCCGCCGTCGATGGGTTGTGCGCGGCGCTGTTAAGCAAGGGCGACGCAAAAGCCGCCGAAGAGCAAATCAACAAGCTCGCGAAAATCGATCCGAACAATCAGGACTTGCCGCAGTTTCGTGAAAAGCTCTCGCAGTTGAAATCCGGAAAGACGCAATAAGTAAACCCAGCGCGACATGGCCAAACCCAGCGCAGCAAAAGCCATTCTCGTCGGCGGACTGATTGCCGGCGCGTTCGACATCACCTATGCCTGTGTCTTTTTCGGATTGCGCAATCACGTTAGCCCAATCCGAATTCTTCAATCAGTCGCGCGCGGCGCCCTTGGGAACCAGGCATTTCAAGGCGGCCTAAAAACCGCGGCGCTCGGTCTTTTCTTTCATTTTCTCATAGCGCTAACCGCAGCGACCGTTTACTTCCTGTTAAGTCGCATTCTCCGGGTCATGGTCACCCACCCAATCATCTGCGGCATTATTTATGGCGGATGTGTTTACTTCTTCATGTATGGCATCGTCATGCGCGTTTCGGCAATTCACTCGACGACTTTGCCATGGAATTATCCGTGGGCCGTGCTGATTCCGAACTTGCTCATCCACATGCTGGGCATCGGCCTGCCGATCGCGCTTGCGACCAGACGCTATTCCAAGTAACAATCTGCGCCCATGGAATTCAAAGAAGTCAGGCTTGAGACTGAACGTCTCATACTGCGCTGGTTTCGGGCAGACGACTTCCCTGCTTATTTGACGATGGCGCAGGATCCCGAAGTTATGAAATTCCTGACGGGCCAGCCGCAAACCGAAATCGAAGCATGGAAGAATATGGCCGCGCATATCGGCCATTGGTACTTTCGCGGCTATGGCATCTGGGCCGTCGAAGAGAAATCCAGTGGCAGAGTGATTGGCCGCATCGGTTTGATGAACCCGGCCGGCTGGCCCGGCTTCGAATGTGGCTGGACACTCGCGCGCGAGAGTTGGGGCAAAGGCTATGCGACCGAAGGGGCGCGGCGCGCGATGGCGTATGCTTTCACGGAATTGGATCGCGACCACGTGATTAGTCTGATTCAGCCAGAGAACGTGAATTCGATTAGGGTTGCGGAACGTCTCGGCGAAAAAGTTGAAGGCAAAACTGAATTGCTCGGCAAGCAATGTTTGATTTACGGAATCAGTCGCGATGTTTGGAAAGCGAGACAATAGAGACCACTTCAAATGAAAAGAACCCTCAAAACAAGCCTGCTTTCGCTCATTATCCTAATCAGTATATTGAGTGTGAGCGGGACTACCCTCCAAACCGATCCTTCGATGGATGCGTTCTGGATGAAATTCAAGCCCGCGGTTCTTAAGGGCGACAAAGAAGCGATCGCAATGATGGTTCAATACCCGATTAGCATGCCGTACGGTATTCCCGCGATCAGAACCAAGGGGCAACTTTTCAAACGCTATCGCGATCTGTTCAGTCGGCAGGCCGATGCGACCAAGTGTTTCCCTGAAGCGAAGCCCGAGGCGGATGCTTCAAGCAAGCACAAGTTTTCTGTCGCCTGCAAAGACGCGGCTGGAAATGAAGTGGTGATTTATGGATTTGTGCGGACCCGAGGAGTTTGGAAACTAAAGTCGCTCGACAACATTAATGAGTAGGGTAACGCAACTGTTAATTTGCGGTTGTGTCTTTCCGCGAATGCTCTACGTTCGAACAAGGTTCAGGGAGTAAAGACGCAAACTAACAGTTTGCGTTACATCCTTACTCAGGTTCGATCGACATCCGCGCGACGTTAGCCATTGCAATCCGTTCAATCTTTCCTGTCTTTAGCACGATCACGATCGCAGGTCCTTCAATCACCACACGTCGCACCGTAGACATCGGTCGATTAATCGTCGTGCCATCCTTCTGCTGAATAATCAAACGCGTACCGGGCACCTGCGGCAATTCCTGATTGGCCGGTTTTTCCGTCGGAGACTTAGAAGTCGTAGTTTCCGCTGGAGCTGCGGGCGTCTCAGTCGTCTCGGCCGGTTTTTCTTTGGCCGTCCCAGTGGTAGGTTTTGGCGCGGGCGTTCTTCTCGGCGGCGCCGGGCGCGTATTCCGCCGCGTGTTGCGAGCAGTGTTGCGACGCGTGGGTGAAGGTTTCGCGACCGGCTTCTTGCTTTCGGCTTCTTCGGGAGTCTTCTCGGTTGAAGGTTTCGCTTCCGCAGTCTCAGTCACCGGTC
>DATLVM010000176.1:0-4155 GCA_035577445.1 Pyrinomonadaceae bacterium
TCTTTTCATAGAAGGGAATCGCCGCCTCGACGTCAGCGACAGGAAGATTCATCGCATCCTTTGCGTAGGGAACTGCACGTTTGAAAGTTGCTTTCATGTTTACCTCAACCACCACTGAGAATACTGAGATGGCGCGAACATTCTTTCACTCCCTCTTGCACATTCGCAGTCGCATACAAATCTCTCGCCTCTGACCACAGTTGTTTGGCTTCCTCAATCGCGCCGGTGTGCTCTTTGAGCAGCGCAAATGGACGAACTGCATTTGCGAGGTCAAGCGTCGAAGTCTGTTCGCGCGAACGATAAATCGCGAGCGCTTCTTCATAACACGGCGCAGCCAAATCTTCGCGCTTCATGTCCTGATGAATGTCGCCAACGTGACGAATCGTGTGGGCGAGAAGCAGCGCGTCATCTACTTCGCGGCACAGTTTCACCGCGTCTTCGTAAAGTGATAAAGCCTGGTTGAGACCGCCTGCATCCCGCGCGATTTGGCCGAGGCCTTTTAAGGCGTCGATGAGTTCGCGCTGAAAATGTTCCCTTCGCGCCCAGGCGATTGCTTTCTCATAGAGAGCTCGCGCCTTCTGGGGCTGCTCGAAGCGCAAACGCGTGGCCTCGCGAATCAGACTGCTTATCTCATCCGCAGCGGTCATTCTTCTTCAAGTCCGGCACCCACGCGAAACGTGTGTCCATCCGGATGGCGGAGATGAAACTCACGCACATTCCAAGGCTCATCGGTCGGCGGCATCGTCACCGTCAACCCTTGCTTCATCGCCATTTTGTAAGCTTCGTCCACCGCGGCCGGAGATTCCAGCCACCAACTCATCCAGACGCCGCCGGTTTCATCGTCGCCGGCGAACTTAGGTTCCGGTCCACCGCGCGATCCTTGTCCGCCCTGACAAAGAAAGATTTCGGATTTGCCGTTACAGACGCCGCCAAACGTTGGTGGCCCGCCTTCTTCTGAAGACCAGTCCCAGCCTTTCTGCCAGCCGAGTTTCGTAAACCACTCGAAGCTTTCGACGATATTTGAAACGTTGAGTATCGGAGTCAGTCCTTCAATTTTCATGGTGTGTTTGATTCAACTTCGTTGGTTTGGACGACGCGTATTTTGCGCAGCAGCCAAGCCTGCAAAATCCCTGGCCGCGTTTCATCAACGGCAAAATATTCGTTGACGAGTTGCTTGTAGAGTTGTGTTCGCGCCACGCGTGACAGATTCGCGTTGAGCGGCATTTTCCCACCGGTCACGAACGACTTGATGATGGTTGAATCCATCGGCCAGTTGAACGCACCCAGGCCGTTTGCGTTGTGGCACACGGTGCAGCCCTGCGTGTTGAATCGTGTCGTTAGTAAAGGGATCCGCGAATCCGGATTAGCCGGCGATGTCCCCAGACCGGGACCAAATTTCTTCCGGTCGATGTAACGTCCGAAGCTCGCGGTGCCATAGCCGCGAAAGCGCGCGTTGACAGCTTCCAACACTTCTTTCTCGTCGCCGGCAACCGTTCCGGCCACCGGGAAGATCGGCAGCACTCCACTCTTATGACACGTCACGCAGGGATCGTCGCCTTCGCCTAGTTCCCAGCGTCCCTTGATAGAAATCGATCCGTTGCGGCGATAGGTGCGAAAGTAGTCTTTGAAATAAACATTCGCTTCGTCGTTCGCGCCTCGCATCACCGCTACGACTGAGACGTTGCGAACAGTTCGAGGCTTTCGCGGATCAGCAATGCCGAACTGCACCCATTTCTCCGGAACGTCCCGCGCGTTGTCAGCCGGCACGACGATTAGCAGGCGGCGATAGCTGTCAGGATTATCGGGCGTCCCCAGGTGACGCGAAGCGTAACTGAAAAAAAGTAACTGCTCGCTTGGCGTTCGACTTTTATTCAGGTCGCGCAAAAAAGACTTGGCTTGCGGAAGATTCTCGAACCTGCTGACGAGTCGCAGAAATGCCGGCGTCAGCAGAAAATCCGGAATCGTTGTGTATTGGCTTGTCTCAGCGAAGTAGTCTTTGTCGGTGACTTCGAAACCGAGTTCGTGGTCGCCCCTGCCGGCGATCGACAACAGTTTCACGTAGTCGAAGAATTCCGGATACCTTGACGATAGGCCAGCATCGGCAGTGAGCCGGCAACGTTGAATTGTATCAGCGAGGCCGTCCACAACGCGCTGGTGTCGAGCCTGCGCCGATTCATCCTGATATGCCGCGTAGGCCGATCGTACGAGGTCCTCGACTGCCCGGTTGATCCACGCGTTCGATTGCTGAGGCGTGCGTGGGCAAGGCGCGGCTCGAGCTGTCGCAGTAGCCAGGCAAATTGCCGAAGACAATGTTACCGCAAAGCAGAGTCTTGCAACTGAACGTCGAGGCACCGACTTATTCATTCAATCCTCTCTATTTCTCAAGCTGTCGGGGCTGCGCGTTATCTTCTGCGATACCGGTGACCGCGTCAATGACGATCCAGTTTCTTGCTGACCGTTTTTACGGCATTGATATATTTGACTCAGCTATCGACGGAGCTAGTCGCGGTCACTCGAATTAGAGCTGAAGCTGCGTCAGCAGTGTTCATAACTAAGCCCAAGGCGAGGCTCCGTGTTGAGTATCAAGACATGGGTTACAGGTAGCTATCATGACATGGGTAACACTTTTCCTGATTGACCTTGACCCCGGAGCAGCACCGCGGTGCTGCTTCGGGTGTGAAGGTCAACCTCGCGCAGGGTCAAGTGACGAAACGTGACCGTTAGCTTGCCCTCGAATTCGTCGACTCTGACCAGCTCCTTGGCCAACGCCTGACAAACGAAGTACCAGGTACCGTATTTACTAAACCCACCTTCATTATCGAGTCTTCTGACTTCCCCACCGTCGTATTCCCATTCCCGAGGGTGCTCCTGATAAGGACGCAGATTTTCGCGCGAGTAGACCTCCGCTGGGGTCCTCATTCCCAAAGCTTCGTGCGGCCGTTCTTCGTTGTATTCCTGACGCACTTCCACCGCCCATCTCCGCCATTCATTCATCGTCGCTGGCGCACCTCGATGTTCCGTGCGCTCCTTCAAAGTTCGATGAAACCGTTCCACCTTCCCCTGCGTTTGCGGATGATGCACTCCTGAGTATCTGATCGTTATGCCCTGTTTGATGAGCCAAATAGAAAGCCAGGTCAGCCCGTGCTCAGTGTTGTTGGAATACCACGTTGACCCATGGTCCATGAGCATTTCCTGCGGCACGCCCACCTGCTGAAAATGCCGTTTTAGCACCTGATAAACGCCCGTGCCGTCAAGATTGGGTAACGGCCATAATCCCAGCAGGTAGCGACTACAATCATCGATTAGCGTCAGCGGATAACACTTCCCGCCAGCGGCCAGCCAGTAATCACCTTTAAAATCCATCTGCGCCAGTTCGTTACAACTGCCACGCGCAAATCGTTTGCTCGCCAGCCGCACTGCGCTCTCCACTCTAATCCGTCCATGGCGCTTCAGAATCCGGTGAATCGTGATGGCCGGCAGCGCCATTCCTTCCTTCTCCAGCACATAGGCGATCTTATCTGCGCCCCACCCGGTTTGATCTCGGACCGCCAACACTTGCTGTTCTCGCTCCACCCCCGTCCGTCGTGGGCTCCGCTGCGGTCGGCGCGGTTGATCTTTGAGCGCGGCCAGCGTTCCGCTCTGCTTATACCTCTTCAGCCATTTGTAACCGGTCTTGCGACTCACTCCATAGCGCCGGCACAAATCACTGAGGGTCTCCCTTCTTTTGCTCGCCTCAATCAGAAAACTCAATCGCTGTTCCATGACACTAACCTGATTCCAGGGCATCTTCAGCTCCTCCTCGGAGCCGAAGCTTACCTGTTACCTATGTCATGATAGGAAACTGTTACCTATGTCATGATACTGAACAGCTCCGCGAGCCTTGGGTTAACGAACCAAGTAGAGCGATTGAGCCCCGCCAGGGGCGAAAGCATCGATAGTTCAGCCTGCCCGTTAACTCGCTGTCGCCGCTACGCGGCTCTGAGATAACCAACGACCACCACCCAAGGCTCGCAGAGCTGTTCAGTATCATGACATAGGTAACACTTTCGCACGCAGCAGTAGTTAAAAAAGCAGGCTGACAAGGCTCAAGGCCTCCAGAGGTAAGGACGCTGTCCCCAGGGCTTTGCAGACCCAACGAGAGGGCGATGTGCTAAA
>DATLVM010000177.1:0-21362 GCA_035577445.1 Pyrinomonadaceae bacterium
ATCCTTCTAATAACACCGCGTCGGATTTTGCTTCGGGCATATCCACTCCGGTCGACATCAAGGTCGCCAATGATGGCAGCCTTTACTATCTCGCCCGCGGCGTCTCATCAGTCTTTCGGATTCAGTTCAACGGTACGGCGCCGAGCATCAGTACGCATCCGTCCAACCAAACGGTGATGCAGGGACAACCGGTGACCTTCACAGTCGCCGCGAACGGAACTGCGCCCTTTACTTATCAATGGCAACGCAATCAGGTGAACATCGGCGGCGCCACGTCGCCGAGCTTTACGCTCAATCCCGCCACGTTCGCCGACGATCAGGCAAAGTTTCGCTGCGTCGTAACCAACGCGTTCGGCAACGCCACCAGCAACGAAGCCACTCTCACCGTCAACGCGCCGCCGACCATCTCCACCCATCCTTCGGATCAAACAGTCACGCAGGGACAACCGGTCACGTTCAACGTCGCTGCGATCGGTAGTGCGCCGCTCGTCTATCAATGGCAACGCAATCAGGTGAACATCGGCGGCGCCACGTCGCCGAGCTTTACGCTCAATCCCGCCACGTTCGCCGATGATCAAGCGAAGTTTCGCTGCGTCGTAACCAACGCCTTCGGCAACGCGACGAGCAATGAAGCTACGCTCACCGTCAACGCGCCGCCGACCATCTCGACCCATCCTTCGGATCAAACAGTCACGCAGGGACAACCGGTCACGTTCAACGTCGCGGCGATCGGTAGTGCGCCGCTCATCTATCAATGGCAACGTAATCAGGTGAACATCGGCGGCGCGACGGCGGCGAGTTACACGATCAATGCCACCTCAGCCTCAGACAATGGCGCAAAGTTTCGGTGCGTTGTGACGAACGGCTTTGGCAATGCGACGAGCAATGAAGCAACCTTGGCCGTCAATGCAGGACCGCCCGCGTTGACTACTGAAGTCGGAACCGATCGCGCAATCGCGCTTGATTCGGTCACGCTGATGCGCGATCCGCTTCCGCTGATCGATCCGTTCAATCTCAGCAGTGATAATCGAACGCGCGTAGCGCTCTTCGCCATGAATCTGCCGCTCGGGCCCGGCGAAAATGCAACGTCGATTGCCGCGCAGGCCGAAGACCCGCAGCACATTACTTATCCGCTTACAGTCGAATACGCGGGAGCCGTTCCAGGATTTAGTTGGCTCACTGAAGTCATCTTTGTCATGCCCGGCAACTTCCCCGCGGGCCAAGACATGCTCGTGAGCATCGCGTGGCATGCGCAAGCAACGAACAAGGTGCGCATCAAGACGAAGTAAGTGTCGGAAGCCCGACCATAAGGGAGGGCAACGCACAATCCAACACTCCACGGCTGACCAATTCACGTGTAGAATGCCTGCGCTTTGCGCAAGCTTCTTCAGCTTACGAACTTTCAATTCAACCGAGGCATCACCGTGAGAATCTCCAAAGCGATCCTAACTATCGTTGCATTCACCACCCTTTCGTTCTCTGCTTTGCCGCAGACCCAAACGCCAATCGGCATTCGACCTCAGTCGCCCGAAGGCAAAGGCGTCGTCGCATTGAAAGCTGCCCGCTTGATCGACGGCACCGGCGCGCCGGCAATCACCAACGCGGTGGTGATCGTCATCGACAACAAAATCACTGCGGTCGGCGATGCTGCTTCGGTGCGCGTTCCTTCCGGCGCAAAAGTGATCGACCTTGGTAATGTCACTCTGTTGCCAGGATTCATCGACGCGCACACGCATCTGATCGGGCGCGTGCTCGGCGATCCGGAAGGCGACATGTCGACGGTCAAAGATTACGAATCGTTCGGGGTGATTTTGGGTGTCCTGCACGCGCGCGACACTCTCATGGCCGGGTTCACGAGCGTCCGCAACGTGGGCGCATCGGGCCGCTTCGACGACATGGCTTTGCGCAAAGCGATCAACGAAGGCTGGACGATTGGTCCGCGCATGGAAACGGCCGGCCACGCGATCGGCATCACCGGAGGCCATTGTGATGAGAATGGATTTCGTCCAGGCGTCGCCGAACAGACGCCGCTCGACGGAGTTGCCGATGGGCCGGAACAGATTCGTCTCGCGGTGCGCCAGCAAATCAAGTACGGCGCTGACGTGATCAAGACTTGCGCGACCGGCGGCGTACTTTCCGAAGGCGACGCAGTCGGCGCCACGCAGTACAGCTTTGAAGAATTGAAAGCGCTGGTGGATGAAGCCAACAAACTGGATCGCAAAGTCGCCGCGCATGCGCACGGAACCGAGGGCATCAAGCTGGCCGTGCGCGCCGGCGTCTCTTCAATCGAACATGGATCGTTCCTCGACGAAGAAGGCGCGCGCATGATGAAAGAGCGCGGCACGTTCCTCGTGCCGACGTTGATGGCCGCGGAAGGAGTCGAACGAGCGGCCAAGACGGGTGTGTTGAAAGGCCTGCGCGCGGAAAAGGCTCTGGCTGCCGCAGCCGCCGCGCGTCATGCCACGAAGATTGCGATGGCGAACGGCGTACAGATCGCGCTGGGGACAGACGCGGGTGTGATTCCGCACGGGACTAACGCGCGCGAATTCTTCCTGCTGATGGATTGGGGCGGTTTGACGAACATGCAGGCGATTCAAGCCGGAACATTGAATGGCGCGAGGCTGCTTGGTTGGGACAAGAACCTTGGTTCATTAACAGCGGGCAAGTGGGCCGACATCGTCGCCGTCAGCGGCGATCCCTTGAAAGATATTCACGCCATGGAGAAGGTTGCGTTTGTGATGAAGAATGGCGTGGTTTACCGGAGGGATTGATTCGGTAGGCCATAAAGATAATGGTCGTGATTGAGCGCCAAGTCTTCTGGCAATCCTTCAATCACTCCGGCAAAACTCAGCAGCATCTCCGACAACGAACCGTTATTGCCCTGGGCTATTTCTGGTTTTGTTACGGGCCTTACACGTACCTCGGTTCCATCCTCGAGCTTGCCCGGCTGATCGAGGACGACTGTGCCGTTAACTACTCTTCCGGTAAATTCGGTAACGTCTGTTGACATCTTGGCTCCGAACGCATTCTAACACGCGACAGACTCCTTGGGGCAGAGCTACAGCGTCGCCGTCAGTGGCGATCCCTTGAAAGATATTCACGCCATGGAGAAGGTTGCGTTTGTGATGAAGAATGGGGTGGTTTATAAAGCAAACCGCTAGCTCGGAAATCTTCGCTACGCTAAGTTGACGGGAGGGCCCAGGCCGAGACCTTCGAGTTCAGACTCAGTTGCGATTTCGAGCGGTATCCAAAGAAATCGCACAGTACAAAAGTCCAGGAGCTCCTTATTGCAACCGATATCCACCAGTACTTCCTTGTCTTGAACATTAACGATGGCCAGACGAAGCATCGGAGCAAGTTCCGGCAGAAGATAATACGTTTTGCGATAGGCCACTTTTCTCAGGTGGTCTTCTGGATACTCGGCAAGAACGTTTCGTACCTCCGGCGGCATGAAATAGTAATCTCCCTTCAATACAAAGAACTCTTCTCTCCAGTTCTCCACATCGATTTCATCTGGTAGCGCACTAACGCTGTCGACGTGATGAAGTATCTCCTTGAACGCCACTGTAGTTCCGTCGCCGTCCATCGGTCGCGAGAAATTCTCAATAGCTCCGCCGAAACCATAACCTGCGATGCAACTAACTTCTCTGCCGTAAAATCGCAAAGCGACCTTCAAACCTGGAGCAAAGCCGGCCGACTCAGCGAATTCCCTATCAGCCTCCTCGAACTGAAGCACAAGGAAATGGATAAGTGTCCAGTGATCCCGGACCTTTACAAACTTGCTCTTCATCTCACCTCGTCCTTGAGCCACTCATCAGGGTTTTCAAGAGCTGCGCCCATCGGGCCATTTATGTGCAACTTCGTAGAAGAAGAATCGTTCGGGCGGACCCTAACGACTCGGTCCAAAAGAGGAAAGAGAAGCTTGCGGATCTCTGTGACCGGACGGTTGAACCGCATTGCCAGGTCGGTATCAAGAAGCTCACCTTCATGCATTATTTCTCTTAGCATGGAAGCAATGACGGGATCTTCAAGAAGTTCTTGATACCTTTTATAGGTGTCTTGCACCAATACTCGCAACGGCTTGGCCGACAACTCGGCACCGTTGATACACGAAACTGAATTTTGATTAAGGAGTTCCAGAGTCTTGTCCAATAGCTGTAGGAGTCGATGCTGGACTCTGTTCCATGTATCGGATGGATTCGCCAGTACATCGTGAACGCCAATATACTTGAGGTCTCTCGCGCTCATCGGACGATGCCGATGTGAAAAGTGGTTGCGCAAATGTGCAATTGCAGCCAGGGCCATTTGGATGTGATCTTGGATTAGCGGTTGATCGTTAGGGAATTCGTGCTTGAGCAGGGAAACGAGAGAGTCTCGCGTGTAGTTTTCTTTCACACCTGACTTTCGGTCAAACTCCGATTTGTTCAGAACCTCAAATATGGCGACCAAGCTATTCGTTCGCAATCTTAAGTCATCTTCATTGTTGACTGGACGTCTAATCTCAGAAATCTCAGTGACGGGCGAGGCCGACCATAGATCGAACCCGAACCTGTCTTTGAACCGACCCGACAGGACGTCAAGCTTGCGCGCTATTTCTGACGCTGGGTCGGTCATATGCTCGCGTCCTGAGGCTGGCCTTGTCACGCTTTCACGAGGTCATCGCCAACTTCTTCTTTACCGTCTTCGGGCCGCAGTAGTCGCTCTTTATGCCAGAGTTGCAGCTCTTTGTAATAGGTGATTAGTTTGCGCGGATCGTGATCGCATTCTTCAGAAATCCGACGCCGCACTTCTCGTATCTCAGCGATAGCCTGGTCTTCTTGCATGATCTTCAACCTCCGAGCAGTAGACCCTCGGCTGCATAGCAGAACGCTATATGCTGACTGTTGGGAAGTCAAAGGATTTTCCGTTGAAATACCCGCGGCACGCGGTTAAGCTTCACTTATGAATTTCAACGAAGTTATCGCTGAGCTTCCGCGTCTCACGTTCGAAGAGCGGCAGATTCTGATTCGTCGCGCTCTGGACTTGGACGATCCGCCAATATCAGCAAGTGACGAAGAGCTAGCTGAGCAGCGGCTCGCCCAACATCATGCTGATCCCAGTTCTTCAATGCCGCTGAACCAACTCAAACAAAAACTGCGCGAGCGGTAGGGTGATTCGCTGCCGGCACCAAGGCTTAGTCGTCCCAGAGGGACGCAATGTTTATAGTTCCTGAGTAGAAAAATTCGACCAAGCTCCGAAGGAGCGAAATATTCAGCAAACATTCCGCTCCTCCGGAGCTAAACTAATTTTGTTTGGACTGTGAGCTATAAACATGTGGCCGCGCTGCGGCCAAACCCGCTCCGCTTTTTTGTTTGCGCTCGACGATCGAAGGATTGTCACTCCACCTCAACCGATGTACACTCTCGCTGCTTCCGAGACCTGAGGTAACGCAATCTTCAGATTGCGTCGTTCGCAAACTAAAATTTGCGTTACCGGGTACGACAACCTCGCAAACTGAAGTTTGCGTTACAGGAGACACGTCATGATCAAGCACGCCCTCTGCGTTCTGTTTCTTTTTGCGGCCGGGTCGATTGCTGCCGCGCAACCTACGCCGACTCAAAGTCCGAGCCCGGCTCCGGCGAAAACGCCAACGCCGACACAAACGCCCGCAGCGCCGCACACCAATCTGAAAGTTGGCCAGGCTGCGCCGGATTTTACTTTGCCCAGCTCCATCAGCGGACCCGACGGCCGCAAAACGCGTTACAAATTGAGCGACTTCAAAGGCAAGAAGAATGTCGTGCTCGCTTTCTACGTCTTTGCCTTCACCGGTGGTTGAACGAAGGAAATGAAGGCGTATCAGGCTGATATCGCCAAATTCGAAGGCAACGATACACAAGTTTTCGGCGTGAGCATCGACAGTCCTTATGCCAACGCTGAGTTCGCCAAACAGATCGGCGTCACGTTCCCGTTGTTGAGTGACATCAAACACACCGTCGTCAGAGACTATGGCATCTTCAACGAAGAGGGTGGCTATGGAAATCGCGCGACGTTCGTGATCGATAAAGACGGGATCATTCAGCACATCGACGAAGGCAACGTGGCGATCGACATCACCGGAGCTGCCGATACTTGCAACATCCTGTCACACAAGAAAGCATCACAGTAGCCCAACTCATGACACGGAGAGTTGAATGAAAAACTTCAAACCGCTGCTCGCGGTCGCGTTTATGCTGTTCGCACTCGCTGCGTGCAATCTGATTTCGTCTTCGCCGACCGCCACCTTCAAAGCATTCTATGAAGCGCAAAAGAAGAAGGACGTCGACGGTATGAAGAAGACTCTGTCGAAGTCGTCGGTTCAGATGATTGAGACCGCCGCGAAGGCTCAGGGCAAGACTGTCGATAAGGCGCTCACCGAAGGTTTCGAAAGCCCGGGCGGGAAAGCCGACAAGATGCCGGAAACGCGCAACGAAAAAATCGACGGCGACAACGCGACGCTCGAGGTTCAGGACGAAGATACTAAGAAGTGGAGCAAGGTTTACTTCGTCAAAGAAGAAAAGGAATGGAAGATCGCCCTGGACAAGACCATCGAAGAGTTATTCAAGAACCTGGGAACACCGTAAGAGGCCACACCCACCGAAACTAATTCCACCGCGATCAACCTACCATTAAGGAGTTGGTAAAGTAGTTGTCGCCGCGACGGGCGATGAGCCGGGCGTGGGTGTGCCCGACGAGCCGGGCGTTGGTGCACCACACGGCTGCTTGAGATCGGACACAGTCGTGGCGTCCTTTAAGAGCATCAGAAAATGGTTCTCAAAGAACCTCGCCGCATCCTTCTCGTGATAATTATCGAATATTAGCACCGGACTCGTTGAGCACTCCGCTCTATACGGACAGAAGTACGCGTAGAGATCGTCATCGATGATCGTTACGACCATGGTCGGATAAGCATCCGTCAACATGACGTTCAGCGCCTGCTTCTCCGCCGGACTCAGGTTCTGCGAGAAGTCACCCAACTTCTTGATCGACAAAGCGATATTTGTTGAGGCGTGCGGATTGTGTTCGTCTGCCTGACGTTGTTGCACAGCAGGAGCGCACGGATTGACATAGACCAGCTGGACGTTGGCGCCGGCTTTGATCTTATCTGTGACCAATTTCGGATCGATGTTGCTAAGGGCCACGCCGCTCGCCCGAATGCGTGATTTGGCGTTGCCCAGGGCAGCTTGCCAATTCATATCTTTTTGCGTCACCACCCTGTAAATGGGGTCGTGTGCTGTCCTGAAGTAGCGGCTTGACATAGCGAATTCCGGGTATAGACCTGTTCCCACCAGAGTCGCCGCGATCAAAAAACCTCCGAACAACAGCAATATGCCTGTCCAGCCCCATTTCAGCTTAATAATGACGATGTAGGGGCCGATGAACGGAATTCCCTTGAGAATATTGTTAATCGCCTCAGTCAATGCCTTCTTCTTTTCGGCTTCCGTGGCGGCGACGGACTGCGCCGATGGGGACGTCTGAGTGGGGGAACCTACTTCAGGTTCCTGGTCTGGTGTCGGATTATTGCTCATAGAGCCTCCAGTGGGGGTGCAGGCGAAAGGCCAGACATGATTGGTGGCAATCGCTGCGGGTTCGGAGGCGGCCACGACTTGCCGCCGTCAGCACCATCGAACGATCTTGCGAGGACGCGAAGGAGCGTAAGAGGTTCTTAGTTTACCGCTTGAAAAACTGAGGCAATGCTAAAGCCGGTACTCGAGGTTGTCAATAGAGAGAGGCCTTGAGGCTTGCGGTCTGAATGTGGCGCGCATCTCGCGCGTGATTCACCGGCGAGAGGCCCGCCGCCTCGGCAAAGCGCGTGCAGCTAATCCCGCTATCATCCCCACCAATCTCCCTGGGTCCAGCTCGTCAGCGTCAATAAAGTTTATTTGAAGAGCGTCGTGCAAGGCTTACGCTTCAATGTCTGCGAATCACCCGCGTTGTTCTTGACGGTCATCCCAGTCGCAGAGACTGTGCCGGTGTATTTTTCGTCACCGACGCTAAAGCTAATCGTTCGACCTTTGACTTCGGCGGGAACAAATTCAGGCTTCGGATCTTCGGCGCCGCCTTGCGCAATTTGAACGATTGCGTAATAGCCGCCGCCAGCGGACAGGATCGTGACGCGCATGCCCTCTAAGTCGCCGGAGCCTTTGCCGACGGTGAAGTTCTCATAGATGCCGGGGACGATTACGACTTGTTGCGCCGGCGGCCGGCGCGCAGTTGCGGTAGAGATTGAAATGACTGATATCGCCAGGATGAAGAAAACCCGAGCTATTAGTTTCATGTCGTACGATTCTCCTTTGAACTTGATCGCAAATTGATTTCAAGGCTGGACGCCTGCTTTGTGTCAGAACCGGGAGCGGTAGCGACCGATCATGTGACCATCATCGGATAAACTTGATCCCGTCGCTACCGCTCCGGGTTCTGACACGTTAGTCGCCTGCGCGGCGAGCGAACGATTAGCGCTTGGCCCGCGCAAAGGCTTTCTCGATCGCATCGCGCAAGCCTTCCGCAGAATAGTCCGTCAGAATTATGCCGTTGATGTAAAAAGTCGGCGTCGCGTCGATGCCATAGTTGTCGCCCTCTTCCAGATCACGCCGCACAATTGGCTCGTACTTGCCGGAATCGAGTTCGGCGTCGAAGCGCTTGCGATCCAAACCAACCTGGGTTGCGTACTTCTTGAGCGAATCAACGTCCAGCGCGTTTTGATTCTTGAACAAGAAGTCGATGTACTCCCAGAACTTGCCCTGTGCCTTGGCGGCTTCTGCGGCCTGCGCCGCCTTGAAGGCGTTCTCATGCCGCGAAGTCAGGGGATAATTGCGAATCACGAAGTGCACACGATTGCCGTAAGACTTCATTAAGTCCTCGACAATTGGGTACATGCCGCCGCAAGCCGGACATTGAAAGTCCGTGAATTCGATAATCGTGACCGCGGCGTTTGGGTCGCCGCGTGACGCGCCTTCGCCAAAACCGACATTCATCACCGGCGCCTCAGGTTCTTTCAACATCACCTGCGGTTTCGCGGCGGCGCGCAACTTTTCCGCCAGCGCCAGCTCGAGCTTCTCCTGTTGCTGTTGCTGGAGGTAACTGATGATCGCAGTCCTGGCCGAATTCAGATCGCCGTTGATGTTTGATTTGTTCTCGTCATAGAACTTCTTAACTTCAGCATCGGTAGGCGGCTTGATTTTGTCCGTGACTTCGACGCGAAAGACTTCTTCCGATCCAACCTTTCGCTTCTCAGCTTCACTGGTAATCAACTGATTGTTGATGCGCCGGTTGAGCAGATCCTGGCGAATCAAATAGAGCCGCATCTCCATTTTGTAAGCGTACGGCTTCATCCGTTCGTTAATGGCCTCAATCCGCAAAGGTGCGCCGTTTACAGCCCCGAGCACCGTGCCCGGCGCGAGATTCGGCGCGTTCACATCGGCATTTTTGCTGACGACATTCGTCATCTTTAACCGATTGAGCCACGCTCTATAGAGTTCCTGGCTGCGCTGGTTGCGGATGAAATTAACCAGGTCGCTGCGTACTGATTCGAGGTCAGCACTGCCGATTTGATCGCGATTCGCGTCATACGCGGCTTTGATTTCCTGATCGGTTGGCGGCGGAATCTTTGAATTGATTTCCGCCTCGATTAATTCGCTGGAAGTCTTTCCGCGCTTTTTCGCTTCCGCGTCAATTAACATTGAACCAAGTCGTGCTTCGACCGCGCGCTGGCGCGCTTCGCGTACCGCCTTTGCCGGATCGAGATAGTAATCACGCAGATATTGATCCGGATCACGCATCACTGCCTCGCGCACATCATCCTCGATATCCGCTGCCGAGATCGTCACGCCGTTAACCGTCGCAATCGGCGGCGATGCAGGATTAACAGCCGGTGCGGGTGTTGGTTGCGGCGTCGCGACCGGAGTCGGCGTCGCGGCGGGCTTCGCAGTTGTTGGTCTGGAGCCGGGGCGGCGCGTTTGTGCTGACGCAAAGCTAAACAGCAGGACCGCAGCCAACCCGGCAAGGGCAATTCTTGGCAAAATCATCAGGGCATCTTTCCTGGAGCGCGGGCATCTTGCCCGCAGCGCGCTCAACACGCCATGCTCCACAATGACACGGGATAATATTTTAAAAAGAGAGTTCCGGCAAAACTGCATGCGGACATGGATGTCCGCGCTCCACTAACTTGCGAGCTGGCGCACCGTTTCGAGCGTGTCAATCTCGTCCGCCTTCTTGTCGGGTCGCAGCCGCACGATGCGCGGAAATCGCAAAGCATAACCGCTTTTGTGACGCTTGGATGGCTGGACGCGGTCAAAAGTTACTTCCAAAACGATCAGCGGTTCGACCACCCGCACGCGGCCATGGGCGAACTCCTGAAGAGTGTGCGCGCGAAACCACTCTGTCATCTCCGCGATTTCCGCATCGGTCAACCCGGAATAGGCCTTGCCGATGTTGAGCAACTCGGGCTCAGCTTCAGACCGTCGCACCGCGAAGGTGTAGTCGGACAGCACGTTCCGCCGCTTGCCATGCCCGAGTTCAACCGTCGTGACCACAACATCAAGAGTCGCCAGAGCTTTCTTCAACTTCATCCATTCGCGCCCGCGGCGGCCGGGTTTGTATGAAGATGAAGGATCTTTGATCATCAACCCTTCGTTACCACGAGCCCGGGCGGCGTCGAATTCTTCGTCCAGCGCGGCCACGTCATTGAATCGTTTGGTTCGCGAAAGACGGACGCGTTCTTTATCGCCGGCGCTCGCCATGATGTCTTCTAATCGCGAGCGACGTGCTTGTAATTCTTCGTCGATCAAAACCTTGCCGGTCGCGTAAAGAAGATCCCAACCCACGAACACGACGGGCGCGCTCTTGAGCAAGTCTTCTCCGACAGTCTTTCGCCCAAGCCGTTTCTGCAAATCGCTAAACGGCAAAATCTCTGCGCCGCGCGCAGTGATGATCTCGCCGTCGATGATGACATCGGTCGGCAGTTCGGACAGGGACGGACGCAGCTCAGGAAAGCGAATCGATATTTCATCGAGCGTGCGCGAGTAGATCGCCACTCGTCCGTCTTGCGCATGCACCTGCGCGCGAATGCCGTCGAACTTGTCTTCGACGAAGAACTCATCCGGCATCGTGCGCGCGATGTCTGCCAGATCCGATGCAGGCGTCGCCAACATGAACTTCAAAGGATGAAACAGGCGCATCTCAATATCGTGCAGCGCGCCATTCCGCGCGCGCACCGCTGCTTCGCCGATATCGCCGCGCAGCATGTTCGCCATCGAGACTTGCGCGAGCGGTTGCTTGAATGCGCGGGCGATCGCGTCTTCCACCAGACCTTCGCGCAAACCGATGCGCAAATCGCCGGACAAGAGTTTGACGAGATACTTCGCTTCGAGCGGCGTGGCGTCAGTCAGCACCTTCGTCAGAAGCTTGGTCTTCGCATTCTTGCCGCGAGTCGAGCTCAGGGTCGCCAGCAGCTTTTCGGTATCGGCCAGCGTCAGGCTCGATTGATTTTTTGGCTTGGCTTCGCAAAAGATTTCAAACGCCACATCGCCGCCGTCTCCCCAACGCGCATAGCGCGGCCCGAGACTCTCAGGCGCGACGCCCGTCGCCGCGACCATCGCTTCAGCGAGAATGCTGCCACCGACATTCGTCGTCCGAGCGTCGCTCTGCGCGAATTGATGACCCGCAAAGTAGCGCGCCGCACGCGCCAGGTCTTCATCAGAAAGATGCGCGAAATAATCGCCGAGCAGCGCCGCTTTCTCGAGCTTCTTGGTCGTCGCCGCCACGGCTTCGGCCGTGCGGGCAAACTGCTCCAGTGAATTGGACGGCATGGCCATTCGCTTTATTTTCGGCTGGGGTTGCCTCTATCGCAAACCGGCTGTGCTGCCGGTGAAATGCGGTTGATTTCACTGGCAATTCGTGAAATTTCGCGGCTACCCGAGAAAGAGTAGTTGAATCCGCAGCGTAAACTCGGCAGCACTTGAGGTATGATTATTGCTCCCCGACATACGAATCAAGAGAATGTCGATAGTTGCGGACGCCCGTTCGTCAACCGACAAATCAGGAGGTTGCCTTGAAACTCACACCCTGCTTTCACGATCGTCACGTGGCTTGTTTTTTTGTCTTGGCGATGTTGATTTCCGCTGCAACGCTGGACGCAGCAGCGCAGACCGTAAAATTCAACTCTCCCGCCACCTTTCCCGCGGGTCATCCATACGTAGTTTCGTCAGGCGACTTCAACGGCGACGGCAAGATTGATTTGGTGGCCGGTGATATCACTACCAGCGACGTGCTGGTCCTGCTGGGAAACGGCGATGGCACTCTCAAAGCGCCGCTCGTTTCCCACGTAGCTGCTGCCCCTCGGTTTCTCGTGGTCAGCGATTTCAATCGCGACGGCAAGCTCGATCTGGTCTATGGGGACTCCCCGCACATCAGCATCATGCTGGGAAAGGGTGATGGCTCTTTTAACTCGGCCCAAAGTTACGCTGTCTCGGGTTGGCACGTTCTCGCCGCTGATTTCAATAATGACGGCAAACCAGATCTCGTTGCGGGCTCTACAACCAGCCTGATCGTCTTAATCAACAACGGCGACGGCACCTTTAAGACTCCACAAATCTCTGTCGTCCCGCAACCTATCGTGCGTGCATTCACGACCGGCGATTTCAACGGCGACGGCAAAATCGATCTTTTCGCTTATGGCCGAGACAAAACTCTAACGCCTCCGGCTTTCATCAGTGTATTTCTGGGTAACGGCGACGGCACATTTCAGTCGCCAATCAACGCTAATGGCAACTGGTCCCAAGGTTCAGGACCTTATTCGATTGTGGTTGGAGATTTTGATCGAGATCAGAAACTTGACGTCGCGGTCACCGACGAATTTTTGATAATCCTGAAGGGAAACGGCGATGGGACCTTCAAACCCCCAACTTCGCAAGCACACTTGAATAATACTTCGGCTGATTTGAAGATCGCTGACTTCAATGGTGATGGCAAGTTCGATTTGGTCACCTCAGGCGTATTCTCAACCGGCGCTCTTCAGGTCTTAATGGGAAACGGAGACGGTACTTTCCAAAGTCTGGGAGACCAGATCAACGGTAGTAGTAGTGTGTCGGTGGTCGTCGCGGATCTCAACGGCGACACGAGATCGGATTTAGCCGGGAACATCAACGGTCAGTTAGCAGTTGCCCTGGTTAATGTGACGCCGGGCAACCCTGACAACACCGATTACTTCGTTCATCAGCAATACGTTGATTTTCTTGCCCGTGAACCAGATGCCGGTGGGTTTGATTTTTGGGCAAACCAGATCAGCTCGTGCGGCGCAAATCAGCCATGCATAGAAATGAAGCGAATTAATACTTCGGGGGCATTCTACTTATCGATTGAATTTCAGCAAACAGCTTATCTGGTCGAGCGCTTGTACAAAGTTGCGTATGGCGATGCGACCGGGAATTCAAATACGGGTGGAGCGCACCAAATGCCAGTGCCAGTAGTTCGCAAGAATGAACTCCTGATCGACAGCGAGCAGATCAATGGCGGTGTGGTCGTTTTGCAGCCTGGTTGGCCGGCCGTGCTCGAGAATAATAAGCAGAACTTTGTGTCTCAGTTCGTTCAGCGCGGCCGATTTCAAACGGCTTTCGCCACCTCTCTATCACCGGCCGACTTCGTCGATCGTTTGAATCAAAATGCCGGAAACGTGTTGAACTCCGGTGATCGAGCGGCCCTTATTGGTTTATTCGGAAACTCGCCGGATACCACAAATTTGAACGCGCGCGCTCAGGTTCTCAGGCAAATTGCCGAAAACCAGGACCTGGCGAATCGGGAAATCAATCGCGCGTTTGTCTTGATGCAATATGTCGGATATCTGCGACGCAATCCTGACGATGCACCCGATGGAGATTATTCGGGCTACGATTTTTGGTTGGCGAAGCTTAATGATTTTCACGGCAACTTCATTGAGGCCGAGATGGTCAAGGCCTTCATAACCTCGCTTGAATACCGGCAAAGGTTTCAACCCTAGCGGTTAATTCGGCGACCCCGCATCTCTGTACCTCGTGGTTACGTCCGCGCTACAATCCTTTTACGACGCCGGCGCGTCTAAGACCTGGTTACTCTGATGATGTATCTGTTCATCCTTGATTCACTCGGCAGCACGGAATTGCTCGTCATCCTCGGTGCGGCCTTGATCTTCTTTGGTCCGCGCAAGCTGCCACAGCTCAGCCGGCAACTCGGCAAGAGCTTATCTGAATTTCGGCGCGCCTCGGACGACTTCAAGCGGACGTGGGAACGCGAAGTCAATCTGGATACCTACGATAAGGGCGCCGAGCCTGACTACGGCAACTCGATTCTCGAGAAAGCCACGGAAAAGATTCGGGCAGCGCGCGAAGCGGCCGCGTTGGAAGCGTCACCATCAACTGCCGCCGTCGCGCCGGCTGTCACACCGATTGATTCTTCGCTCGTTCAGCCTCGTGATGTCGCGACCGCCGCAGAACCTGCGCCGCCCGACCAACCCGGCGGCAAACACGACTGGCTGTAATCTTCCAGGCATCATCACGCCACGTCACTGAGATGGCCCGATTGAAATTAATCAAGAAAGGCGAAGAGAAGGCTCGCGGGGAAGAAGACCTCGGTGGACAGATGTCCTTTCTCGAGCATCTCGACGAGTTGCGCACGCGACTGATTCGCAGCATGGCGTTCGTGCTGATCACCGCGTTCGCGTGCTGGTTTGTTTCGGGCTACATCTACAATTTTTTGGCGCGGCCGATCAATCGCGCGCTCGCTGAGGCTCAACAGCAAAAGAAAGTCACGATTGCGGGTCTGAATGGACAGCTGCCGACGGTGCCCCTTAGTTCGCTGCACAAAGACGACAAGCTGCGATTTGTATTTCCTGAACTGACAAAGCTCGGCCCGGCGCAGATTCCTGCCGGCGCATCCGTGATGGCGCGCGTCGATAAGGATGCGCAAGGAAATCTCGGCTTGTTCACGGATGAACCTCTGTCTGCCGGCAATGACATCGTTCCGAAAGATGTGAAGCTGCCGATCGATCTGAACGCGGGCTACGACAAGGTTACTGATCCAAATTCCAAATTGATCGTCACCACCGCGATCGAGCCGTTTGCGCTGTACGTGAAAGTTTCGCTCTATGCCGCGATTGGTTTAGCGGTGCCGTTCCTGCTCTGGCAAATCTGGGCGTTCGTATCGCCGGGGCTTTATCCGCACGAGCGCAAGTACGTGACGCCGTTCATCGCACTGTCGACAATCTTCTTCGTGCTCGGCGCGGCTACGGCTTACTACCTGATCTTTCCGCCGGCCGCGAAGTATCTCTTGGGATTGGGCTCCGATTTCCGCCTGTTTCTGAAGGCCGACGACTACTTCGACTTTATCATCCTGTTGATGCTGGGAATGGGCGGGGTGGCGCAGATGCCGGCGATAACTTACGTGCTGGCGCGGATGGGATTGGTGACGGCGCGTTGGATGGTGAAAGTTTGGCGCGTCGCCATTATCGTCATTCTCATCGTGGCCGCGGTTCTTTCGCCGACGAACGACGTGCCGAACATGCTTCTTTTTGCCGCGCCGATGTTTGTCCTTTATGCAATCTCGATCATCGTGGCGTGGATTTCGGGACGAAAGCGACAGACCGCATAACGTGTCAGAAGTCCGACCGTAAGGGAGGGCAAGTTCGTGACAGGCCCTCTTTTACTGTCGGGCCTCTGACACGATCGAGGCAACTTTAGACCAGTTCTCCGGCATCTTGACTCTGGTCTGACCCAAACCTAGAATTCAGGTTAGTCTTCGTGTCCGCGTCGCTCGAAAGTCATTCAGATACGACAAATTAGCAGTTTCCGCAGTCCGCAGGAGTAAACCCTATGTCACGCAGTTTTGGCCGTCTGGCCGTCACTTTCCTCGCTTTTAGTTTTGCTGTGCCGTCCAGCCTGGCGCAGAAGACCAAGAGCAACGATCAGGATCCGATGAGTAAGCCTCGGAACGAAAAGGTCGAGCTGAAGAAGGCTTACAAGGATTGGTTGGAAAAGGACGTCGCTTACATCATCACCGATGAAGAGCGTAAGGCGTTCAGGAAGCTGGCGACTGACGACGAGCGCGAACGTTTCATTGAAGAGTTTTGGCGGCGCCGCGATCCTGATCCGGATACGGACGAGAACGAATATCGCGAGGAATACTACGAACGCATCGCCTATGCGAACGAACACTACGCCTCCGGAGTTCCCGGATGGAAAACTGATCGCGGCCGCATCTACATTCAGTGGGGCAAGCCCGACGAAGTGGAATCACATCCTTCGGGCGGCACTTATAATCGCGAATCGTATGAAGGTGGGGGCTCGACTTCGACCTATCCGTTTGAGCGTTGGTTCTATCGCTATTTACCTGGCGTAGGTTCAGGAATTGAGATCGAATTCGTCGATCCGACCGGTAGTGGCGAGTATCGCATCGCCCGCAACCCTGATGAGAAGGATGCGCTGTTGCACATACCCGGCGCGGGTTTGACGCTGGCTGAAGAAATGGGTCTGTCAGACAAGTCCGACCGTGTCGCGAATTTTGGCGGCATTGGTATGCCGGGCTATCAACGCGAACAGGACAGCCCGTTCTCGCGTTTGCAGATTCTGACAGACTTGCAGCGACCGCCGCAGATTAAGTTCAACGACCTTGCAAGTATCACCAGCCAACCAATCGTTGAAGACAATCCGTTGAACTTCGATGTGCGGGTTGACTACTTCCGCCAGTCTGACGAGCGAGTTATTACGGCTTTCACGATACAGACCGACAACTCAAACTTGTCTTTCAAGGACAGCGGTGGCGTGCAACAAGCCCAACTGAATATTTTCGGAAGAATCACCCACGTCTCTGGACGACGCGCCGGCGTCTTTGAAGATCCAGTGATTACGCGTGCCACGGTCGACGAGTTAACTGAGACTAAGTCGCTTAAGTCAGCCTATCAAAAGGCGGTCGCGCTACCTCCGGGCAATTACAAGCTGGATGTCGTAGTTCGCGACACAGAATCCGGAGCTACCGGAGTTCGCCATGTTCCGGTCGTCGTTCCGAAGTACGAAACCGGCAAGCTTTCGACTTCGACACTGGTGCTGGCGACGAAATTGGAATCGCTCGGCGATCAACCTGCCGTCGGCATGTTCACCATCGGCAACGTCAAGGTAATTCCGAACGTGTCGGGCACGTTCCATCGCGGCTCGCCGGTTGGCGTCTACATGCAAATCTACAACGCGGGCATCGATCAGACGACACTGCGTCCATCAGTCGATGTCGAATATGCGCTGATGAAAGACGGCAAGGAACTCGGCAAGCAGGCTGAGGACTGGCGCGGCAACAGTGACGCCGGTCAACGGCTGACGCTCACGCGTTTGATTGATTCGCGGCAACTGGTTCCTGGTGATTACACTTTGGAAGTTCGGGTGCGCGATCATGTCAGCGGTCAATCGCTGAAGCAGGAAGCGAAGTTCTCAGTTCTTCAATAGGACTTTTTTCAAATCTCAACTAAAGATCGCGAGCGGTGATGATCCGCTCGCGATTTTGTTTGCCGATTAACCGGCGTCGCTGGCGAATGCTAGAATTGAACGATCGATGAAAGCGTTGCATCTGACAGGATTATCTCCGGCTGAACTGTCTGAGTTCGTTGGCACGCTGGGCGAACCTGCATATCGCGGCAAACAGATTTTTGCGGCGATTCACGGACGGCGCCTCCGGTCATTCGAACAAATCACGGATCTCCCGAAGGAGCTTCGATCCCAGCTTGAACAACACGCGACCGTCTCAACGCTGACGCTCGAATCGCGCTACCTCTCGAGCGATGGGACGCGCCGCTACCTGTTCAAGACGCGCGACAATCTTCCCGTCGAAACTGTCTTTATTCCCGAGGAGCGCCGTGACACGATCTGTTTTTCTTCACAGTCGGGCTGCCCCTTGCAGTGCACGTTTTGTTTGACGGCCCAACTTGGTTTGCTCAGAAATCTCACGGCGGGCGAGATCGTCGAACAAATTATCGTCGCGCTGAACGATGGCTACGGTGAAGGCGTGAAGCCGCCGCGCGGCACGAACCTCGTCGGCATGGGCGCCGGTGAACCTTTCCTGAATTTCGACGAGTTAATCAAGGCCGTTCGCATAATGAAAGAGCCGAGCGGACTTCACATCGTGCCGAATCGCATAACTGTTTCGACTGCGGGCGTGGCGCCGCGCATTCGCGACCTGGCCGCGATTCCGGATCGCCCGCGTCTCGCGGTATCGTTGGCGGCGCCGACTGATGAACTCCGTAATGAGTTGATGCCCATCAATAAGAAGTGGCCGCTCAAGGAATTGCTCTCGGCGTGCAAGGATTTCGAAAAGTCACTCAAGCCGGGAGAGCGATTTACTTTCGAATACGTGATGCTTGATGGTGTGAATGATTCTGATGAGCAGGCGCGACAGCTCGCGAACCTGCTCAACCGGCATGCGTTGCGGGCAAAGGTAAATCTGATTCCGCACAACCCGGCTGAACCTTTGCCTTATCATCCGTCGTCAGTAGAGCGCGTTGAAGCGTTTCGCGAGATTCTCGAATCCCGCCGGATCCACGTCTACATCCGGCGTCCGCGCGGGCGCGACATTCTGGCGGCGTGCGGACAGTTGGCAGCGCGCGGTGAAACTGGACAGGCCTTAACCGAGATCGAAAAAGGTCGTGAACGCCGCATCGCCTAAGTCGCGAATGTGGCGCGTGGTAACCCTGGGCGTGTAGAATCATCTGCATCAAAACTCTAAACAGATTTATGAAACCGATTACTCGCATACTCTTAGCCATCACCGTCGCTCTCTTCGTTCAAGCAGTCGCCGCGGCCCAATCACCAAACATCGGCGTCAACGGATATTTCGCCAACGACAAAGCGCAGAAGGGACGAATCGTCCAGGCTGCCGTCGTCATCGATATTCCCTCGGGCTATCACATCAATTCGAGCAGACCGCTCGAAAGTTTCCTGATTCCAACATCCTTGAAAGTCGATGCGTCGAGCGGCGTTCGTGTCGGCGGCGTCATGTATCCACGCGCGGCGCTGCGAAAATTCAAATTTTCTCAGAAGCAGTTATCGGTTTACGAAAACAAGGTGATCCTGCGCTTTAACGTCACCGTTCCGGCAAATTATTCCGGCGGCTCAGTCGATCTGAAAGCCCACTTGCGTTTGCAAAGCTGTAACGACGAAGTTTGTTTCCCGCCGAAGAACTTCGATCAGAACATGCGGATCGATGTTACCGGCGCGAACGATCGCGTCAAGCGTGTTAACGGCTGGGTGTTCGGCGGTCGCTAACAACTGGAAGGCACTTTCTTAATCGGTCATGTTCCAGGAATACAATACGCCAACTTACGCTGGTTTCTGGTGGCGAGTGCTGGCCTACATAATCGACAGCTTGATCATGTCGGCAGTGTTCGTGCCGTTGGGAATGGTGATTGGGCTCGCAATAATGGCGAGTGGCGCAGACGAAAATTCTCCGGTCATGCCGCTGATTAATCTCAGCCTGAATGGACTTTCGATCCTGGGAAGCTGGCTGTATCACAGCTTGCTGGAAAGCTCATCGTGGCAGGGAACGATCGGCAAAAAGGTTTGCGGCCTGCGGGTCACCGATCTTGACGGCCATCGCATCAGCTTCGCACGAGCCACTGGACGTTACTTCGGAATGATCCTTTCCGGAATGATCTGCTTGATCGGTTTTGTGATGGTGGCGTTCACCGAAAAGAAGCAAGGCCTGCACGACATTCTCGCGGGGACGCTGGTGTGGAAGGGAGAGGCGCCGACCAGCTATCCGGCGCCACCGCCGCCGCCGGATTTTGGTTACCGGGCTGGGAATTGGGCCTAGCCTGTGGACGTCATCGCGTGCCGATGACAGACATCAAACGCCCAACACGTCCGTGCAGCTTCTTTTCCTGGCGATAGGAAAAGAAAAGATCGTTTCGATCCATCGTACAGAATGGCGCCGCGTGAACGCGATCTTCTAACACGCCGGCCGCGAGCAGTTGAAGTCGATTAGCAGAATGCAGATCGATCCGCGCATGGCCGTCACGCGTCGGCGTGAATAGTTCACTTGCTGCCGAGAATCGTTCTTTGAAGACGTTAATGACGTCCGCGCCAACTTCGTAGCAGCAAGCGTTCGCGGCCGGACCAATCGCTGCGCGAATATTTTCCGAACGAGCGCCATGTTCGCGCTCCAGGCTCTGCACTGCGAGCTTGACGATCGAAGATGAAGTGCCGCGCCAGCCGGCATGCACGGCTGCGAACGCGCCGCTGATTCGATCGCCGAGCAGTATCGGCACGCAGTCGGCAGTCTTAACTGTGAGCAGGACATTGGGCGTGTTGCTAATCAAGGCATCGCAATATTCGTCATCGCCAAGCACGCCGGGCTTTTGGTCGGCATCCAGCTGTGAACGAACGGTGCGAATGTCTGCGCCGTGCACTTGCCAGCATCCGGTCAACGTCCATTCGCCGGCAAAGAGTTTGAGAAAGCGCCGTCGATTTTCGTAAATATTTTCCGCGTCGTCTTCGTTGAAGCCGGCGAGGTTCAGCGCGCCTGTCGGCATCGGGCTGACGCCGCCAAGCCTGGTTGAAAAAGCATTCGTGAAGCCGTCGCCCTCGAGTGCTTCACAAATCAACGCGCGCACGCCATCGCGCTCGCGCCAATAGAAGCCGGCGTTTTCAACCAACTCAGTTTCTTTCGCGTCTACTTCTGTGATCATTTCAATCGGAATCGACATTATCGAAGTTCGCCGCGTGCGCGAAACCATCGAACGCACGCCGCGCTTCGCCGAGCGCGTCTTCACTGACGCCGAGCGCGCTTACTGCGAATCGCGGGGCGCGGTCGCCGCACAACATTATGCCGCGCGCTTCGCGGCAAAAGAAGCCGCGCTGAAAGCTTTGCAAACCGGATGGAGCGGCGGGATAACCTGGCAGGATGTTGAAGTCGCGGCCAAAGATTCAGGTGCGCCGGTAATTCTGTTTCACGGACGCGCTCGCGAACTCTATGAAGCGAGTGGCGCAACAGCCGCGCATCTCTCGATCGCGCACACCACTGAACATGCCATTGCTGAAGTAATTTTGGAGAAGAATTAGCGAACCGCCATCTCGTTGACGAGGACTTTTCTGCCCGAGCGAATGGTCTCAGAGCGGTTCGCGCAACTGCGATTGGGAAGCCAGCATGGGCTGTTCTCGCCGGCTGGATCGAGTCGTTGCGGCTTTGCCGCCTGATGTGCGGAAGGTCTTTGACCTTCCGGATTACTGAACTGCTAACCTCATGTCATTTACCAAAGTCTTTCGCCCATTTTTGTCAGTAGCCACTCTGGTTTGAATCAGGTTTGATGACTCTTGCAACGGTTTCGCCTTACTCTTTTTTCG